>DASTCC010000145.1:0-3780 GCA_035711465.1 Vicinamibacterales bacterium
GCACGCGTCCGTGCGGGAACAGCGCGAGATGGGCCCCGAGCACCGCGCCTATCGCGCCGCCGGTGCCGACGAGCAGCCCGATCGACGTCGGCGATATCCACGTCGCGATCGTCACCGCGGCCACGCCCGCGGCGGCGTAGAGGCAGGCGAACGGCGCGTGGCCGAAGCGGTCCTCGACGTTCTCGCCGCAGACGAGCAGCGCGACGAGGTTGAGGGCGAGGTGCGTGTAGCCCTGGTGCAGGAACACCGACGAGACGGCGTCGAGCCACGAGAAGGCGACCGGCGTCACCGCGTGATCGAGGAGCAATGCGGCCTGCACGTCGGGGCCGCGCAGCTGCCCGTAGAAGAAGACGAGCGCGTTGACGGCGGCAATCGTCCACGTGACCCAGGGCGTCGAGCGTGGCGGCAGCGCGTCCTGAATCGGAATCACGAGGGATAAGATAGGCAGGGCCGCGCGGTCCGGCGGCTGGACAGTGTTTCTATCACACGGGAGCCCCCTTGCAGTGCACGTCGTGTGGAGCGGAGATCGCCGACAAGGCGATCGTGTGCTATCGGTGCGGCGCGCCGACGGCCATTCCGGCGGCGCCGAAACGACAGCAGACCGCGCCCGCCGCGCGGCGGCGTCCGGGCTGGACGCTGGTCGTGGTTGCCCTGCTGGGCGCGTTGATGGCCGTCCTGGGAGCGCTCGTGCCGCAGACCGATGCCGGCGGCGGCGCGAGGACGGGCCTGTATGCGGCCCTGGCGGTCACGGGGGTGGTCCTGTTCTGGACCCTGCTGCGGCGGCGATGACCCCGGCCGGCTTCGTTGTACACTGAGGCGTTTTCCGATGGCTGTGCCCCGGCTCGAAGTGCGTGACGTGCTCGGCGAACGGGTCGTCACGCTGGACAAATTTCCCTTTTCCATCGGCCGCCGCGAGACCAACGACTTACGTCTTGGAGGGAGCGAGGTCTCGCGCGAGCATGCCGAGATCACGCGCGAGGGCGACCGCCACGTCGTCCGCGATCGCGAATCGCGCTACGGCACGTTCGTCAACGGCGAGGCGGTCACCGAGTGCGAGCTGCGCACGGGCGATCGCATCCGGCTCGGCCGCGGCGGCGGCGCCGACCTCGTCTTCCACAGCAGCGACGACGACCGCAGCCTGAGCGGACGGTCGACCACCGGCGCCCGCGACGACTTGCGGCAGATCACGGCGCTGCTCGAAAGTTTCCGCGCCCTCGGCTCGGGCCGCGTGCTCCACGACGTGCTCGGGCTCGTTCTCGACGCGGCGCTCGAGATCTCCGGCGCCGAGCGCGGCTTCATCATGCTCGCCGAGCACGACGGCAAGCTCGAGTTCAAGCTGGCCCGGGGCCGCGACAAGCAGGCGCTCACCGACGCGACCTTCGCGACCAGCCAGAAGATCCCCGAAGAGGTCTATCGCACCGGCGTCTCGCGCGTCGTCGCCGACCTGCTCGACGGCGGGCATGCGGACATCCATGGCGTCACGGTCGCGCTCGGCATCCGCAACGTCGTCTGCATCCCGCTGACGCAGGTGACCTACGTGGACAGCGCCGAGGCGAAGTCCGAGGATCGGCGCATCGGCGTGCTCTATCTCGACAGCCGCGAGAAGGGCCGGTTGCTCTCGGACGGCACCCGCGCCGGTCTCGAGACGCTCGCCGCCGAGGCGGCCGTGGCCATCCAGAACGCGCGGCTCTACCGCGACAAGCTCGAGAAGTCGCGGATGGAGCAGGAGATGCGGATCGCCGCCGAGATCCAGCAGGCGCTGCTGCCGAAGGCGCGGGCCAGCCTCGGCTTCGTCGAGGCGGCCGCGGCGAGCATCCCGTGCCGGTCGATCGGGGGCGACTTCTTCGACTACATCGACATCGACGCGCCGAAGTCGTTCGGCTTCACGCTCGGCGACGTCGCCGGCAAGGGGCCGCCGGCGGCGCTGATGAGCGCGCTGATGCAGGGGATGTTCGCGTCGCAGGCCGAGCACGCCGAAGGGCCGGCGCACGCAGTCACCAGCATGAACAAGGCGCTCTGCCGCCGCGGCCTCGAGTCGCGCTTCGTGACGCTGCTCTTCGGCACGCTCACCGCCGACGGCAAGATGACCTACTGCAACGCCGGTCACAACCCGCCGTTCGTGGTCGGCACGTCGTCGATCAAGCGTCTGGAGGACGGCGGGCCGGTGGTCGGCCTGCTCGAGTTCGCGCCCTACGCGCAGGAGACGGTGGAGCTCTCGCCGGGCGATCTGATCGTCATCTTCAGCGACGGCGTCTCGGAGGCGCTCAACGCCGCCGGCGAGGAGTTCGGCGATTCGCGGCTCCAGGCGGTGGTCGAACAGCACCGCGACCAGCCCGCGGCGGTGGTGGTCGATCGGCTGGTGAGCGCCGTCCGCGCGTTCAGCCGCGGCACGCCGCAGAGCGACGACATCACCGCGATGGTCATCCGCTATCTCGGAGCCTGAGTGCGACGCGCCGTTCTGGCCGCGATCTGGATCATCGTCGGCGCCGCGATCTGGAATGGCTTCTTCGATCTCTACGTCTCGCGCGGCGAGCGTGAGTACCTGCAGAAGCGCGCCGCGTTCGAGCTCGGGCTCGGCGCCGAGCCGTCGATCGGCGCGGTGATGGGCGAAGCGCGCTACCTCGGCGTGATCGCCGCGACCACCTGGGCGGCGCTGGTCACCGGCCTCGGGCTGGTCACCGTGTTCGCCCGCCCGGCGGGCCGCGCCCGCGACCGCGCCGCGAAAGGGACGTCGACGCCGTGACACATCCGCTGATCTACGACTGGAACACGGTCGACGCGCCGGCGTCGCCGACCGCGCCGCTGCAGCTCGACGACGAGACGCTGCGCGACGGGCTGCAGTCGCCGTCGGTGCGGACGCCGGCGATCGACGAGAAGATCGCGATCCTGCACGAGATCGCCGCGCTCGGCATCGACACCGCCAACATCGGCCTGCCCGGCGCCGGACCGCACGTCGTCGCCGACGTCGAGCTGCTGGCGCGCGAGATCGTCGCAGCGAAGCTGCCGGTTGCGGCCAATTGCGCGGCGCGGACCATGCTCGCCGACGTCCAGCCGATCGTCGACATCGCGCATCGCACCGGCCTCGCGATCGAATGCTGCACCTTCGTCGGCTCGAGCCCGATTCGCCTCTATACCGAGGACTGGACGCTCGACCGGCTCGAGCGGCTGACCGCCGAGGCGATCGGCTTCGCCGTCAAGGAAGGCCTGCCGGCGATGTACGTCACCGAGGACACGACGCGGGCCGATCCGGAGTCGCTGCGGCGTCTGTATTCGACGGCGATCCGCGCCGGCGCCAAGCGTGTCTGCATCGCCGACACCGTCGGCCACGCGACGACGGCCGGCGCGCGCGCGGTCGTGCGCTTCGTCCAGAGCGTCATCGACGACTGCGGCGGCGGCGTCGGCATCGACTGGCACGGCCACCGCGATCGCGACCTGGCGATCGAGAACAGCCTCGCCGCCGCCGACGCCGGCGCCACGCGTCTGCACGGCGCCGCGCTCGGCATCGGCGAGCGCGTCGGCAACACGCCGATGGACCTGCTGCTCGCGAATCTGGTGCTGATGGGCCGCCGCGAGGCCGATCTGAGCCGGCTCGAGCACTACTGTCAGCTCGTGTCGCGGGCGTGCCATGTCGAGATCCCGCCGAACTACCCGGTCGTCGGCCGCGACGCGTTCCGGACCGCGACCGGCGTCCACGCCGCGGCCGTGATCAAGGCCTACAAGAAGAATGATCCGGCACTCGTCGACGCCATCTACTCGGGCGTGCCCGCGAGTCTGGTCGGG
>DASTCC010000146.1:0-13747 GCA_035711465.1 Vicinamibacterales bacterium
GAGCGCGCCTGGGGGCGATCCCGCTCGCGCTCGAGACGCGCTTCAAAGCCGGGGTGCTGCTTCTTGGCGGCTTGCAGCAGTCGACGCCCGCACCAGAGGCGGACACCTTCACCTTCGCACCGCGCGTGCGCGTCCCGGTGCTGATGATCAACGGCGACCAGGACTTCATCTTCCCGGTGCAGACGTCGCAGCGGCCTCTGTTCGACGCGCTCGGCACGCCGGCGGCAGACAAGAAGCACGTCCTCTACCCGGGCGGACACGAAATCGTTGGGACCAAGCGAAATCAGGTGATCGCCGAGGTCGTGAGCTGGCTCGACAAGTACGTGGGCCGGGTGAAATAAGGTTCGCATCAGGCCAGGCGTCACCCGCCATCATCCGTCGTACCCCTATTCGTGCCGGAGCGCCACCATTGCCGACACCCTGGTCGCACGCCGGGCTGGTAGATAGCAGGCGATGACGGCCAGCGCGCCGAGCGCAAGCGCGATGGCCGCGAAGATGGTGTAGTCCGCGGCGTCGACCAGCGGCAGAAACCCGGCAATCACGCGGCCGAGGCCGACGGCCGCGGTCAAGCCGACCGCGAGCCCGACGATCACCAACCGCACACCCTGACCCAGGATGAGCTGCAGGACCTCGCGCGGCTGCGCGCCGAGCGCCATGCGGATGCCGATCTCGCGCGTTCGCAGGCTGGCGCCGAACGAGACGACGCCGTAGACGCCGACGATCGCCAGCACGCAGCCGACGATGCCCATCGCCCCGGCCTGCACGGCGCCGATGCGGAAGATCAAGTAGCCGAAGACGCCGGCGAGCGACTGCTCCATCGTCCGCAGATCGGCGATCGGCAGGTCGGGCTCGAGCGCGGCGACCTCGCGCTCGAGACGCGTCGCCAGAAACCGCGGATCGCCCTTGGCGCGCACGTGCAGGGTCCGCATCGAGACGTCGCGTTCCATCGGCAGATAGAAGAACGGCCGCGGCTGCTCGAAGATCAGCACGTACTTGCTGTCGCGCGCGACGCCGACGACCTCGAGCAGCGGTTCGGTCGCGCTGTAGACACGGAAGCGCTTGCCGATCGGATTCTGGCCCGGCCAGAACCGCTTCGCCATCGTCTCGTTGACGATCGCGATCCGCCGCGTCTTCGCGGTCACCTGCTCGTCGTCCTCGGTGAAGGCGCGGCCGCGAACGATCGGGATCTGCATCGTCTCGAAGTAGCCGTGGCCGACGCGGTTCAGGAACGTCGCCGGCGGCTGGCTGTCGTCGACTGGCTGACCTTCGATGAAGATCGAGCCGCCGCCGACCAGGTAGGTCATGGGCACGTTGAACGCGACCGACGCGGAGGCGACGTCCGGCCACGCCGCGACGCGGTCGATCAGATCCTTGTAGAACGTGTTGGTGCGCGCCTCGTCGTAGGCGACCTGGCGCGGATCGAGCCGCATCGTGATCAGGTGCGCGGCGTCGAACCCCAGATCGATGCGCTGCGCCGACGTCAGACTGCCGACGAACAGGCCGGCGACGACGAGCAGCGCCAGCGATCCGGCGATCTGTCCGACGACCAGGAGCCGGCGAAGGCGCTGTCGATCGACGCTGTCCGAGCCGCTCTTGCCGCCGTCGTGCAGCGCCGCGCGGGCGTCCGCGCGCGACGCCCGCCACGCCGGCCACAGTCCCATCGCCGCGCCGGTCAGCAGCGCGGCGGCGAGCGAGTACAGGAACACGCGCCAGTCGAAGCCGACGTCAATCGCGAACGGCAGATCGGCGCCGATGTCGAAGCGCGACACGAAGACGCCCGTGACCCACTGCCCGACGACGAGACCGGCAAGACCACCAAGACACGAGAGCACCAGGCCCTCGGCGATCGTCTGCCGCGCCAGCCGCGCCCGGCTGGCGCCGAGCGCGGCGCGGACGGCCATCTCGCGCTGCCGCGCCGTCGCGCGCACGAGCAGCAGGTTGACGACGTTCATGCAGGCCAGCAGCAGCACCAGCGCGGCAATCGCCAGGCTGAAGAGGCGGACGACCGGAATCGCGTCGGCGACGGTGCGCATCGGCAGCGGCCGCGCCAACGGCTCGGGCACGACGCGCGCGGTGACACCCGCGTCGGTCTCGGCGTGCTCGACGCCGAGCGTCTCCATCAGGCCCTTCATCTCGGCGTCCGCTTCGCTGACGCTGACGCCCGGCTTCAGCCGGCCGTAGACGAAGAGCGGACGGGCGCGGCGGTTGCGATACAGCCAGCGCTCGACGTCGGGATCGACGACCTTGAGATCGTCGAGCGTCAGGTAGCCGTCGATCTCGAGACCCATGAAGGTGCCGAGGAACGACTTCGGGACGATGCCGGTGACGACCGCGGGCCGGCCGTCGACGCGGACGGGGCGGCCGATGACCGACGGATCGCCGCCGAAGTACTTCATCCAGAACGAATGTCCGAGCACGACCGACGCGGGCGCCCCGGAGGGGCCGGTGAACAACGCCCCGAGATGCGGCTGCACGCGGAGCGCCGTGAAGTAGTTGTTGCTGACGGCCGCGAAGAAGAACTGCGCCGGCTTGCGGTCCGAGGCGAGGCCGCCGAACCGGATCATCGCCGCGAACACGTCGGTGAACGACGCGGCGCGCTTCTGGAGATCCTCCATCGCGTCGATGGAAAACGCGTACTGAAACCCGCCGCTCTCGTCGCCTCGGGTGTCGGCGGCGATCGACACGATCCGGCCGGCGTCGGGCACCGGCAGCGGTTTGAGGATCGCGTTGACGAGGCCGAACAGCGCGGCGTTCGCGCCGAGACCGACCGCGAGTGTCAGGACCGCGGTCGCCGTGAACGATTTGTGCGCCCACAGAAAGCGCAGCGCGTCGCGAAGGTCGCCCATGGGCGACCTTCATCCTACGACGATCGCGCTCAGCCGTCGCTGCGAAGCGCGACGATCGGATCGACCCGCGCGGCGCGGCGCGCCGGCACGTACACCGCCGCGGCGGCGGTCAGCGCCATGAGCCCGCCGACCGCGGCGAACGTGACCGGGTCGAACGGCGCGACGCCGTAGAGCTGCGTCCGAATCAGCCGCGCCAGCGCCAGGCCGGCCAGGGCGCCGAGGATCATGCCCGCCAGCGCCAGCGACAGGCCCTGTCGCAAGACCAGCCGCGAGACGTCGGCGGCGCGCGCGCCGATCGCCATGCGGATGCCGATCTCACGCGTCCGCTGCGCCACCGAATACGAAATCACGCCGTAGAGCCCGAGCAGCGCCAGCCCGATCGCGGCGCCGCCGAAGGCGGCGAGCAGCCGCATCACGAACTGACGCTGCGCGATGCCGGTCTCGAGCAGCTCGCTCATCGTCCGCACCGCATACACGGGCAGGTTGGGATCGACGGCGCGTACTTCGCGCGAGACCGCCTCGGCCAGACCGGGGCGATCGCCGCTGGTCCGCAGCAGCAGCGCCAGCGTCAGATTCGACGATTGCTCGAGCGATCGATACAGCATCGGCTGCGGCGCGTCGTCGAGGCGGCGATGCCGGACGTCGCCGGCGACGCCGATGATCGTCATCCACGGCGCCTGCGGCGAGAGCCGGATGCGCGATCCGATCGGGTCGCGACCCGGCCAGTAGAGCCGCACCGCCGCCTCGCTGACGATCGCGACCGGCTCGGCGCCCTGACGATCGGCGTCGCTGAAATCGCGTCCGCGCGTCACCGGAATGCCCATGGTCTCGAAATAGCCGGGCGAGACCTGGAAGTTGTGCAGCGTCGGCCGCGACGCCGGATCGACGCCGTCGAGCTCGAAGAAGATCGGCGGGTTGTACCCGCCCATCGGCACCTGCGTGGACATCGCCGCGCGCTCGACGCCGGGCAGCATCCGCACTCTCCGCAGTGTCTCGCGATAGAACGTGACGCGATTCTCCGGGCGGAGGTAGACGCCGGCGGCGGCGTCGTTCGGCCGCGGCAGCCAGACGCGCGCGGTCAGCAGATTCTGCGCGTCGAAGCCGAGGGGCACGGTGAGCAGCTCACCGACGCTGCGGACGAACAACCCGGCGCCGACGAGCAGCACCATCGCCAGCGCGACCTCGGTGGTCACGAGCGCGTGACGGACGCGGGTGCGCCCGGCGCCGGCGCTGCGGCCTGGTCCACCTTCCTTCGCGGCCGCGAACGTGCCGGATCGCCGCATCTGCCACGCCGGTGCGGCGCCGAACAGCACCGTCGTGATCCCCGCGAGCACGGTCGCGACCACGAGCGCGGCGGCGTCGAGCGACACCTCGCCGAGGCGCGGCACCCGGCTCGGCGCGAGTGCGACGAGTGCCTCTATGCCCCACGCGGCCAGCAGCAATCCGAGCGCGCCGCCGGCAGTCGCCAGCACGGCGCTCTCGGTGATCATCTGCCGCGCCAGACGCACCTGACTGGCGCCGAGCGCGCGACGAATCGCGATCTCCTGCCGGCGCTCCGACGCGCGCGTGAGGATCAGATTGGCGACGTTGACGCACGCGACGAGCAGCAGCAATCCCACGGCGCTCAGCAGAATCCACATCGTCGCCGCGACGCGATCGACGACGTCTTCGTGCAGCGGCACGAGCCGCGGCCGCCAGCCGTCTTTGGCGGGATAGTCGCTCGGGAACTGCGACCGCATGTCGGCCGCGTAAGCGTCGAGCCGCGCCTGCGCCTGGTCGATCGTCACGCCCGGCTGGAGCCGCGCCACGGCGCCCTGCAGCATCCGCCGCGTCCGCGTCGGATCCGGAAACGGCATCGAGCGGTAGCCGGCCGGACTCCAGAGGTCGACGTCCGTTTCGACGGTGCGGCCGGGATGCCGGAAGCCGGGCGGCATGACGCCGACGATCACGAACGGATCGCCGTCGACCATCACCGTCCGTCCGATGGCGTTCGGGTCGGCGCCGAGGCGGCGCCGCCAGTAGCCGTCGCTCACCACCGCGATCTCGGGAATGCCCGGGCCGTCGTCCTGCGGGCCGATCGCGCGGCCGAGCTGCGGCGCCGCGCCGAGGATCGAGAAATAGTTCGGACTGACCAGCATCACCTCGACGCGCTCGGGCTGCTCACCGCCGGTGAGATTCGCGTTGATCGGATAGAGGCCGGCGACGCCGGAAAACAGATCGGTGCGCGCCTGGTAGTCGAAGAGCTCGAGCGCCGCCATGCCCGTATCGCTGGCGCCGAGGCCGCCGAGCTCGCTGGTAATCCGAACGAGCTGCTGCGGCTGCGCGTACGGCAGCGGCCGCAGCACCACCGCGTAGACGATGCTGAAGATGGACGTATTGGCGCCGATGCCGAGCGCGAGCGTGAGGATGACGACCAGCGCGAAGCCCGGCGCTCGTCGCAGACTGCGCACGGCGTACTTCAGGTCCTGAAGCAATGTGGCCATGGCCGCGATCATAACGGCTCGGTCATCGCCTGACGCATGAGCTGTGCTCACGATGCGAACGAAATGAACGCGTCCGCACACGAACACCATTGCTCACGAACGAACAGCACCAGGCTCACCGAGCAGGAGGCGGTTCTTCGGCGTGATCGCGGCGGGAATCGTCTGCGTGCGGATGCGATAGCCGTTTGCCGCCAGCCGCTGCGCGCGGACGACGTCGATCGCGAGCGGCGCGTCCAGCCAGCCGGTAAGACCGCCGCTGTCGCATGTCTGGACGTCGTGGCAGCAAGGCAGCACCGCCAGACGTGCCCGCGCGCGCACGGCGCGATCGATCACACGATCGGTGAACGCGCCGCAGGCATGGCACGAGACGACGATGTCATCGGCGTCGACCTCGACGTCGTCCGCCTCGCCGCATACGACGGTGACGCGATCGCCGAGCCGCGGCCACGCCTCGACGAGCGCGTCATGCAGGCGCGGCGCCGACTTCGGCAGCGCGGTGTCGACAACGAACGCGTGCGGCGACGCGTCGTCGAGCAGCAGCATCGCGTGCGCGAGCAGACCATGACCGCCGCCGAGATCGAAGACGCGGCCGCCGCGAAACAGCCGCCGCGCGCGGCGCGCCACTTCCCACGCTTCGTACAGCTCCTTTCGCGGCAGGCAGCCCGCTGTGCAAACCGCGCGGGCCAGCCGATCGAAGAGCGAGCGGCTCGGGAAGCGATCGAGATCGTGGTGCGTCAGGCGATTCTTCGAGCCGGGAGAGAAAGAGATCGCGCGTGTCATCGCATTTTCAGCGGCGTCGACATAACGCCGGGATCGCAGCATGGGAGATCTTCCTGCACCGCCGGTCGATTCATCCATCATTGAACATGGCACTCGCCTTGCTGTGTCATGGTGCAGAAGACGATGCTATCGTCGTCTCGGGAGTCGTGGATGGCGGATCGAAGTCTTGAACGAATCGAGCGCAAGCTCGATGTGGTCGTCAAGAGCCAGACGAAGGTCGTGAAGCGTCTGGATAGGCTGGAGCGCGGACAGGGTGTGATCGCGGCCCGACAGGGCGCGCTTGGGCAACGACAAGGCAAACTCGAACTGAACCAGTCGAAGCTCGTGCGCAATCAGTCGGAGCTCGCACGCAATCAGTCGAAGCTCGCACGCAATCAGTCGAAGCTCGAGCTGCGCCAAGGCTCGCTGGAAAACCGGCAAGGCAGGCTCGAGGAGCGCCAAGGCTCGATGGAAAAGCGGCAAGGCGGGCTCGAACAGCGCCAGGACAAACTCGGAGAGCAGCAGCTCGGGCTCAGAGAAGAGTTCCAGGACCTCAAGCGCTACATGGGTGTCCTGCACGAAGAGGTGCTCGAGCGCATCCAGACTCTCGTGTTCGATCCCGAGCCGTTGCGGCAGGAGTTCCGACCCGGCATCAGTGACTTGAGAGAAGAACTACTGCAGCGCATCGAGCCGCTCGAAGCGGTGATTCGATCACACCCGCGAGGCTGATCGCCTCACTTCCACTGATACGGGAACAACTTCCCTGCCGCGACGGCGTCGATCGGCACGCCGGCGAGCTCGGCGGCGCGGGCCAGCGCCGGATCGCGGCCGGCGGCGAGGTCGGCGCCGGTCGGACGGATCACTTCATCCGGCGTGACGCCGATGCCTTCGAGGCTCTTGCCGTCCTTCATGATCAGATCGGCGTCGGTGACCGAGAAACCGTAGACGATCATCGGATTGCCCTGCGCGAAGGGGTAGAGCTTCGACTCCATCACCGCCCCGGCCGAGCGATCGCCGATGACGAGGCCGCGCTTCTCGAGCTGGACGATGCGCGCGAGAATCTCCGCCGACGATCCTGACGCCGCGTCGATCAGCACGATCAGCTTGCCGGTGAACGCGGCGTTGCCGCGCGACTTGGCGGTCAACGTCGACCTGCCCTTGCGCGTCACCCGCTGGCCAATCGCGATGTCCTCGGTGAAGACATTGCCGATCATCCGCCTGAGCGTGTCGACGAGACCGCCGGGGTTGCCGCGCAGATCGAGCACCAGCGCCTGGTGCTTCTTCACGTCGCTGAAGATCCGGTCGATTTCGGCGTTCTCGTTGAAGAACCAGGGCATCTTCCAGATCGTCGCGTCGCCGATCTCGGCGTAGCGCTGCCGCATCAGCATCCCCTCGGCTTCCGCTTCGCGCTCGAGGTCCTGGAGATCGGCGCCGCCGCCGGCGAAGAGATCGCGGACCGCGCGTCCCGGCGTGACCTTGGTCTCGACGACGACGGTGCGCTCGGCGCCCGCCGGATCGCGCAGCTGCAGCCGCGTCGTCGGCTGCGGCTGCAGCGTGTTCAGCAGGTACTGCATGCGGTGGAAGCTCTCGCGGCTGACGCCGCTGTTGTTCAGCGAGAGCAGCCGATCGCCAGGTCTGACCTTCGCGCCGGCATCGCTGCCCTCCTTGACGCGCTTGACGTAGATGTCGTCGCCGATCACGATCAGCCGGTAGCCGTACTCGAGGGTGTAGTTTCTGGCCGGCGGCTGGAAACTGGTGTGCGAGTCCTTGAGGCCGTCGAGGAACGCCGCGATCAGCGTCAGACCGACGTTCATCGACGGCGCCGACTTGAGGCGCTCGTCGAAGTCCTTGAAACGCGCCGCGAGGTCGAGGCCGTGGAAGGCCGAATCGTAGTAGTTGCGCTGCACGGTCTCCAGCGCCTCTTTCAGCATCACCCGCAGGCGGTGCAGGTCGTTGGCCGGCATGCTCTGCGCTGGCTTCGCCGGCGGTTGCTGCGCCGCCAGCGGCCACGACACGAGCGCACAGGCGAGGAACGCGATCGGGAGGGCGCGAATGCGCACGGCTCACACTCCGTTGACGAGGTACTTCCTGATCGCCGCGACGACGCCGTCGACTTCGTCCATCGTGTTGTAGATATGCGGCGCCAAGCGCAGCCCCGGATTGTGCGCGCCGCCGCGGGCCGTGCACGTGATGCGGTCCTTGTCGCGCAGCGCCGCCGCCAGCCGCCGCGGGTCGAGCGCGCCGGGCTGGAAGATCACGATCGCCGCCGAGTGCGTCGGCGCCGGATTGGTCCACAACGTCACGCCCGGCAGCTTGCGCACGCCGTCGATCATCGCGGCCGCCAGCTCGCGGGCGCGCGCTTCGACCGCGGCGCGGCCGATCGTCGACTGCAGCTCGAGCGCGGCGGTGACCGCGGCGAGCGAGGCGTCGTCGCGCTGGCCGTTTGCTTCGAAGGTCCGCGAGACGCCGACCTGACCGCCGTAGAGGCCGACGATCGAGGGGGACAGCCGCGTCTCGACGCCCTTGCGGATGAACAGCATGCCCGTCTCTTTCGGGCCGCACGGCCACTTGTGCATCGAGCCAGAGTAGAAGTCGCAGCCGGTCGCCGTCAGGTCGGTGTCGAGCACGCCGAACGACTGCGCGCCGTCGACGAGCGACAGCGCCCCGCGCGAGCGGGCCAGCGCGCAAATCTCCTTCACCGGCAGGAGATCGCCGGAGTTGCTGCTGACGTGCGTGACCGCGACCAGTCTCGTCCGCGGCGTCATCCGCGTGGCAAACAACTCGACGTAGCCGTCAGGGCCCGGATGCCTGTCCGGCGTCGGCGCGGTCACGACGGTGAAGCCGAAACGCTGCGCCTTCACTCGCCACGCGTCGAGGTTGCTCGGATGGTTGTCGGCCCAGACCAGCACCTCGTCGCCGGCCTCGAGATCGAGGCCGCTCGAGACGAAGTTGTTGCTCTCGGTCGTGTTCCTCGTGATGACGATCTCGTCGGGGGTGACGCGATACGCCGCCGCGAGCATCCGGCGCGCGCGCTCGCGTTCGTTCATCAGCGCGGTCCGCACCTCGGGAGACGGATCGGCGTCGAACTTCTGGATGTTGCGCTCGACCGCCTGGATGGCCGGCAACGACGTCGGGCAGAGATTGGCGGCGTTGAAGAAATGCAGATCGCGCGGCACCAGAAACTGCCCGCGCACGTCCTGCCAGTAGGTCTCGGCCGGCCGCGGCGGCGCCGGCGTCACCGGCGTGCTGGCGAGGTCGAAGTCGTCGAGACCTGGCGCGCCGTTTCGCCACATGGCCGGCGGAACGATGGCCGTCGCACCGGAGACCGCGAGCAGCCGGGCGAAGTCGCGTCGGGAGTAGCTCATGACAGCCCCCTGTCCGATGATGCCGATCTCGACCGCGTTGACGACGGCACGAGCGGCAGGCTGGCGACACTCAACGCTTGTAGAGACCGACTGCGACCGCGTGCCCGCGGATGTGCCCGAGCATCGCCGCCTGCACCGCGGCGCGCGTCTCGGCCGGCGATGCGCCGACCGCAGGCACGTTGATCATCGTGTCGAGCGCAAAGAGCTCGAAGACGTAGTGATGCGCGGGCCCCGCTGCGGGTGCGCCGGGCCCTCGATAGTTCGGACCGGTTGCGCTGATCTGGCGTGTGCCGTCGGGAAGCTGCGGGCCCTGCGGGACGCCTTCGGGCAAACCTTTCGACGTCGGCGGGATGTTCCACACCAGCCAGTGCAGTGTGTCGGCGCCGGTGTTGCTGGCGACGACGTCGAGGTCGTGGACGATGACGACGAAGCTCGCCGTGCCTTCGGGAATCACCGATGCGCCTTCGGCGCCGCCCCACGACAACGCCGGCGAGATTTCCCCGCCTGTCTGCGTGTACTTCGCCGGGATCTGTCCGCCATCCGTCCACGGCACCGTCAACGTCATCACCGGCACCGCGCCCCGGCCGCGGCCGCCGCCGCGACCCGGCTGCGCCGGCGGCTGCCCGCGCTGACCGGCGGCGCCCTGCGCCGGCGGTTGCTGCTGCTGTGGCTGGGCGGCCTGCGGCTCGGCGGCGAGCGGCAACCCGCTGGCCAGGAGCGCCGCGACGCCGAGGGCGGCCGTGATCGATCGCATCGGCGCCACCTATTTGAAGGTCGCCGGCTGCGCCTTGCGCCAGACGTCGTAGCGCATGCGAAGCGTCTTCACCGGATTCAAATTCTCACCCGGCTTGATCGCGCCGGCGCCGTTGGACTCACCCGGCTGCGCGACGGTGATGTACATCGAGTACTTGCCGTTGTTGTGCGAGTCGCCGTTGGTGTCCTTGGCTTCGGCCATCAGGATGTAGGCGATGTGCGACGTCTTGCCGTCGCACGGAATCGCCGGCTTCGATCCATCGGTCGGCCACGGCGGGCAGTCACATCGGCTGTCGCCGCCAGATCCGTCCGCGGCTTCCATCGCCGCCATGACCCGGTCGGTGATGGCGCCGGTGGTCTTGAGGAACGCCTGCACCGCGTTCGGCACGACCTGGCCCGGGCGCAGGATGTTCCCCTGAATCGAGTAATAGATGTCCGTGCCCGGGACGCGGCCCTGCATGTCCTGCGAGACGTAGCCGTTGGTCAAGCCCGAATGGCCGGCGCTTCGCCCCTGCAGATCGAGGATGCCGAACTGCCGCGACTGAAACTGCGGGTCCTGGCTGAGCAGCGCGATGATCTGGTTGGGATCGGTGCCCTTCTGCAGCTCGTTGAACACGAGCATCTGGTTGGCGTGGGTGCCGTCGACGCTCGCCTGGCACGCGGCAACGCCCTTGCCGGGCACGACCACCGCCTGCACGCCCATGAGAAATGCGTCGTCGCGCGCGACGCACGTCGCCGATGCGATCACGACACGGCGCGTGCTCAAATCGACGGCGATGATCGACCAGGTTGCGGACGCCGTCGCCGGCACGGCCAGCGCGGCCAACAGCAGAATCAGGACTCGGCGCATGCGGCGGATTATACGCGCCCCGTGGGGTGAGATCTTGAATCTTGATCCGGTCGCCAGCGGGCTATCTTGCATTGACGGGCGGTTGGCCCCACATCAACTTGGGAAACGTCAAGATTCAAGATCTGACCGCACATGACCACCACGGAGGTCATCGTCATCGGCGCCGGTCCGGCCGGATCGGCGGCGGCGCGGCTGCTCGCCGCCTGGGGCCACCGCGTTCTCGTTGTCGACCGCGGCGCGAGCGAGGCGCGATCGCTCGCCGAGTCGATTCCGCCCAGCGCGCAGAAGGTGCTCGGCGCGCTCGGAATGCTGGCGGCGATCGAGGACGCCGGGCTCTGGCCGTGGCGCGGCAACACCGTGTGGTGGGGTGACGACGCGCCGCGCGTCGAGCCCTTCCCGCCAGCCGTGAGCGGCTATCAGGTCGTGCGCGCCGACTTCGATCGCCGGCTTCGCGCACTTGCTGCCGACGCGGGCGCCACGTTCGAGACCGGCCTCGTGCGCGATGCGGCGATCGTGGACGAACCAGGGTCGAACCCAACGTCGATCACGATCGAAAGGGACGGCGCGGCCCACCTGCGCGAAGCACGGCTGCTGATCGACTGCTCCGGCCGCGCCGGCGTGATCGCGCGGCGCCGGCTGAGACGCGCGGAAGGCCGCGCGCGGACCGTCGCGCTCGCGGGCGTCTGGCGCGCGGCGTCGGCCTGGCCTTTCGATCCGACCCACACGCTCGTCTCGTCGTACGACGACGGCTGGGCGTGGTCGGTGCCGGTGGCGGCGGACACGCGCTACGTCACCGTCATGGTCGATCCCGAGCGCACCGCGCTCGCGCGCGGCGTTGCCGCCGCGGACGTGTACGCGGCAGAGCTCGCGAAGGTCGCGCCGTTCCGATCGTTGATCGCCGGCGCCGTGCTGGCCGACGGTCCGTTCGGCGCCGACGCGTCGCCGTATCACGCCGATCGCTACGCCGGTCCCGGGTTCCTCGTCGCCGGCGACGCCGGATCGTTCATCGATCCGCTGTCATCGTTTGGCGTCAAGAAAGCACTCGCCTCCGGCTGGCTGGCGGCGATCGCCGCACACACCGCGCTCACCCGCCCGGCCATGGGCGACGTGGCCTTCACATTTTTCGATCGCCGCGAGCGCCGCATGGCCGCTGCGGCCGATCGGCAGGCCGCTGTCTTCGCCAGGAGTGCGGCATCCGCCGGGCGACACCCGTTCTGGGGCGCGCGCGCGATCGCCAACGACGACGGCCCGGATCAAGAGGTGGACGTCGCCTCGCTCGCGACGGCGCCCGACGTGCTCGCGGCATTTCAGGAATTGCGTCGCCGTTCGTCAATCCAATTGCGTCCGGCGCCGGACATGCGAATCGAGCCGCGCGCGGCCGTCCGCGGCCGCGAGATCGTGCTCGACGACCACGTCGTCACCCCGGCCTGGCCGGACGGCGTCCGCTATCTCCGCAACATCGACCTCGTCGCGGTCGTGCGCGCGGCCCCTCACCACGCCGATGTGGGCGATCTCTACGGCGCGATCCTTGCTGCGCAGCCGGGCATCGGCATGCCGGACTTTCTTGGCGCGCTGTCAAGTTTGATCGCGCGGGGCGCCCTCGCTCACATCTCCTGAAACCGGCCGCAAACTGGCTCGTGCGGTCATTGCGGCATCAGGACCGGTGTGCTACAAAGGCCAGCACCCATGGCCCGCATTCTCGTGTTGGCGTCGGGTGTCGTCGCATTGTTCGCGGTCGCCCTGCGCGCCGACTCGACGCCGCCAATCCTCCAGACGCCCAGCCAGACGCAGGGAAGTCCGCAGGCCGCGCCGAAGTCGCCGGACGAACCAGACGAAGGCATTCCGATCACCAGTCCCGCCGTGAAGAAAGCATGCGGCGGCTGTCACACGGAGGACGCGAAACAGCGCCTGTCGCGGATCTCGTTCCGGCGTACGACGCCCGAAGGATGGCAGGAGACGATTCGCCGGATGGTCACGCTCAACGGCGCGTCGCTCGAGCCGGCAGAGGCGCGCGAGGTCGTGAAGTATCTCGCCGATCATCTCGGGCTCGCGCCGGAGGAAGTCAGCCCGGCGTCGTTCGAGCTCGAACGGCGGCTGATCGACTTCAAGTACAAGGCGAACGACGACACGGCCAACATCTGCTCGAGCTGTCACTCGATCGGCCGCGTCATGCTGCAGCGGCGGACCCCGCAGGAGTGGGAGCTCGTCCTCGCGATGCATCGCGGCTATTACCCGCTCGTCGACTTCCAGGTGTTCCGGCGCGGCGGCCCGCCGTCGACCGAGCCCGGTCCCGACGGCCGGCCGCCCGACAACCGCCACCCGATGGACAAGGCGCTCGCGCATCTCAAGGGCGCGTTCCCGCTGATGACCAAGGACTGGACGGACTGGTCGGCGACGATGCGGAGCCCGCGGCTCGAGGGCACGTGGCTGGTGAGCGGCGTCGCGCCGGGCGAGGGGCTGCTGTTCGGCCGGATGACGATCGCGCCGGTCGCCAGCTCGCCCGACGAGTTCACCACCAGCATCACCTTCACCTATCCGAGGACCGGACGCACCGTGACGCGCACCGGCCGATCGATCGTCTACACCGGCTTCCAGTGGCGTGGTCGATCCACGGTCGGCGGCGACGACGCGACCTCGCTGCGCGAGGTGATGGCGGTCGATCGCAACTGGCAGTCGATGTCGGGCCGGTGG
>DASTCC010000147.1:0-14163 GCA_035711465.1 Vicinamibacterales bacterium
TTGTCCGAGCGCTGGAAGAAGTTCTGATCGGGATGCGGATCGTCGACGAGCCGCGCGCCCTGCTTGGCGAGCTCGGGACCGAGCGTCGATCGCGAGAAGCCGGTGAGCCACAGCGTGCCCGGCGGCACCGCCGGATCGGGACGTCCTATCATCTCGAACTGCAGGTCGGCGACGATGTTCGCAAGCGGAATCACCGGCAGGTCGACGAAGTAACCGGCGCCGAAGCCGCCGATCTCCTCGCTGCCGAAGAGCGCGAACACGAGCGTCCGCGCCGGCCGCGGGCCGAGCGCGAGCGTCCGCGCCAGCTCGAGCACCGCCACCGTGCCCGACGCGTCGTCATCGGCGCCGTTGTTGATGCCATCTTGTCCGGCGGCCACCTGCCGCGCGCCGATGTGATCGAGGTGCGCGCTCAGCACGATCACCTGCGAGGCGAGCTTCGGATCGCGGCCGGGCAGCCGGCCGACGGCGTTCCAGGATCGCGCGCTGACGCTGCCCTGCCTGGTCTGAAACGCGAGGCTGACCACGGTGCCGTCGGCCATGCCGTTGAGCTGATCGAAGGCTGCCTCGGCAAGGACGACGCGGGTGGCGCGGCGGGGAGCAGCGGCGCTGAGCTTGACGGCGCGTGCCGCGCTCGTCGGCAATTTCGCCGCGGCCGCGTCCCAGCCGGCGCGATCGGCGGCCGTCTCGCGCGAGATCACCATCGCCGCGCCGGCCGCGGCGCGAGCCGCCGCTGGGGTCGGCTGCGCCGGCATCACGAACACCGCGTCCGACGCGACGGTGACGCCCTCTTTGTAGTGGACCAGCGGCCCGGTGACGGTTTCGCTGCTGCCGAGCGAGCGCACGAGCATGCCCTGGCCGTGCGTAATGCGGATGACGTCGGCCGTGAGCACCGGCGCGGCGACGGCCTCGAGCGGCGCCATGTCGATCTGCTGTACGTAGCTGCCGGCGTCGCCGAGCGGCTCGATGCCCCACTGCCGCAGCTGCGACGCGACGTAGGTCGCCGCGATCCACTCGTCGCGCGTGCCGCTGGCGCGCCCGTTCATGGCGTCGCTGGCGAGAAACTCCATGTGGCCGCGGACCACCGCATCGCTGACGCCGGGCTGGGCCGCCGTGCCGGTCGGTCGGGCCCGGCGCTGCGCTTCCAGGATCTCGTGGGGCGCCGCCGTCGGCGGATCGCCGGGCAATGTGGGTTGCGCCGGTGTTTGCGGAGCCGGATTGCCGCTGCAGGCGGCGGCGCCGACGAGCGCCGCGATGGCCAGGGATTCCCGAAGCACACGCCGAGCGGTACGCATGCGATTCCTTTCGTCGCGGACGACACGCGCCATCATTGCGGCGCGGGCCGATCGATGCGCACGCCGGTCCGCATCTCGACGGCTTCGAGCACGCGCTGCACGTTCCGATCCTCGAGCCGCAGGATCATGTAGGCGTCAGCCGCCTGAATCACCAGCCAGTGCGCGGCGCGGCGGAACATCGTCCCGGGCGTGTCGAACTTGGGCGGTGGACCGTAGACGGCGAGATCCCATTTCGGATCCCGCGCGCGCACGTAGGTCGCTTTGGCGACGCGGCCATAGGACATCGTCGCCAGCGGCGCGCGTCCATCCTTGGCGAGCACATTGATCTGTCCGTCGCCAAACGTGATCACGGCATCGGCATCCTCGCCCTTGGTGCCGCGGACGGTGATCAAACGAAGATCTTCGAAGGTGACGGGCGTGTCGTCGATCGCCGGCTTCGCCGGTGCGGCCGGCGCCGTCACCGCCGCGGCGCCACGTCCTTCGGTCGTGGCCGGCGCGGGTGGAGGTGGCGTCGCCGTCGCGGGCGGCGCACCAGGTTTGGCCGTGCCCGGCGCAGGTGTCGTCGGCGCGGGAGCACCTGCTGCCGGCGTCGCCGGTGTCGTTGCCGCAGCGGCGGAAGGATCCAGCGGCAACGGAATATCGGCCGGCGGTGGCGTCGTCGTGTCGACCGCGTTCTCCGCGCCCATCTGCGCGGGCTCGCTGCCGCGACGGCCGACGAAGTACCACGCGCCAGCACCGATGGCGGCGATCAACAACACAGCCGCGGCGATGACGCCGATCGGCATGCCCTTCCCGGCTCCACTGGTCGCGGCGCCGGTCTTCGGCGTCACCACCGTGGCGTTCGGCGCCGTCGTGCCGGCTGTCGTGCCGGGCGAAACGGGCGGCGCCGCTGCGGCGGCAGTACCAGAAGTTGCGACCGGACCACTGCCCGTCGGCGGCGGTGGCGGCGGCGCGGCCGCCGGCGGCGGCGGCATCGGCGTCGAATAGCCGGTCGACAACCCCGTCGGCGTTCGAATCGTGCCCGTCGGCATCGCCCGCGACGGTGTCATCAGCAGTTCCGTCGGCGCCGACGAGCTGTAGGTCGTCGACAGCGGCAAGCCGGCGAGGCATCGCGCGAACGCCTCGTGAAACTCGACCGCGGACTGGAACCGCTGCTCGGGCGCCTTCGCGAGCGACTTGACGACGACCTGATCGACCCACGGCGGCAGGTCGTTGCGCTCGACGCCGACGGGCGTCGGCGGATCGTTCACCTGCGACTGCGCCATCGCAAACGGCGTGTCGCCTTTGAACGGCAGCTTCTTGGTGACGAGGCGGTAGAAGACGACGCCCATGGCGTAGAGATCGGCGCGCGCGTCGATCTCGTGGCCGAGCACCTGCTCGGGCGCCATGTAGGCCGGCGTGCCCATCATGTAGCCGGCGTTGGTCAGATGTTCGGTGCCGGCGACGCGGGCGATGCCGAAGTCCATGATCTTCACGGAGCCGGTCTCCGTGATCATGAGGTTGGCCGGCTTGAGATCGCGATGGACGACGCCCATGCTGTGGGCGTGCGCGAGCGCGGCCAGGGCCTGCATGCAGATCTCGGCGCCGCGCTGCGGCGACAGCGGCCCCATGCGCTCGACGATCGACTCGAGCGTCTCGCCGCGCACGAACTCCATGACCATCAGCCACTGGCCTTCGTGCTGGAAGAGCTCGTAGATGGTGGCGATGCCGGGATGGCTGAGCCGCGCGACGGTGATCGCCTCGGCGCGGAACCGCTTGGCGACTTCCGGGTCGTTCAGCTCGGCGTTGAGGACCTTGATCGCGACTTCACGGTGAAGCGTCTCGTCGACCGCCCGGTAGACGGTCCCCATGCCACCGCGGCCGACACGATCGGCGACCCGATACTTGCCGATGTTCTGTCCGACCATGGAGTCCGTATTCTACAGGTACGGACGAGGGACGGTGCTGGGTGCTGGGTGCTGGGTGCCAGGTGCTGAGTGCGCCGATCTATGTGCTTCTCAGATCGCGAGTCCCTGGTCGGGGGGAGTAACCGCACCCCGCACTTCGCACCCGCACTTCGCACCCAGCACCCAGCACCCAGCACCTGGTCTAATGCTTCTCCACCGCGTAGAACTCGAGCGGTGTCGATCGGCCGCGCAGCACCTTCGATCCGAGGGGCCGCACTTTCACTTTGTCCTTGACCCGCTGGTAGGTCGCCTCGGCGATGACGATTTCGCCGGGCTGGGCGATCTCGTCTTCCATGCGGGCGGCGGTGTTGACGGTGTCGCCGAGCACGGTGAACTCGCGGCGACGCGGCGACCCGATGTCGCCGGTGAGCGCGGTGCCGGTGTTGATCGCGATCCGCATCTCGAGCGGCGACTGCGGCGATCGCGCGTTCATCTCGGCCAGCGCGCGGCGCATCGCCAGCGCGGCTTCGACGGCGCGCAGCGGATGTTCGGGCTGATCGAAGGGCGCGCCGAACACCGCCAGGAGCGCGTCGCCGAGAAACTTGTCGAGCGTGCCTTCGTGATCGAAGACGACGTCGGTCATCTCGGTGAGAAAGCCGTTCAGCAGCGCGGCGGACTCGGTCGGGGAGATGCGATGGCAGAGCGCCGTGAAGCCGACGAGGTCGCAGAACATCACCGTGACGTCGCGTTCCTGGGCGCCGAGATCGCCGTCGGATTCCGAGGCATTGATGATGCGGCTCACCACCGACGGCGAGTGATAGCGCGACAGCCGCTCGCGGCGGCGCTGCTCCTCAATCAGCTGATTGGAGAGCCGCGCCTGCTCGATCGCGACCGCCGCGGCGTTGGTGAGGGCGGTGAACGCGTCCAGATCCGCGGCCGTAAACTGCGCGCTGCGCGGGCTGTCGACGTAGAGCACGCCGACGACGTCGTCCTGGCTCCACAGCGGCGCGCACATGAACGAGCGGATGTTGAAGCGCAGGATCGAATCGGTGACGCCGAGCCCGGGATCGGTCTTGGCATCGGCGGCAAGCATGGCGACGCGGTCGCGCATCACCCGGCGCACGACCATGCGGCTCAACGTCGGCTTCGGCGGCACCGATCCGTCGCGGTGCCGGAGCACCCGCGCGGTGAGCGCCTGATCGGCCGACTCGCGCAGCATCAGGAACGCACGCTCGGCCGGCACCGCCGCGAAGGCGTGATCGACCACCTTGTTGAGGACGTCCGAGAGCGACTGCGTGCTCAGCAACGTGCGGCCGACGCCGGCGATCAGCTTCAGCTGGCGGGTGTAGTTGTTGTCGGGGCGGGCGTCGACCGCCTCGACCTTGCGCAGAATCGTCCCCGGCCCTTCGGCCACCTCGTGGTGCTCGCTGAGCAGTTCCTGCTCGGGCACGTGCTGTTCGAGCTGCAGGGTGACGTCACCGACCTTGAGCCGGTCACCGGGCACGAAGTCGACGACGTCCTCGACGCGCTTGCCGTTGAGGAACGTGCCGAACCGGCTGCCGACGTCCTGAATGACCAGGTGCCCGTCCGCGACGCGCACGCTCGCGTGGTGCCGCGACACGCTCGGATCGTTCAGCACCAGACCGCAGCTCGGCAGCCGACCGATGAGCGTCGTGCCGGGTCCGACGTCGAAGGTCTTCTCTACGCCGGACTCGGAGTATCGCAGTCGAAGCATCTTTCGCGTGTCCCGTGTCGTCGCGCGCGCTAACGGCCGATCGTCTTGCCGGTGCGCGTTTCGAGGGCGCGGGCGACATTGGCCCACACCTCGTCGTCGAGCGCGAGAATCATGTAGCTCGAGGCGGACTGCAGCGTGATCCAGTGACGTGACGATCGAATGCCGAGGAAGCCGCCCGGCATGTTCAGGTCGGCGGGCGGGCCGGGCAGCGCCGCGTCCCACTTCGGCATCCGCGCCCGCGCATAGGTGATGCGCTCGACGTCGGCGTAGCGCAGCGTGCCCATCGTCGCGCTGGTCCGCTTCGACACCGCGGTGATCTGGCCGCCGCCGATCAGCAGCCGAATGTCGTCGTCGCTCCCGTCACGGCCGTTGATGACGAGATAGCGCGCGCGATCGAACGTGGTCAGCTCGTCAGGGACATTGCCGCGCGCCGCGGCTGGCGGCGTGGGCGGCGCGGCGGCGCCGCGGGCGGCGGCGGCAGGGTCCGCGACAGCGCCGCGTCCGGGGGTGGTCGTCGGCCCCGGCTTCGTCGTCCCGGGCGCCGGCGGCGGCGTCGCGCCTGCCGGGGGCGCCGCGGCCGCGGTCTCAGAGTCCGCGGGCGGCGGAGGCGGCGTCGACACGGGAGGCGGCTCGACCGGCGCGGCCTCGGTCGCCGGAGCCGTCGGCGTCGCGCCTGCATCGACCGCCGGTGGCGTCGGCCGTCCGAAGAGCAGATAGCCGACGACGAGTGCGACGACTACTGCTGCGCCGATGAGCGCGCCCATCCGGCTGCGCGCTGGCGCTGTCGTGCGCGGCGTCGCGATCGTCTCGTTGATCGTCGGTGCGGCCGCGGGCGGCGCCGCCGCCGCGGCCGTGTCCGATGGCGACACGAGCGTGACCGGCTCGGTGAAGGTCGGCATCGGCTTTGGATCGATCGGCAGACCGGTGACGCCGCGCCGCAGCGCCTCGCGGAAGGCGTCCGCGGTCTGGAAGCGCTCG
This sequence comes from Vicinamibacterales bacterium, assembly GCA_035711465.1. GTDB lineage: Bacteria > Acidobacteriota > Vicinamibacteria > Vicinamibacterales > SCN-69-37 > DASTCC01. Next base: position 5,892 of record DASTCC010000147.1, read on the forward strand.
TCCGGTTTGCGCGCGAGCGCCCGAGCGACGATGGATTCGATCCAGGCCGGCAGGCCTTCGCGCATCGATCGAGCAAGCGTCGGCTCGTCGTTCAAGCGTGCCTGCGCCATCGCGAAGGGCGTCTCGCCTTTGAAGGGAAACTTCGCGGTGACGAGGTGGAAGAAGACCACGCCCATCGCGTAGAGATCGGTCCGGCCGTCGATCTCCTCGCCGCGCACCTGCTCGGGCGCCATGAACGCCGGTGTGCCGAGCAGGAATCCCGCGCTCGTGAGGTGCTCGGAGCCGGCGACGCGCGCGATGCCGAAGTCCATGATCTTCACCGATCCCGACTCGGTGATCATCAGGTTGGCCGGCTTCAGATCGCGATGGACGACGCCCATCGCGTGCGCGTGCGCGAGCGCTTCGAGCGTCTGCGTACAGAGATCGGTGGCGCGCTGCGGCGAGAGCGGACCGAGCCGCGTGATCATGCTCTCGAGCGTTTCGCCGCGCACGAATTCCATCACCATCAGCCATTGGCCGTCGTGCTCGACGAGCTCGTAGATGGTCGCGATGCCGGGATGGTTGAGACGTGCGATCGTCACCGCCTCGGCGCGGAACCGCCGGCCGATCTCGGGATCGTTGAGCTCGGCGTTGAGGACCTTGACGGCGACGTCGCGATGGAGCATCTCGTCGACGGCGCGGTAGACGGTGCCCATGCCGCCGCGGCCGACGCGGTCCAGAATCTGGTACTTGCCGATCGTCTGTCCGATCATGCGCGTCAGGAGGGCCGCGATCGGGCGGAGGTGACCTCGAGCGGCAGGTCCTCGCGATCGCCCCACTCTTTCCACGAGCCCGTGTAATTGCGAATCGTCGGATAGCCAAGCAGCCGTAGCGCCAGGAACGTGTGCGCCGCGCGATAGCCGCCCTGACAGTACGTGATCACTTCCCGATCCGCCGTGATGCCTGCGTCCGCGTACATCTTGCGCAGCGCGTCGGCCGACTTGTAGCGGCCATCGCTACGCAGGTTCTGCTTCCATTCCAGATTGACCGCGCCGGGGATCGCGCCGCCGCGTTTGGCGCGAATCTGTTTACCGAGGTACTCCGCCTCGCTGCGCGTGTCCACGATCGCCGTGCCGGCGTCGCCGAGCCTGGCGAGCACCTGATCCCAGGTGGCCAGCTTCGTCGCATCGGGCGTCCCATGCCAGGTCGACGGGACCGGCGCGACCGCTTCGGTCGTCACCGGCAGCCGCTCGGACTTCCAGGCGTCGAGGCCGCCATCCAGCGCACGCACGTCCGGATGGCTCAGATAATCGAGGAACCACCAGCCGCGGGCGGCGCGCATCCCCGAGTCGTTCTCGTAGATCACGACCGGCCGATCCGGGGTGACGCCGCGCAGCGAATACAGGTGGCCGATCATCCACATGAACGCACGCAGCGGCGCCTCGCTGGTGTCGATCAGGCTGAGACCCCAGAGATCGAAGTGATAGGCCCCGGGCAGATGGCCGGCCGCGAACTGCTCCGCCGGCCGCACGTCGATGACGATCGGCGCCGGGTCCGCGATGGCCAGGTCCGTCGGCGCGATCAGAGGGTGGGAGGCCACAGCGGACCATTTTAGGGTCAGATCTTGAATCTTGGCGTTTGGTGCCAGGTCTTGATCGGGCATCGGCCCGTTCACCGGCAATTTGGAACGTCGGCCGGCCATCGATGGCTCAAAACCCCGGCACGCGGGCCGCAGCGATTCAAGACCTGGCACCAAACGCCAAGATTCAAGATCTGACCCCGATGTAGCGGGCGAGGAACAGCGCCGCGAAGGCGTAGCCAAGCCGGTCCAGCTCCCCGGCCCGACCGGTGGCCAGCTTCAGCACGGCGTACGCGATGAAGCCGAATGCGATGCCATCGGTGATGCTCACCGCGAGCGGCATCGTCACCATCGCGAGAAAGGCCGGCATCGCCTCGGTGAAGTCGTCCCATCGGATCTCGCGGACGTTCTCCATCATCAACACCCCGACAAGAATCAGCGCCGGCGCGACGATCGGATACAGGATGACGTTGTTGCCAATCGCGTAGCCGCCGCCGATCGTCTTCACGAGCGGGTGAAACCACAGCGCCAGCAGAAAGAGCCCGGCCGTGAACACCGATGCGAGCCCGGTCCGGCCGCCGGAAGCGACACCCGTCGAGCTCTCGATGTACGCCGTCACCGTCGACGTGCCGAGGCCGGCGCCGACGACGGTGCCGATCGCGTCGGCGAGCAGCGCCTGCCGTGCCCGTGGCAACGTGCCATTCCGGACGATGCCGATGCGGCTGGCGACGCCGATGAGCGTGCCGATCGAATCGAACAGCGCCAGGAAGAAGAAGACGAAGACGACGTCGATCAGCGCCGGCGTCAGCGCGCCGCGGATGTCGAGCGCCAGCCACGTCGGCGCCAGCGACGGCGGCGGCGCGACGACGCCGGCAAACGTCGTCAGGCCGGCGGCGAGCGCGATGGCCGTCGAGAGGACCATGCCGAGAAGCAGCGCGCCCGGCACGCGCCGCGCCGTGAGCACGGCCATCAGCGCCAGCGTGAAGATCGCGAGCCGCACCGGCGGCCGCGTCAGGTCGCCGAGCGTCACCAGCGTGCCCGGCGCGTCGACGACGATGCCGCACCACTCGAGGCCGATGAGCGCGATCAGCAGTCCGATCCCGGCGCTGATCGCGTGCTTGAGCGACGCCGGCACGGCGACGATGACCCGTTCGCGAAGGCCGATGCCGGCCGTGGCGATGAAGATCAGTCCCGCGATCGCCACCGCCCCAAGCGCCACCGGCCACGGCGTGCCGCCCGCGAGAACGACCGTGAAGGCAAAGAAGAAGTTGTGGCCCATCGCCGGCGCGACGGCGATGGGATAATTCGCGAGGAACGCCATCAACAGCGTGGCGACGGCCGAGGCGACGCACGTCGCCGTCATCACCGCGCCGGGATCCATCCCCGCCGCGCCGAGCACCGCCGGCTGGACGAAGATGATGTAAGCCATGGTCAGGAACGTCGTGACGCCCGCGACGAGCTCCGTGCCGACCGTGGTACCGTGCGCCCGGAGGCCGAAGCAGCGTTCCAGCATGCGGTCGGCAGAATACTTGACTCGATTTTCTTTGTAATGCAGAGTGGTTGAAGTGCCGGACGTCAGCGTCAGCCGGGCCCTCGAGCAGATCGAGGCGATCCACGAACAGCTTGCCAAAGGCGAGGTCTATCGCGGCTGGCGACCGGTGCCGGTCGCGGTGTCGGGCGTGCTCGGCCTGATTGCCGCGGCCTGGCAGTCGATCGCGACGCGGCCGGTCGAGCCCTGGAGCTTCACCGCCTACTGGCTCGGTGTCGCGCTTTTCTCGCTCATCGTCGGCTGCGCGGAGATCGTGTGGCACTACGTCGCGCGGGCGACGGCGACGGATCGGCGGCGCACGCAGCAGGTGCTGGGTCAGTTCCTGCCGGCGCTGGTCGCCGGTGCGATCATGACCGGCGCGCTCGTGCGACTCAGCGCGGCGCTGGCGACGCTCCTGCCGGGACTGTGGGCGCTGTTCTTCGGCGTCGGCATCTTCGCGGCGCGGCCTTATCTGCCGGGAGCCAGCGTGTGGGTCGCGCTCTATTACTGGACGGCCGGCCTGGTGCTCCTCTGGATCGCCGGCGGCGTCGACACGCTCTCGCCGTGGGCGGTGGGGGGCACGTTCGGCATGGGCCAGCTGCTCGCGGCGCTGGCGCTTTACATCAGCGACGATCGGACATCGGACAAGTCATGACTCGAAAGCGAACGGAACACGAGGCGGAGCGGGACACCGGACGGTTCGCGTACGAGGGCCTCGATCGCGTGCTGCACGAAAAGGCGCGGCTCGGGATCCTGACCTCGCTCGTGGCGCATCCCGACGGTCTGAAATTCAGCGAGGTGAAGACGCTTTGCCGGCTGACCGACGGCAACCTCAATCGTCACCTCGAGGTGCTGCGCGAGGCCGGGTTGATCGAACTGTGGAAGGGCTTCGAAGGCCGACGCCCGCAGACGGTGGTCCGCCTGACCGCCGACGGACGGCGACGCTTCGTCGCCTATCTCGAAGAGCTCGAGCGCGTCGTCCGCGACGCCCTGCCCAAGGCCGAAAGCGCGCCGGCGCGCCCGCGACAGATGCCGCCGGGCTGGCAGACGGCTTGATCGCACAGGCGCCGGGCGACAGGCTGCAGGCGGCGGGCGGCGGGCGGTAGGAAGAAACAACCCGCAGCCGGCAGCCCGCAGCCTCAGTTAATCACCACGTAACGCCAGAGCCGCGCCGCTTCCTTCTCGCCCACGTACTTCCCGATCTCCTTCATGAACTGCTCGCGCGTCTTCCACGGGCGGTACTCCTTGAACTCGCCCACCATGCGCTTGGCGATGCCGGGGATCGACAGGATCTGCTCGTCGGTGGCGGTGTTCAGATCGATCGGGATGAAGACGTAGCGCTTCAGCCGGCTGGTCTCGTCGGCGCCGACGTACTTGCCGATCTCCTTGTCGAACTGCGCTGTCGACTTCCACGGCCGGTACTCCTCGAACTCGCGCGCCATGCGCTTGGCGATCCGCGGAATCAGCAGGATTTCGGGTCCGGTGGCGGTGTTGAGGTTGAGGTGGACGAACGCGGTCTCGTAGATCTTCGCGGTCTGATCCGCGGTCAGCCCTTGCGAGGTGAGGAAGGTGTTGGCCTCCACGATCGTCGCGAACGGCCGTTTGTCGATGAAGGCCTTCGCGATTGAGGGCGTGAATCCGGGCAGCTTGACGAGTTCGGCTTCGGGCAGCGCGTTGAGATCGGCAACGCCGGGCGCCAGGACCTGAGCGCCAGGGCCCGCGGACAACGCGGCGAACACGACGGCGGCAAGGACGATCGAACTGATTCGAGGCGGTGTCATGTCAGGCTCCAGTCTGTGGCGGGCGACCGGGGACGTCGCCGGCAGGCTCGCTCGCGGGATGTCTGAAAGTGTAGATCAGGCCCAGCAGGCCGAGCTGCACCATCGCGCCCGGCGCGAGCGCTGGCGGCGCCTTGGCGTGCATGACCTTGCTGAACAGATCCCAGCCGGCAATCGCGGGATCCATGTCGAGCTGGAACGACATGTTGCCGCGGAAGTGCAGCACCACGCCTGCCAGGCCGGCAACGACCGACGCGAGCATGCACCAGCGCAGCGCCCGGATGCTGGCCGCGCCACCGCCAGCCAGGTGCCACGCGATTGACGCCAGCGACAGCCCGATCACGGCAAGGGGAATGATCTGACGCCAGTCCTCGAAGTGCTCGAGCAGCACGAGATCGAGCGCCGACGCGACGAGCCCGAACGCGAGCAACGCCAGCAGCCAGCGGCGAATCGCCGTCAGGACATTCATGCGAGCCGTCCCTCCTCGCGCAGCTTCTCGAGATGCGCTTCAACAGTCACCCGCGCGGCCGGCCGGACCGCCGGCGGCAGGTCCGGATAGATCGCGTCGACCATCGCGTCGACGTCGCGGACGCCGCGGGCAAGACACTCGAGCACCTGATCCTCGCGCTGCTGGCGGTGCGCGAGGTATTCGGCGAGGAGCGCGTTCGGATCCTCGATCACCGGACCATGGCCGGGATAAGCGACCTCGGCGTCGAACGACGCGAGCCTCGACAGCGAGCGCAGATACTGGCCGAGGTGTCCGCCCCGGCCGGCCGGAATCATCACCGTCGATCCTTTCACCAGCATGTCGCCGGTGAAGAGCGCGCGCGTCTCCGCTTCCCAGAGGCAGATGTGATCCGGCGCGTGCCCCGGCGTATGCACGACCTGCAGCACGGCCGCTCCGGTGGCCACGTGACCGCCCTCGGCGAGCGCGCGCACGCCGGACTCACCGGCGATCGGAAACTTGCACACCTCGATCGACGGCCAGCGTGCGCGAAGCACCGGCACGCCCGATGCATGATCCGGATGATGGTGCGTGACGACGACGCGCGCGAGCGGACGGCCGCCGAGCGCGTCCGCAATCGCGGCGACGTGCGACCCGTGACCGACGCCGGCGTCGACGAGCAGCGGCTCGGCGCCGTCCACGAGCCAGGTGTTGTTGCCCTGCCCGGTCATCGGGCCGGGATTCGCGGCGTCGATACGAACGGGAACGACGGGCACTCAGAAATGGTATCTGATGCGCGCGAAGACGAAGTCGCGGCCCGAAAACCGGCTGAGCGTGTCGTCGCCCGAGCCGGCAAAGAGACCAGCGGACGCCTCGATCCACACGTTGTCGGACGCGCTCCACGCGAACAGGCCGCGCACGAACGCCGCCGCATCGCCGGGATTGACGACCACGAACGCGCGCGCGAGGTAGCGGTCGCGGCTGAAGCGGCGCTCGATCGATCCGACGAGATCGACGTCGGTCCGGCCGAGCGTGGTATCGGCGTCGGACCATTCGCGCCGCACCAGCAGCGAGCCGTAGACGCGGTTGCCGGAGAGCGGCCGATCGAAGCCGATGCCGCTTTCGATCACGTGGCCGTCGACGAGCGCCGTCGCGGTGCGGTTCGGCAGCTTCTTCTCGGTGAACATCGCGACTTCGCCGCGCCACGCCCAGTCGCCGGCCGCGGTCTCGAAGTCGCCGCCGACCATCGTGAAGCGGGCGTGATGATCGACCAGCTGCGCCGCCGGCGGCAGATCGGGCGAGGCCGGCGGCAGGATCTGCACCGTGATCGGGCCGAACGGCTCGAATCCGCGATAGGCCGCCACCGCGACGTCGACGCGGCCGATGGTCGCGGTGATCCGTCCGCCGCCGGAAATGCTCGATCCGTCATCGCCAGGATCGGCGTGAACGACGTCGTCCGCGAGCGTGAATCCTGGCGCGGCGGCGACGTCATTCGTCAGGTTGAACGGCGAGGTGCCTTCGTCGAGCGCATCGTAGGTGCCGCGCACGAACGCCGGCACCAGCACGCCCTCGACCGCAAACCGATCCGACCCAACGAGGCGGATGCGCACGAATGGGACGCCGAGACGGGCGGCGCTGCGGCCGTCGAGCAGGAAGCGCGCGGCGTCGATCGGGTTGATGACGTCGGTCGGCTGCACCTCGTCGAGCCGGCCCCAGACGACGCGACCGTAGCCGGCGCGGAGGTCGAGGTGGCGGCCCGCGATCTCGATCCAGACGTCGCGCGCCTGCGCGGCGCCGGCCGTCACATGGCCGTTGCGATCGGCTTCGAGGCCGCTGAGCCTCCCTTCGAACTTCAAGCGCAGCCGGCGCGCCGGCCGCCACGTCGCGTCGATCGACGCCTCGGGCCGCAGCTCGAACGCGTCCGCCTCGGGCATCAGGTTGACGAGCGCCGAGACGTCGCCGGCGATGGTGAACGTCTCCGCGGGGCCCGGCCCCGGCGCCTGCGCGAGGATCGCCGCGACCATCGCGGCCGTCAGCAGCGTCACCTGGCCGCCGCTCCGGTCCGTGCCTGACGCCGCGCGTGGACGTTCGACGCGCCGAAGAGCGCCGGCACGAGTGTGATCGTCGCCGGCAGGATGAAGATCTCGGCGAGGAACGCGGCCACCATCGTCAGCGACAGCAGGCCGCCGAACCACGCCGTCGGCCGGTACTCGGAGAGGAGCAGCACCCCGAAGGCGCAGCTGTTGATGATCGCGGTCGTCAGCGCGGCGCGGCCTTCGTGCGTCGTCGCGGTGAGAATGGCGTCGGCAGTCGACGCCCCCCGCGCTGTTTCGTAGCGGTAGCGGCTGATGAAATGGATGGTGTCGTCGTCGACCACGCCGAGGGCGACGCTGGCGAGCATGATCGTCGCGACGTTGAGCGAGATGTCCATCCACCCCATGATCCCGAACACCGCCAGTACCGGCACGACGTTGGGAACGATCGCGAGCAGGCCGAATCGCCACGACCTGAAGACCAGGAAGATCACGGCGAACACCGTGACGAAGGCAGTGGCGAAGCTGCTGATCTGCGACAGCACCAGATAGTGATCGAGCGTCGAGAACAGCCGGCCCGATCCGGTGACCGTCACCTGAATGCCGGTGTCGCGGAAGGCCGCGGCGGCGAGACGTTGAGCGGCGTCGATCTGCTCGAAGACCAGATCGGAGCTCATCGACGGCAGCTTGATCGTGATCTGGGCTTTGGAGAAGTCCGGCGCCGCGACACGTTCGAGCTCGACGCGTCCTTCGTCGGCGAGCGAGAACACGAACAGTTCCTGCGCCACGGTTGCCGCGTCGGTTGGCAGGACGCCCTTCGGCGCGTCCGCGAGCTCATGATGCACGCGGGCGACGTAGTCGGCGAGGCCCGTGACCTTGCGGACGTGCGGCTGCGCCCGCAGTTCGTCCTCGAGCCGCTGCATGCGGGCG
>DASTCC010000148.1:0-8300 GCA_035711465.1 Vicinamibacterales bacterium
CAGGGTCAGAGCAAGCTCTGACCCTGCTCCGACCCTACTCCGACCCTGCACTGACCCCACTCCGACCCCACCCGTCACCGCGCCAGATCCGTCGCCGGGTCGTCGCGCACGGTCAGCACTGACGTGTAGGCCTTGCCATCGACGGTGAGACGGACGATGTAGGTGCCGGCGCCGGCGGTGGGTCCGCCGCCGCCGCGGCCCGCTGGTGGCGCGGCGTCAGGATCGCCGCCGCGGCCGCCGCCGCGACGGCCGCCTGCAGGCGGCGCCACGGTCGCGTCGCCGAATCGCAGGTTCCAGTAGTAGCGATGCACGCCGGCCGTGCCAGGCACCACCGCCTTGTGCACCTGCGTGCCGCCCGACTGCTGGATCTCGATCGTCACTGGCGCGCTCTGATCGGCCGCAAGGTAGTAGTGCACGGCCGCGCTGTTCGAGAGCTGCGGCGGCGAGTTGCTCGGCTCCTGCTGATCGATCGTGAGCGGGTTGCGGCCGGCGAAGAAAAAGTGTCCGCGCGTCGCGCCCCGTGAAATGCCCTTCCAGATCGTCGCGCGCCGATTCTGGAACAGATGCGCCGGCGCAGTCATCACTTCGGGCGTCAGCTGCTCGAGCGCCGAAATGTCGTCGAGAATCCAGACGCTGCGGCCGTGCGTGCCAGCGACCAGATCGCCGTCGCGCGGATGGATCACGAGATCGTGCACCGGCACCGTCGGCAGCCCGTTGTCGAGCTGCGCCCAGGTGCCGCCGCCGTCGACGGTCGCGAACACGCCGATCTCGGTGCCGACAAACAGCAGCCGCGGATTCCTGTGCCCTTCTTCGATCACGTAGACCGGTCCGTTCGCCGGCAGATTCGACGAGATGTTCGTCCACGTCTTGCCGTGATCGGTCGTCTTGAACACCCACGGCTGGAAGTTGTCGCTGCGATGGCCGTCGAAGGTGACGTACGCCGTCCCTTCTGCGAACCGCGAGGCTTCGACACGGCTGACCCACAGTCCCGGCGGCACGCCGGGCACGTTCGCGCGCGTGTTCGTCCACGCTCCGCCGCCGTTGCGCGTGATCTGCACGTTGCCGTCGTCGGTGCCGACCCAGATCAGTCCCGGCGTGATCGGCGATTCCGAGATCGTGATGATCGTCGCATGGGTCTCGGCGCCGGTGACGTCGCGCGTCAGGCCGCCGCTCTCGCGATCGGTGAGCTCCGGATTGTTGGTCGACAGATCCGGGCTGATGATCTGCCAGGTGTCGCCGCGGTCCGTGCTGCGGAAGAGATGATTGCCGCCGAAGAGCAGCGTCTTCGAATCGTGCGGCGACAGCGTCAGCGCCGCGCTCCAGTTGAACCGGAACGACGGCGGCAGCCCGCCGCCTCGCCCGCCGCGACCGCCACCCGCCGGCGGCGCCGCCGCGGCCGCGGGCGCGAACTCGCTGTAGTTCGTGACCGTCTGCGGATTCGGCGTCACGCCTCGCCCTTCCTGACGGAACACCGAATCGAGCCGGCGGATGTTGCCGCCCTGGCTTTCCGTGTACACGGTGCGCCAGTCGTTCGGATCGACGGTGGCGTGAAAGCCGTCGCCGCTGTGGAACTTGAACCAGTGATCGTTGAGGATGCCGTTGACGTCGCGGCTGTTGCTCGGCCCGCCCCAGTTGCCGTTGTCCTGGAGGCCGCCGTAGACCCAGTACGGATCGCGATTGTCGACCGTCACCGCGTAGTACTGGCCGATCGCCATGTTGTCGAACATCGTCACCGTCTGACCGCCGTCGAAGGAGAGATAGGCGCCCTTGTCGTTGCCGGTGTAGATGCGATCGGGCTGATTCGGATCCTGCCAGAGCGCGTGGAAGTCGCCGCCCATGCTCGGCAGCGATCCGCTGAACGTCGCGCCGCCGTCGTCGGACACCTGTGCCGCGGTGGCGAGCACGTACACGCGCTTGTCGTTGGTCGGGTGCATGTAGATGTGGCTGTAGTAGAACGGCCGGTTGTTGTAGCGGTTCACCTGCCGCCACGTCTTGCCGCCATCTTCGGATCGGTAGATGCCGCTGCCGGGCTTCGAGAGATCCGCGTACTCCGGCGTGTTCGGCGCCGGCTGGTAGCCGTGCTCGATGATTGCCGTGAGGATCGAGGGGTTCGCGCGGAAGATCGCGAGGCCGATCTTCCCCGTCGGTCCGGTCGGCAGGCCGGCCGTGAGCTTCTGCCAGGTGCGGCCCGCATCCGTCGACTTGAAGATGCCGCCGTTCGGCCCGCCGCTCAGGAACCGGTGCGGCTGCCGGATGCGCTCCCAGAACGCCGCGTAGAGGACGTTCGGATTCTTCGGATCCATCTTGAGCTCGGTCGCGCCGGTGCGCGGGTCGCCGGGCAGGCCCTGGGTCAGCTTCTGCCACGTCGCGCCGCCGTCGGTGGTCTTGAACACGCCGCGCTCGCCGGTGTGGCCCCAGAGATGTCCCTGCGCGGCGACGTAGACGATGTTCGGATCGGCCGGATGTGGAATCACCTCGGCGATGTGATGCGTATCGCGGAGCCCCATGTTCGTGAACGTCTTGCCGCCGTCGGTCGACTTGTAGACGCCGTCGCCCCAGCTGATGCTGTTCCGCACGCACGTCTCGCCGGTGCCGACCCAGATGATGTCCGGATTCGGCTGGAAGAAGGCGACGTCGCCGATCGCCGCGGTGCCGTAGCGATCGAAGATCGGTTCCCACTTCGTCCCGGCGCTCGTCGATTTCCACACCCCGCCCGATGCCGCGGCGACCAGCACCCTCGAAAAATCCGCTTCGACGGCGTCGATGTCCGTCACCCGCCCGGACATGTTGGCCGGACCGATGTTGCGCCACGGCAGATCGGCGACGAGCCGCGCGAGTGGCGGCGCCTGCGGCGGCGCGGTGGCGGTGATGGTCGAGGGGAGATTCGGCAGCGAGACGAGGACGAGCACGATCGGCGCAGCCAGACCACGGACGAGAGAGGACAGCATACGTCGCTCCAACGATGTCGAAATGGGCGTGTGGCGGCGAGGATAGCACAGCGTCCGGCCGTCGACGACGGCCGCTCGGAGTTGAATCCGCGGCACGGGCATGGAAGACTTACGCGCGTGATCGCCGCGCTGCAGGCTTTGATTGCCCTGCAACAGCTCGACTCGGCGGCCGACGCCGCAAGAAGACGTCAGGCCGAGCTGCCACAGACCGAGGCGCGCATTGCCGAAACACTTGCCTCCGCCCAGGCCGCGGTCGAGACCGCGAAGGAACGGCTCGCGGCCAATCACGCGGCGCGCCGCGCCCTCGAAAAAGACGTCGCCGCCGTCGACACGCGGCTCTCGCGCTTCAACGATCACAAAGCGCAGGTCAAGACCAATCAGGAATACACCGCGCTCCTCCACGAGATCGACACGGCGAAAGCGGAGAAGGACGGACTCGAGGAGAAGATCCTCGTGCTGATGGAGGAAGCCGACGTCGGCGGCGCCGAGATCGCGTCCGCCGAGCGCGCGCTCGCCGCCGCGGTGAGCGAGGGCGAACGCACGCGGGCGGCGATCGCCGCCGAAAAGCAGTCGCTCGACGCCGAGCTCGCGCGGCTGGCCGGCGCGCGCAAGGGCGAGGTGGCCGCGATCGACCCGCCGGTCCTCGCCCGCTACGAGCAGCTGCTCAAGGGCCGGAAAGGCGTGGCGGTCGCCGCGCTGAATGGCGAGACCTGCTCGGCCTGTTTCGTCCGGCTGCGCCCCCACATCACGCAGCAGGTGCGCCGGAACGACAGCATCGTGCAGTGCGAGAGCTGTCAGCGCATCCTCTATTACGACCCGCCGCCCGACGGCGCCTGAGCCTGCCCGCGTCCATTGCCGCACATCCCCAGTTGAGTCTCGGGGGCTTTGGTGGCATTCTGGGCGCGGGTGAGCGACTCTTCAGGAATCTTCCAGCACGGGCTGCCCGTGACCGTCGATGAGCGTCCGACGGCACGTCCCGTGTACGCGCGCACGCTGACGCGCCTGACGATGCACGTGCCCGAAATCGAAGGCGTCTGGCGCCGCGATTTGAAGTCGGGCGACTGGGTCGTCGTCCGCACCCGCAACTCGCAGTACACCCTCGCGATTCAGGACGACGCGACCTTTCTCGTCTCGGGCGGCTGGTTCGATCGCACCGGCGGCGGCAACAGCCGCGTCGGCGTCACCGGCTGCACCTGGGGCGGCAGCGCGATTCTCACCGAGCTCGTCGCGGCGGCGGGCATGTTCGTCGAGTTCAGCAACGGCGTTCGCACGACTCGTGTCCAGGAGATCCAGGTGATCTCCGGCGCGACGGGTCGTCCGCACTAGTGGCCGCGTTTACCGCACACGTCGACGGCGGCGCGCGCGGCAACCCCGGCCCAGCCGGCTGGGGCGCGGTGATCGAGACGCCGGCCGGAGAGGTCGTCGAGCTCTGCGGCGGCATCCCGTACGCGACCAACAACGTCGCCGAGTACAGCGGCCTGATCGCGGCCCTGACCTGGTGCCGCGATCGAGGCGCACGCGAAGTCCACGTCCGATCGGATTCGCTGCTGCTCGTGCAGCAGATGCTGGGTGTCTACAAGGTGAAGAACGAGGGCCTGAAGCCGCTCCACGGAACCGCGCGCCTGCTCGCTCACGAGATCGGCCGCGTCACCTACGAGCACATCCGCCGCGAGGTGAACAAGGAGGCGGATCGGCTGGCGAACCAGGCCATGGACGCGATTCAGAACCAGGCCGCCGCGGGCACCGGGGGCTGAGTCACGACACCAAGCACTGAACGAGGGATCTCAGCACCCAGCACCCAGCACAGAGCACCCAGCACCGAGCACCCAGCACTGAGCACCCAGCACAGAGCACCGAACCATGTCCGACCGCAAATACCGTCAGCGCGGCTACCAGGATGACGATCGCGATCGCCGGCCGCCCTCGGGCGAGCGCCCCAAGAAGGCGCCCGAGCTCCGCGATCCTCGAATGCCACGCGATCCGCGCGTGCCGAACATGCCGGGGTTTCGGCAGGTCTTCAAATGCGGCCGGTGCGGACACGTCGAGTCGGCCGAGGTCGGGCCGGCGAGCAAATGCCGCAACTGCGGCGTCGATCTACGCGGGTGCATTCACTGCGAATCGTTCGACCCCGGGTCGCGATTCGAGTGCCGCCAGAGGATCCAGGCGCGTGTCAGTCCCAAGGACGTCGCCAACAGCTGCACCCTGTTCGCGCCGCGCGTGCAGGTCGAGCGCGAAACCGGATCCACGCCGGCCTCCGGATCGAGCGTGTCCAGCGCCAAGCGCGCGCTCGACGATCTATTCAAGTTCTAACGATGGTCAGGCGGGAGGTTGCAGCCGGATGGCGGCGACGAGCCGTCCCGTGCCCGATCCTTCCTTGCGGTACGAGAAGAAGTCGCCGAGATTGATCGCGGTGCACAGGCCGGCGACGCGGATCGCATCGGCCGGCACCCCGGCCTCCTCCAGCTGATCGGCGTTGGCCTGCCACAGATCCAGCCGCCAGTGGCCGGGCCCGTCCTCGGTGAACCACGCCGCGGCGTCGGGCGTCATCCCCAGGAACGCCGTCCGCACGCGATCGTCCACCTGATAGCAGCACGCGCCGATGCTCGGGCCGATCGCGGCGACGAGATCGCCGGGATCCACGCCGGCCTCCTGCAGCTCGCGTACGGTCTCGGCCGCGACTCCCGCGCACGTGCCCCGCCACCCCGCATGCACGGCGGCCACGGCGCGGCCGCGGCGATCGGCGAGCAGAATGGGCACGCAGTCGGCGATGCGGACCGCAATCGCGCGCGCCGGATCGGTGGACACGATCGCGTCCGCCTCCGGCGGCTCCGCGATCGCTTCGCCGGGGCGCACGTGAACGACACGCCGGCCGTGCACCTGCCTGACCCGAACGATGTCGTGGGCGGCCACGCCCAGCGCCTCCCCAAGCCGCCGGTAGTCGTCGTCAGCGGTCTGGTCGCGAAAGGACAAGACGCGCGTCGTGAAGATGTGCCTTGCCAGCGGACGGAGCGAGACGACGTCGAGGCAACGTCCGGCGACGCCTTCGCGCCACTCGAAACCCGATTCGGCAACTGTCGTTGTCACTCTGCTCCTGTTCGACGCTCGAAATGGTTCCTGCGGGCGTCATTGCCACGCGGTCGCGTCCGAGTCTCCACATCTTGCCAGCCTTCGCCTCGCCATAACACCCGATTCCCGCACGACTTGCAGCGACCACCCTCCTGCGCGCGGCCATGGCAGCCGCCTTGCTCTGTCGACGGATGCCGGACAGCACCGGCGGAGGGACGCACCGATGACCGTCAAATTCGCCCCGAACGAACGCGGCAACCCGGCGGGCAAGCTCGCGGACGCCGAACTGCACTTCAGCGAAGGTCCGCTCGGCGGGCTCCGGCTCGCAGGATTCGCGGTGTGGGAGCGCAGGACTGGCGGCCGCAACGTCACCTTCCCGGCGCGGCAGTACACCGTGAACGGCGAGCGGCGCAGCTTCTCGTTGCTGCGGCCGAACGATCCGGCGGCGCAGGATCGGCTGCGCGATCTCATCCTCGCCGCCTACAAGGAGCACGAAGCGGCGCTGGCGGCAGCGGTCTGAGGCTGAGGCGACCGGCGAGGCCGCGATCGCGGCGTCACTCCGAGCTGTCGAGCGCGCCGACCAGGCGTTCGTTCGCCTTCTCGCGCTTGGGCGGCAGCGTCCATTCGGCGCGGGCGCTCTTCTCCAGCTCCTGCCGGAAGAACGCGGTCTTGGCGCCGCCGTCGATGATCTGCCACGGCAGGAACGGATCGGCCGTGCGCTCGCGGTAGAGGTAGGCGTCGGCGTCGAGACCGGCGTCGGCCACCGCGGCGCGCCAGTTGCCGCCGTTCTGCTCGGCGCGCTCGATCACGTCGGCGACCCGCCGGTCGCCCAAGGACAGCAGACCCTCGTAATAGGCATGACGCTCCGACTTGATGTTGAAGTAGACGTTGTCGAGATCGGCGACCAGGCCGCGGAGACGCTCGATCTTGGCGTCGATGACGGCGGCCGGCGTCATCGGCAGCCATTGATACGTGGTGCCCGGCTTCGGAATCAACGGGTTCACCGAGGCGACGATCCGCCCGACGCTCCCCCGTTCGCGCGCCGGCGCCAGCATGCGATCGCGCACCTGGACCGTCAGCTCCCGTATCGCCTGAAGATCCTCGTCGGTCTCCGACGGCAGGCCGATCATGTAGTAGAGCTTCAGATTCTCAATGCCGGCCCGGAAGATCAACTCGGAGCGGTCGAGGATTTCGTCGTTTGTGACCGTCTTGTTGATCACCCGCCGCAACCGGTCCGAACCGGTCTCGGGCGCGATCGTGATCGACCGTTCGCCGCTCTGCTGCAGAAGCGAGACGATGGTCTCGGTGAGGTCGTCGAGCCGGAGCGAGGCCGGGCTGATGCCGTAGCCCATCTCGACCAGGCGCCGGAGGATCAGCTCGATGTCCGGGTGATCGCAGAGCGCGATCGACACCAGGCCGACACGAATCGCGTGCGGCCGCGCCGCTTCGGCAATCTCGAGGATGCGGCTCGTGGAAAACGGCCGCACCGGCAGGTAGTTGTACCCCGCCCAGCAGAACCGGCACAGATTGGCGCAACCGCGGACCACCTCGATGAGCAGCCGCGATCCGAACTCGGTATCGGGCGTGAAGATTCGGGTGCTCGGCGGGTCGAGCCGCTCGGTCGCCTTCACGGCCGCCTTGCGGACGATCGGCGGCGCGGACGTGCCGGCCCGCGGCGTGATGGCCGCGACCCGCCCGGGGCCGTCGTAGGTGACGTCGTAGAAGGACGGCACGTAGAAACCGCGCCCGGCGGCGAGCCGCTCGAGCAGCTCGTCACGATTCGCCGACTCGTGCCAGGCGTCGACCAGCCCCGGCACCAGATGCTCCGCCTCGCCGGCGGCGACGACGTCGGCGAAGGGTGCCAGGGGTTCGGGGTTGACGAACGTGATCGCGCCGCCGATGACGATCAGCGGGTCGCGGCGATCGCGCCGCGCCGCGCGCGGCTGCAGACCCGCCAGGCGCAGCATCGTCAGGACGTTCGTGTAGTCCCATTCGAACGACACCGAGAACGCGAAGATGTCGAACTGCCGCACCGGTGTCTGCGATTCGAGCGTGATCAGGGGCTCGCGCCTGGCGAGCCGCTCGGCCAGATCCTGCTTGGCGGGCAGGAACACACGCTCGCACACGACGCGGGCGTCGTCGTTGAAGAGCTGGTAGACGGTCTGCAGCCCGAGGTTCGACATCCCGACGAAGTAGGTGTTCGGGAAGGCCAGCGCCACGCGGAGCCTGCCGCCGTGGCTCTTCCGGATGACCCCCACTTCGCGGGCGAGCATTGCCTCGCGGGAG
>DASTCC010000149.1:0-19673 GCA_035711465.1 Vicinamibacterales bacterium
TCGCGGCTGGCGGCGAGCTCGCGCTGCAGGAACCCGATCTGCGACTTGCGCTGGCTTCGCCCCAACCGCGGCGGCGGCGGCTCCGTGGTCTTGCGCGGCGGCGGGGCGACACCCGGCGTCGCGTCCTCGAACAGCACCAGATAATGGACGCGGCCGGTCGCCGCGAGCGGGATCACCTCGAGGCTCACCGGCTTCCAGCCGCTGCCCGCCCGCACCTGCAGGCCGTTCCTGCGTACGGCATTACGCGACTTGCGCGCGGTGTGGAGCGCCGTGCGCAGTCCGTAGAGCAGGCCCTCCCTGGCCATCTTCAGCAGGTTGTGGCTCGCTTCGCCGGGCGCCGGCTCGAGGAACGCGCCAGTCTGGCCGCGGAACTGCACGATCAGCATGTCGTTGTCGACGATCACGCCAGGCGGCGCGAACCGGTCCATGATCAGCCGGTTGACTTCGGTCTGGAGGAACTTCTCGGCGCCGGCCGGCTCGCCCTGGGGCCGCTTCGGCGGCAGACCTGCCCCCGCATAATCGACCGGGAACGTCATCGTCGGCAGCGTCGCTGCCGCCTTCCTGCGGTGAATGCGGAACTTCTTGTCGACGAGCGCGAACAGCGTCGCCTGCGCGCCGACGGTCTCGGCCTGGCCGAGGACGAGGAAGCCGTTGGCGTTGAGCGCGTAGTGAAACACCGAGAGCAGCTTCTTCTGCAGCACCAGGTCCATGTAGATGAGGACGTTGCGGCAGAGGATCAGATCGAGGCGCGAGAACGGCGGATCCTTGGTCAGGTCCTGACGCGCGAACACGCAGAGATCGCGAATCATCTTGGTGACGCGGTAGCCGCCGTCGTGCCTGGTGAAGAAGCGGCGCAACCGATCGGCGCCGACGTCGCCTTCGATGCTGAGCGGGTAGACGCCGGCGCGGGCGTGCTCGACCGCGGTTTCGCTCACGTCGGTGGCGAAGATCTGGACGCGGACGTCCAACTGGTGCTTCTGCAGGTACTCGACCAGCGTGATTGCCAGCGAATACGCTTCTTCGCCGGTCGCGCATCCGGACACCCAGACGCGAACCGACTGATCCTGGGACCGGCCGTCCATCATCGCCGGAAAGACTTCGCGCGAGAGCGCTTCGAACGACTCGGGCTCGCGGAAGAACCGGGTCACGTGGATCAGCAGATCGCGGTAGAGGCTTCGGACTTCGGTCGCGTCGCCCCGCAGCAGGCGGATGTACTGATCGACGTCGTTGATCCGCTGCAGCGCCATGCGGCGGAACAGGCGCCGCTTGATCGTCGGCAGCTTGTAGTGGCGGAAGTCGACGCCGCTCGCCGGCCGCAGCAGATCGAACACCTCGTGCAGCTGATCGTCGCGCAGCGGCAGGTCGCCGGTGCCGAAATCGGATTCGCGCGTGTAGGCATGCGCGGCCAGCTCGGTCAGCTTCGGGCCGATGGCCTCGGCGCTGAGGACCAGATCGACCATCCCCGTCGCCACCGCCGCGCGCGGCATGCCGTCGTATTTGGCCGACGCCGGGTCCTGCACGATGGTCACGCCGCCGGCCGCCTTGATTTCGCGGATGCCGAGCGCGCCATCCGACGCCGTGCCCGAGAGCACCACGCCGATGGCGCGGCTGCCCGCCGCCCGGGCGAGCGACGACAGAAACGCGTCGATGGGCGTGTACTGTGTGCGGTCGTCGGGCCGCGGACCGATGTGGAGGTCGCGGCCGGTGATCACCATCTGCGCGTTCGGCGGAATGACGTAGAGACAGTTGCGCTCGACGCGCATCCCTTCGGTCGCCTGCACCACGCGCAGCGCGCTCTGTCCGGAAAGCAAGGTCACGAGCGCGCTCTCATGCTGCGGCGCCAGGTGCTGGACGAAGACCACCGCAATGCCAGGATCCGGCGGCAGGCCGCGCAGCACCGCGGTGAAGGCCTCGAGCCCGCCCGCCGACGCGCCGACGCCGACGATGGTGATCGACGGCGTCTCCGGCGCGGCCACCTCGGCGGCGGCCGGCGGCCGCCGCGCGGATTTCGCCTTGCGGGCCGGCCGTGGCGTCGAAGCCGGAACCTTGCCCGATCTCGGCGCTGGCTTCTTCGACCTCTTCTTCATGCTGGCGACCTCGTGTGTCGATCAGCTCCGGCGGCGCCGTGCCGCCTTGGCGTTCCGGCGGGCCCCCTTGCGGCGGCCGGCGGCCGCGCGCGTCGCGACCCGATGCGGAACCGGCGGCGTCACCTTGCCGCCGCCGTGCCCGAAGAGCACCGATCGTATCCGCTGCGCCTGCTCGTGCGCGTCGCGGGCGCTGCTGGCAAAGCCCTCGGAGACCGTCGACAGCCCGCCTTCGGCGGCGCGGCGGGCCATCCGCATCTTCAGCTCCGCGTGCTCCTCGAGCACCCGCACCGCGCTCCACAACGCGCTGTCGACCGCCTCGCGCTGTTCGGCCTCGAGGTTTTCGATCGCGTATTGATGCCCGACGTGACATTGATAGCGGATCGTGCGCCCGTCGTGCACCTCCCAGAGAGCGCCGCCGCAATCCGGACACGTCAGCGCCGACGGCGCGCCGAACAGTTCTTTCATCTCGGCGACGGCGGTTTCCTCGGACGGCAGTTGCGGCTCGAGCTCCTTGTCGCGAGCCATCGTCGATTCTCCTTCCCCTTCCGTGCGCCTGGCCACCAACCGGACGATGGCCGGTGCGATGTCAGCCGCGGGCAGCACGAGATCGACGTCGACGTCGTTGATCGCGCTCTGCGGCATGCTCGAGATGCGGATCGACCGCCGGCCGGAAACCGTTTTCGCGCGGGCCGTGCACGACGCGAAGGTGGTGATCGTCGATGATCACGTGACGATCCGGAGGCGCGACGTAGATGTGGCCGGGCGCAGGCTGGACGCGGTCCGCCGCGTACGACACCGGCAGCGCGCTCACCCGCGCCAGGATGCCGGGCAGCAGGCCGTCGGCTTCGGCCGAGGTGTGCAGCACCACGACCACGCTGGCAGCCAGCGTGGTCGGCAGCCGTTCGAAGATCGCAGTGAGCGCCTGCAGTCCGCCAGCCGATGCGCCGATGACGACGAGATCGCGCTGTGACATGTCGTGAGCGCGAGAGCGCGCGTCTTCAGTCTACGCGACCGGCGCGAGGCCGGCGCCAGGCAACTAGGGGCTTGCCCTATTTGCCGGACGCGAGCGAGACGGGAGTGAGTTGGACGTCATGCTGCTCGCCGGCACGAACGGTGACGCGTGTCGCCAGCGGCGCGACGCGATCGAAGAACGCCTCGCCGAGATCGCGGCTGCTCGATCGGAACATCGCGACCAGCAGATACTCGCCCGGCGGCATGTAGACGCCGAGCGCGAACGATCCATCGCGATTGACCAGCCCGGTCTGAAACTGGCGCACCGGCAAGTGCGACGGCATGCCCTCCGCGATCAGCGCTCGATACTCGACGGGGAACATTCGCACTTCGATGCTGTCGGCAGCCCGCCCGGGAGGTACCACGACCGTGCCGCGCACGATTGACCGCTTGCTCGTGTAGGTCAAAACCAGCCCATCGAGATCGCGATCGATCAGCTCGAGGGGCACGTTCGACACATCGCGTCCGTCGAGCATCGCCGACGCCAGCATCCGCCCGGCAAACGGCCTGTTCAGCACCAGGTACTGGCCGGGCGCGAAGGGCCCGATTAGAAAGTCGCCCGCCGCGTCCGGCGCCACCGCCTCAGGCACGTCGTGGCCGCTGCCGATGAGCGAGCCGAGCATGATCGGTTGGGGCCTGGAGAGCTGGGCGGAGGTCGCCGCCGGTTCGTCGGCGAAGACGACGCGGCCGCGGACGCTCAAGCCGTCCCGCAGCGTCAGCGCCAGCCCGGTGACGTCGTCGGCGCCGACAGTGATCTCGCTGCGGACCCACGGCGTCGCTCCCGCAGGGGCCGTCGCGATCAGATACTTGCCGGCCGGCACACCGAGGAACGTGAATGCGCCTTGCTCGTCCGTGAACGTGGTCGCGTACTCGAAGCGATTGGGGAACGTGAACTCGAATGCTTCGGCCGCCGGATCGGCCGGCGCGACCAGCCGCAGGCCAACGTGAGGCGCGGGCCTGCCTCCCGCGGTGACCGCGCCGGAGACGCGCGCCGTCGTCGTTGCCGGCAGCTTGAAATCGATGCCGGTTCGCTCATCGCCGCTGGAGAGTCGCACCGGCGTGGCATCGCGCATCGACGAAGACGCCGGATGGAACGTCATCGCGTACACGTGCGGACGGCCGCTCGCGTCGATCGATCCGGGCGAGGGCGCCGGGCCCTCCGAACTGAACATCTGGAACATGAAGTCGCCCATTCGGGACGCCGTCGGCGTCGGGACGAACAACCGCGAGGCGCGCACTCTCGCAATCAGGTTGTCGGCGTCCGCAGGCGTCGGCCCGCTGCGGCGAAACCGTTCCCACGACCCGCCCGGCATCGTCACCGCGGTGAACAACGCCGTGACGAGGTACTCGCTGGGCGGCAGATCGTCGAACCGGTAGAGGCCGAGCCGATCGGTGGTCGTGACCCTCGGCACGCTCAACATCGCTCCCCGGCCCCGCGGCGAGCGCTGACGCGCCTCGATGGTCGCGTTGGCGATCGGCGCGCCGTCGGAGTTGGTCACTTTGCCGGCGATGGCGCCAGCGCGCCACATGCGAATCTCGACGCCGCTGATGACCTGCCCTTCTCGCTGTCCGCCCGACGGCGTGCCCGTGGCGAGCGCGACGCCGCTGCTGAATCCGCGCGCGTATCCATCGGCCGTCGCGACCAGCGTGAACGAGCCACCCGGCAGGCCCGCGACGGTGAATCGTCCGTCGGCATCCGAGGTGGTCGGCCGATGGGGAACCGGCTGAAAGCTGCCGCTGCGTTCGACGACGACGCTGGCGCCGGCGATTGGCCGACTGGAATCGGCATCGACGACGCGACCGCTGACGGCATGATTGCCCGTCGCCGGTTGCGGCGGCACGCCAGCGCCGCGTTGCCCGGCCGCAACGGACCAGCTCGCGAAGACGATCGTCGCGACGACGATGCCGGTTTCGCGACGCCCGGGTCGCTTCAGTCGCGGCCGCATGCGCGGATTATATGCAGTTGATTGAGCGAGGGCGTCAGCGCAATTCAATGCGACCGCGCGGCGTATCGAGCGTCGCGATCAGGGCCGGTTCTGGTCCACGCTCGACCATCACGCTGAGATCGAGCGCTGCCAGCATCGGCCTGATGCGATCGGGATCGACGTGATCGGCGCGAAACGACGCGAGCGTCACGCCTCGCGGCGCCGATGCCGCCGGATGCGCGCTCGCCCCCCACTCGATGAGGAACGGCACCAGGCCGTCGCCGACGACCGTCGCCGGATCGGTATAACGCCAGCGCAGCCACGTGCCGTCCTCCCGCTGACGGCTGCCGTCGCCGACGGGACCGAGCGCGACGCCGCCGGCGCTGGCCCGCGCCGCGACCGCTTCGATATCAGCCGCTTTCGCGGCCCAGGCGACGACCCGCGGCGTCTCGAGCGCGTCGATCCCGAACCAGCGCGGCGACCGACAGTCGGTCTGGCCCGGATCGGGCCCGATGATCTCGAGATACGCGATCTCCGACAATGCGATCAGCGCGTTGCGAGTGCCGCGGCCAGGGTGCCGGCCACCGGGCGCAGCACGGACGCCGAGACGCGCCTCGAGATCGGCGACGGTGAGCGCGAGATTGGGCGTGGCGTAGACGAGGTGGTCGAGCACTTGTGCTGCCCGCTACCGCGCCGTCAGTCTCCTGATGATCCCGTCGCGTTTGTTGAGCAGAAAGATCTGTCCGTCGGCGCTGACGCCAAAGCGGAGATCGGCGCGCCGCGCGGGTGTCCTGCCCTGCGCAGTGTTCTTCTCCTGAACGACCTGCAACAACGTCTTGCGCGCGCCGTTGTCGTCGAGCAGGATGCGCCTGATCGAGGCCTGGCCCGGATTCGGCGCGGCGTCGGCAGGCACGTAGAAGATCTCGCCGCTCGGGTTGTCGCCGAAGATCAACAGGTTGGTCAGCGGCTTGATGGTCGAGTGCCGGTAGACGTAGACCCCGGTCACGGCGACCTGGTTCTGCAGGAGCGGATCGGTGTGGTCGTACTCCGCCACCGGCCACGTCATCGTCTTGTCGCCGCGTGGATTCGAGGTGTCGATCGATCGGCCCGCGAACGCGAAGCTCGCTTCCCATTTGTTCCAGCCGAGATTCGCGCCGGCGGTCACCGGGCTCACCTCTTCGACGACGTTCTGGCCGATGTCGGCGACGTACATCCGGCCGGTCTTCGAGTCCCAGGAAAAGCGCTGCGGGTTGCGGACGCCGAGCGCGTAGATCTCGGCGAGCGCGCCGCTCTGCTTCACGAACGGGTTCGACGCCGGAATGCCGTAGCGTCCGTTCGCGCCGTTCTTGCCCAGCGGATCGATGCGCAGGATCTTCCCGAACGCGGAGGTCATGTCCTGCGCCAGGTTGAACGGGTCGCCACCGCTGCCGCCGTCGGCGAAACCGACGTAGAGCAGCCCGAAGTCGGCTTCTCCCGGCTTCGCCAGCGGATTGAAGGCGATCTGTCCGCCGTTGTGGTTGCCGAACGGATGG
The DNA here is from genome assembly GCA_035711465.1 of Vicinamibacterales bacterium. Taxonomy (GTDB): domain Bacteria; phylum Acidobacteriota; class Vicinamibacteria; order Vicinamibacterales; family SCN-69-37; genus DASTCC01. The sequence continues at coordinate 6,556 of DASTCC010000149.1, forward strand.
GCGGCGCGGAAGAGCTCGCGAGGCGCCGCGCCGTCGTACGTCGCGGCCGCCGGGTTCCTGGCCGTCCACTCGAGCAGCACCGTGTCGTGCGTGCGATTCGGTCCCGGCGAGACGAAGTCAGCCTTCGGCGCGGTGTTGGTGGTGTCGAAGTAGGTATAGAACCTGCCGAAGCCAGGCCGGCCGCTGCGGTTGAAATCGGGATGGAACGCGAAGCTCTGAAATCCCCGCTCGCTTCCCTGCGCCTGCACCGGATGCGCCCACTCCGCGGCGTTGAGATCGAGATACGGCGTCACCGTCTTGCCGTCGTAGCTGACGCTGTACAGCATGCCCGTCATCGTGCTCACGAAGAGCCGCTTCGTCGATGGCTCGTCGGCGAGCATCATCATCCGCGGCGCAACCGGGTTGCCGTTGACGATGGCGTCGGGAAGCGCCGCGAACTCGGTGAAGCCGAGCGCAATCACGCCTTCATTGGCTTCGATCGGCGTCGGATACGGGTTCGGCGGCGGCGCCTGCTGCGGCCGCGGCTGTTGCGCCGGCGGCGGCTGCTGCGCCGATTGCGCCAGCCCGATTGGGGACGCGAGACACACCGCGATGGCAAGCAAGCGAGGGGGCATGGGAGTCAGATTACAGCACACTCACTTCAGCCTCGCCATGAGCGCCTGGAAGCGTGGATCGTCACGGAGCGAGTCGTAGTCGGGATCGTGTTCGATCCAATCGCGTTGGCCCATGCCGCGCGCGATCAGCTTCTGCAGCAGCTCGAGCGAGCGCTCCTTCATCCCCGCGCGCGCGTAGAGACACGTCGCCGTCGCCAGCACCGCGCCGTCGTCCGGATCGATCTCGAGCGCGCGCGTCGCCCACTGCATCGCCCGGTCGATCTGGCCGAGCGCGAAGAGCGATCCCGAACCGAGCGACAGCGCCCGGACGTTGCGGGGATCCAGGTCGAGCACACGATCGGCCTTGCGGATGCCTTCTTCGTGGGCGGCGTTCGCCTCGGCGTCACGGCCGAGCATGCGCAGGCACTGGCCGAGCAGCATCGGCGCCTGGAAGTCGTCCGGCCGGAGGTCGGCGGCGCGGCGGAAGAGATCGGCGGAGCGCGCGGTACGGCCCCAGCTGAACAGCATGCGGGCGTAGAGATACGCGGCCTCGAATGACGTCGGATTCAGTTTGAGCGCCTCCTCGAAGGCGCGTTCGCTCTCCTGATAGCGCCGCGCGAGCGAGAGCACGAAGCCACGCGAGCTATGCGCCTCGGAGAGGTCGGGCGCGAGCTCGAGCGCTTGCCGGCTCGCGCGTTCCGCGGCGTCGTAGTCGGCGCGGTTGCCGCCGAGCCACGTGTAGAGCCAGGCGTGCACGTCGGCGAGGCCGGCATACGCCGGAGCATAGTTCGGATCGGTCGCGATCGCGCGCTCGAACATCTGCCGTGCCGCGTTCACATTCTGCGCGCGGAGCTGGTGCGCCAGCTGACGGCCGCGCAGGAAGTATTCGTAGGTCTCGATCGCGGTCTCCGGCCGGCGCAGCGACTGCCGCTCGCGATCGGTGAGCAGACCATGGAGCGCCGTGGCGACACGCTCGGCGATCTCGTCCTGGATGGCGAAGACGTCCTGGACCCTGCCGTCGAAGCGCCGTGACCATCGCGGAAAGCCCTGGACGACGTCGACGAGCTGCACCGTGACGCGCAGCCGATCGCCGGACTGGCGCACGCCGCCTTCCAGCACGGTGGCGACGCCGAGCCGCGCGCCGACCGCGCGGACGTCGATATCCGGCGCCCGGAACTGGAACGACGAGCTCCGCGGCATCACCCGCAGGCCCGGAATTCTCGCCAGCACGTTGATCAGCTCGTCGGCGATGCCTTCGCAGAGATAGCCCTGATCGCGTGTCGGGCTCATATCGGCGAACGGCAGCACCGCGATCGACGATCCCGCAGGCCCAGCCGGCACGTGATGGACCGGGCTGACGCCGTGGCGCAGCTCACCCTGCAGCGTCTCCAGCGAGAAGACGAGATCGTCCGCTGACTGGAAGCGCGACGCCGGCTGCTTCTCCAGGCAGTGCATGATCAGATGCTGGAGCGAGACCGGCATCGGGTCGGCCGCACTCAGCGGCGGCTGCGGGTCGTGCAGAATCGCGGTCAGCGTCGCGACGACGGTCGGACGCCGGAACGGGTGACGACCGGTCACCATCTCGTAGAGCACCGTGCCGATCGCAAAGATGTCGGATCGTTCGTCGGCGAGGCCGCCGCGTAGCTGTTCCGGCGACATGTACGCCGGCGTCCCGATCAGCCGCCCGGGATGGCTCGTCTCCATCGTCGTCTCGAGCGCATCGGCGGCTTCCTTCAGCTTCGCCAGACCGAAATCGAGGATCTTCAAGGTCCCGCGCGTCGTGACGAAGAGATTCTCCGGTTTCAGATCGCGATGGACGATGCGCAGAGCGTGCGCGGCGGCGACACCGCGCGCCAGCTGCAGCGCGAGATCGACCGCGGCGATAGGCGGCAACGGCCCGGACGCGAGCGTCCTTCCGAGCGTCTGCCCCTCGAGCAGCTCGGTCACCAGAAACGGCAGGCCGTCGTAGGTGCCGACGTCGAAGATGGTCAGGATGTTGGGATGGGCGAGCACCGCCGTCGCCCGCGTCTCGCGCTCGAAGCGCGCGAGCAGCTCGGCATCGGGGCTGGCGGCGATGACCTTGATGGCGACGTCCCGCCCGAGCCGTGGATCCCTCGCCCGGTAGACCTCGGCCATGCCACCGACGCCGATCCGCTCGGTGACTTCATACGGCCCGAGCCGCGTCCCCGGTTCGAGCGGCATGTGACAGGTTACGACAGGTTACGACGGGTTACGACAGGTTACGACGGGTAACAGCGGGTCACGACGGGTGACGACGGGTGACGCGGGTCACGACGGGTGACACCTGTCGTCACCGGCGTAACCAGTCGTGACCCGTCGTCACCAGCCGTCACCCGCCGTCACCCATCGTGACCCGTCGTCACCCGTCGTCACCCGTCAATAGCTCCAGCCGATGGATAACACGATGCCGATGTCGTTCTTCTCGACGCCGGCCACCGGCGGGCGGCTGTCGAAGGTGTCGTAGAGGTTCATCGACACGTAGAAGTCTTTCAGCAGCTCCCGCCTGACGCTGGCGTCGAGCTGCAGGCGCTGGCGGCCGAAGTCGCTCAGGCTCGGGTAGTACTGGAAGCCGAGGTCCAGCGTGGTCTTCGGGCGGTCGTAGGTGAAGTAGGACGATTGGAAGACGAAGACGGCGTCGAGGTTCTCGGTGGTGGTGCCGTCGATCGCGTCCTCATGGCTGAAGGCGAGGCCGGCGCCGAGCACGAGCTGAGCGCGGTTGCTGTTCACGAGGCGCGGGCCGATGATGCCGGCGACCTGCGAGCGGAGATCGAGACCGAGGCTCTCGTTGGTCTCGAATCGCGTCGCCGCGGCGACGTACCAGCGCTGCCACCGGTAGCGCAGGTAGGAGATGTCGATGGCGCCGCGATCGTCGCGGCTGTTGTCTTCCTGCTGCGTCTGAACGAACGAGGCACTCAACCGCGCCTGAAAGCGTGGCCGGCGGAAGACCGTGTCGGTGTTGAGGTTGAGCTGGGCGATGCCGCTCGACTTCGTGTAGCTGAATCCCGCATCGAACGAGCCGTCGAGCTTTTTCCAGAAGCTCTGGCCGATCGGGGTGATCAGCGTCACTTCGTACATCGGCATCTCGAAGGTCTGGCCGGCCGCCGCCACCGCGATCGATCGATCGTTGGTGCGCTGCAGGCTGCCGACGAAGGTGGTGCCGTCGGTCTTCATCACCTCGACGGTGTGGATGGTGACCAGGCTGACGAGCTTGTCCCACTCGAGATAGAGCGTGCCGGCGTCGTCGGTCTTGAACTCGAGCCGGCCGCGTTCGAGGCGGACGATCTCGCCGGTGATGCGATCGCCGTTGGCGAGCGAGACGACGTCGGTCTTGGGCTGCGCGTGGGCGGTCGAGGCGAGAAGAACGGCGAAGGCGATCGTCAGGATCGCCTTCGCCCGGTGAGACTGCGTGGTCATGCGGATCCGGCGCGGCGCCGGCACGGCCGACTCAGAAGCGAATCGTCACGCCGCCGGAGAACTCGAACTGGTTGGCGTACTGGGCGTCGCCGACGAGGTAGCAGCCCCAGTACGGATCGCACCACCAGCCGGCCGCGTCGGTCTTGACGTACGTCGGCGTGTAGCGGACCGCGATGCGGGCCCCGACCTTGCCGCCGCCGGGGAACAGCTTGATGCCGGCGCCCCAGGTGCTCGAGAACTGCGTTTCCGATCCGGTGCTGCGCGGCACGCCGCCAATGTTGAAGTCGACGCTGCCGAAGTTGGTCGCGCCGAGACCGCCGAAGACGAACGGCCGCGCCACTGCGTCGTCCGGCCCGAAGTTGTAGGCGAAGTAGGCATGGTAGCCGCTGATCGCCAGGTCGCCGACTTCCCGCTCCGTGGTGCCGCCGAAGACGAGCTTCGACTGCTGGCGGCTGTACATGAAGCCGACCTCGGTGTTGGGGTTGACCAGGAACCCCATCAGCAGGCCCCACGACATCGAGTCCTTGGGATCGACCTTGTCGTAGACGTTGCCGTCGCTGGCCAGCACCGCGTCTCCGCTGACGCCATCGGAGAAGGTCCAGCCAAAGAACCCGCTGACTTCCACGCGGTTCTGAGCCAGCGCCGGAGATGCCGCCGCCACGAGCACGGCGAGCGTGAACGCGATCGTACTCATTCGCTTCATGATTGCTCCTCGAAAATATTTGAACGTCACTTCTTCGCGCCCGCGGCGAGGGGATTGCCGCCGAGAGCATTCGAGATCGCGGTAATGGCACGCTGCCCACGGACGCTGTTGCCGGCGTCGTCGAGCGGCGGGGAGACCACCGCGATACCGAACTTGCCCGGCGAGACGGCGAGCAGGCCGCCGCCGACGCCGCTCTTGGCCGGAAGACCGGTGTGATAAAGCCACTTGCCCGAGTCGTCGTAGAGACCGGCGGTCGCCATCACCGCGAGCACGCCCGGCACCTTCGCCGCGTCCATCACCGCCTTGCCGGTCACCGGATTACGGCCGCCGGCCGCGAGCGTCGCCGCCATCGTCGCCAGGTCCTGCGCGTTGACGCCGATCGAGCACTGGCGGGTGTAGAGATCGACGGCCCGCCGCCAGTCGGTCTTGATGTAGCCGTAGGCGAACATCAGCGCGCCGATCGCCTGGTTGCGCTGGTTGGTGTCCGATTCGGACTTGTAGACGTCCTGGAGGACGCTGAGCGATCGGCCGGCGGCGTCGTTGTGGAAGCCGATGATTTTCTTCCACACCTCGTCGGCCGTCTTGCCGGTGACCATGCTGGTCGCCGAGATCGCGCCGGGGTTGACGAGCGCGTTCATCTCAGGGGCGCCGGTGCCGACCACGCTCCGGACGCCTTCGATGGCGATGATCGAGTTGAAGCGGGCGCCGGTGGCGTCGACGCCGATGCGCTTCTCGATCGCCTCGAGGCCCTGCTCCTGGATCACCTGGGCCATCGTGAACACCTTCGACACCGACTGGATCGAGACCTCGGTCTTGACGTCGCCGGCGGTGAAGACCTTGCCGTCGACGGTCACGAGCGCGATGCCGAAAAGGTTCGGATCGACCTTCGCCAGCGCCGGAATGTAGTCGGCGTTCTTGCCTTCCTTCAGGTTCCGGAACTGGTTGAAGGCGTTGTTCACTGCCGCCTGCGGGTCGCCGGTCATCTGGCGCGCGGAGAGCGTGTAGCCCGCCACCGTCACCACGCCCACGGCCATGGCCGCCCAGTGTGCTCGGCGCAGAAGCCTTGTGCGCATCGTCATCACCCTACCCTCCCACCTTCATCGAGAAGTTGTACTTGAACGAGAACTGCAGCTTGACGGCGTCGTAGTCGAAACCGTCGGTGAAGTTCTCGCGGCGTCCCCACTGCAGCTCGCCGCCGACCATCACGTTCGGCGCCGGGTAATAGAGCAGGTTGCCGAGGAAGTAATGGCCGGTCTTGAAGGAGCTCGGCGTCATCGCGTCGGTGTTGTCGATGTCCTGCCACGAGTAGCCGACGGTGCTGCTGTACTTCTCGTTCCAGACGTGATCGAGGAAGATCACCAGACCCTGAATCGGCAGCGCCTTGCCGACGATCGGACGCACCGGATCGGAGAGGTTGTTCTCGATGCCGACGTCGACTGGCGAATCGTTCATGTAGTTCTGGATGCCTTCGCCGAAGACGTATTGGAGCCGCAGCACGTCCTTGCCGAACTTCACGTTCGAGCTCAGGTTGATGCCCCAGCCGGTGGCGTCGCCGTCGAGATCGAACTGGTCGTCAAGCAGATCGTCCCAGCGCAGGAAGCGTAGCGCGCCCGCGGCGCGGACATAGCCCCAGTCCTGCGCGTACTTGTAGGAGCCGGTGATGTCGGGGAACGGGAAACGGCCCTGCACGTTCTGCAATTCGATGCGGTCAGCGTAGATTCCACCGTCGCCGCTCGCGCCCGGCCGCTCGAGCGCGACGTTGAGCGTGCCCGGGCCGGCGTGCATCGGCGTCCAGCGCAGCTGGACGTTGCGGAAGAAGACCATGCCGGTCGGGCCCCAGTACTCGAGCGAGTTCGGGAACACGTCCGGATCCATGAACGGGCTCCAGGTCTGGCCGGCGAGGAACTGGCCGAGCTCGCCGTAGGCATGGCGCAGCCGGAAGGTTGTCTGTCCTTCGTCGACGCCGGTGCCGAAGAGCTCGTATTCGAACGTCGTCTTGAGCTCGCCCACGGACGTCGGCGTGTTGGTGCGGACGCCGAAGCGCGACTGCCGCACGCCGGCGAAGGCGTTGTTGTCCTCGCCGAACTCCTTGTCGAACGAGGGCAGCCTGGTCACCCGCATGGTGTCGAACCAGTTGGGGTTGATGGTGTTGAAGTTGTGACCGATATCCAGCATCGCGAAGCCGTAGACCTCGAGCGACGGCTTGTCCTGCGCGGGCGCTGCCGGCGCAGGCGGCGCCGGCGTCGGCGCGTTCTGTGCGTACGCGCTGCCGGCAGTGGCGAGGATCAGCAACGCCGGGAGCAGCACTCCAATCTGCAACCGTCGCGTAAATCGTGCCCGCCTCTTGTCTTCCGTCCGTCTCATGAACATCACTCCTTGTTTGCCCCTGCGCATGAATCTCCCTACTTGACGTTCGCTTTCTCCCACGCCCGCACGCGCTGGCGTGCGGCGTCGAAAATCCGCTCGTAGTTGCCCTTGCGAATCTTCGTGCTCGTCTCCGGCGTCAGCTGCTGCCACACCGGCTTCCACATCTCGTACACGGCGAAGTACGGATCGGGCGTCGCCGGCGCCACCGTGTCGGTGCCGAAGAGGAATCGATCCGGATAACGATTGAGGATCTGCACCACGCGCGCGATCGACTCGGGCGAGGCCACCGCGTACTTCGCGACCTCGTCCCAGGAGATGTCGAAGCTGACGTGGTTGAAGGCCGAATCGGTGATGATCGCCTCGACGATCCCGAGCTGCCCGGGATTGCGCTCGGCGGCCCCGGCCGACGCCCGTACTGGATGGACGATGCGCCCGAGCCCCATGTGCGCCCAGATGATGGCCGTCTTCGGATGCCGCTTGAGCAGCGCCTTCATCTGCGACAGGTAGACCGGCTCGGCGTCCGTCTTCGCGAACGGCACGTCGATGTCGTTGTGCAGAATCACCGCCAGCCCCGATTCGCCGGCAAAGTCGAGGATGCGATCGAGCGCCGGGTTGGTCAGGCTCGCGGTCTCGCCGGGAATCTTGCCGGAGACGAACTCCTTGTGAATCGTGAACTCGCCGATGCCCGAGAAGACCCCCGGGAACGTCGTCAAGACGCGGCGGATGTGATCGACGCCGTACATGTCGGCCGGGTTGAACCCGGTGATCATCGGATCGAAGCGCGCCTGCTCGCCCGGCGTCAGCGACCGGTAGGTCATCGCGATGTAGGCATCGGTGAACGAGTAGTAGTAGAGCGGCGCATCGCTCTGCAGGTAGTAGGTCGGCGCGAAGTCGCCGGAGTTCTGATACGACCAGGCCTGCTGCAGCGGGATGCCGAAAAGCGTCGATCGGCCGACCCGCGTGCCCATGATCTGCAGGAACCGGCGGATCTCCGTTCCTTGCTGAACGTAGTTGGTCAGGTGGAAATGCGAGTCGTTGAAGTCGGCGTTGGCGGTACTGCCGGGCTGTTCCCGGGACAGAAGGAGCGGCGACGCTGCCAACATGCCCGCACACGCCAGCACGACCGAAACCCGTTGAATCGACTGATGCGGCACGACGGACCTCACATGTCCGGGTCGATGTAAAGCACGGTTCGTGCCGCTGGAATCCGCGAAACTTCCCGGCCGGAAGGCCGGTTCAGGCTCATTTCATCGGGGTTGCCCACGACTGAGCACGGCAGGCCTCCGAGATCTCGGAGGCGCCCCGACCCGACTGGAGGTGTGCGCGAGACTCGACCGGTTGCCGGGCCGATGTGCTCCAGCCGCGGCGACCGCCCGCGCCGAACGATCAGTCTCCCCCGCCGCAGTAGTTGCCGGTGAAGTCCTGGCACCGCTCGAGCTTGAATGCCGGGTCGAGCGCCGGCCGCGTGTCGGCCTCGGCCACCGCCCGCCCGGTCGCGTACATCCAGCGCGTCATCTTCGTGAGCTTGGCGACGTCGATGCGGTCGGGATTGTCGAACGGCGTGTGATAGTCGGCGTGCAGCAGCGTCGTGAAGAAGAGGGCCGGCACGCCGTTGCGGGCGTAGGGCAGGTGATCGCTGCGGTAGTACCAGCCTTCGCGATGTTTCGGATCGTCCCAGGAGTGATCGAGCTCGAAGCCCGACACCGCGGTGTTGGCAGCGAGCGCCATCTCGACGAGCTGCGGCGAGTTGCGATGCGGTGGCAGCACGCCAAGGAGCGCTGCCGTCTTCGGATCGTTGCGGCCGATCATGTCGCCGTTGAGCACCGCGGCGATCGACGGCAGCGGCACGGTCGGGTGCTTGACGTACCAGCGCGATCCCATCAGCCCGCGCTCCTCGGCGCCGTGCCAGATGAACAGCGCCGACCGCCGTCCCGGCGCCGCCGCCATCGCCCGGCCGATCGCGAGCAGCGCCACCGACGTCGTCGCGTTGTCGTCGGCGCCGTTCCAGATGTCGTCGCCGTTCACCTCGTAGCGCTCGCCGTCGTGATCCTGGTGGGCGCTGAAGAGGACGTGCTCGCCGGCCAGCGCCGGGTCGCGGCCAGGGATCTTGGCGATGATGTTGACCGACGGATAGGTGAAGCTGTCGGTGAAAATCGACGCGCCGAGACGCGCGTCAGGAGCGAGCGCGCCGCCGAGCGCCGACTCGCGCACGTAAATCAGCGGCATGCCGCGCGTCGGCACGCGCGGTCCGGACGTGCCGTCCGGATCGAGCGCGTAGCTGCCGCGCGGGAACGACACCGCGACGCGCGACCACTGATCGCGCGCCTCGTCCGGCACGAGCGCGACGATCGCCGCCGGCGGCGATGCGGTCACCATCCTCTGCAGCACGCGCAGCCACGCGCGCAGCGACTGCCCCTGCCCCGTCCCGGATCCCGGCACCGCCGCCGTGTAGCGCACCACGAGGACGCGATCCGTGAGATCGACGCCGGCGAGCGCGTCGGCCGCCGCGACGATCACCGGCGCATCCACGGTCGCGAGCACAGGCGCGTCGACGACGACGTCCAGGCCCAGGCGCAGCGTCTTGCCGGCGAGCGTGACGGTACTGCCGGCCGACACGCGAAACCGCTCGAGCGGGAAGAACTGAAAGTACGTGCCGTTGTCGCCGGCCGGCTGCAACCCCGCCGACCTCGCGCGTTCGGCGAGCCACATCGACGCCTGCATCTCGTCGAGCGTCCCGCCCTCGCGCCCGCGCATCGCGTCGCCGGCAAGCGTGAACAGATCCTCTCGAATCTCCGCCTCGCGAATCTTCTCGATCGGATCCTGCGAATCGGCGATGGCGATGCTGACAGTGATCAGGACCAGGGCAGCAGTCAACAAACGGGTGGCAGCGGACATCGGGGCCTCCCTGAACGGAAGGGCCATTATCGTTCGGAATTCAGAACTCACGACTCGAGAGTCAAAACTGCCAACTGGGGTTCTGGAAGATTCACCGTGAAGCCCGTGACGGCTTTGAGTGTGAAGTCTCGAGCTTTCAGTTGCGTCCGCGTCCTTACAGCAACAGTTGCAGCCGACTCTGAAAGAAATGTGTATTCCCTTTGAGATCGAATCGGTGCAGCCGTCCGTAGCCGTAGACCAACGCGAGCCGGGCGTTGTCGGTGAGATGCCAGTTGACCATCGGCGTGATGCGCCAGAAGCGGCCGCCTGGTGTCGGGCCGTCGTCGAGGTCGATGCGCGAGGCGCGAAACACGATTTCCCAGGCGCCCGGTCCGCCCTGGACCACCGGTCGCGCCGGCGACACGGATTTGAAGAAGCCGCCGACCGTGTTGTAGCCGCGGGTCTCCCCGGTCGCGAGCCACGATACCACCACGTCGCCGCCGTGCATGATCGGGTCGTCGCCGATCTGGGCTGGCTCGTCGTCGGCTCGCGAGTTGACGCGCGTGAACCAATACTCGCTGCCGAACAGCCACGCCCTGTTCCGATAGTAGACCTCGTAACCCAGCATGCGCGTCGAGGCGGCGTCGAGCGATCCGGTGTCGACGAAGTACGCCGCCGGATAGGCCTCGGGCCTCGAGCGAAACCGTAGCTGTCCATCTTCCGGCTTGCCGTATCGGAAATTCCCGCCGACGTGCAGCGAACCGCTCTGCGCGGACCGAACCGGCAGGAAAGCCAGGCGGGCGACGACCTGACGACGATACGTCGAGAACGACTGATCCTTGGAGAGCCAGTCGCCATAGAAGCCGACGTTCCAGAGCCAGCGATGATTCGGCGTGTAGCCCAGCCACTTGATGCCGTCCGCCAGAATCGGAATGCTCGCGTCGTTCATCGTCGAGCGCTCGATCGTCCAGCCCGAGTAGCCGACCATGACCTTGTTGAGCGAGAAACCCTCCTTGGTCCGACCGATGAACAGGTGGCCAAACAGCTCGGGCACCGCGAACATCACGCCGGTCTCACGGATGAGCCATTCGTCCGTCGAACCGTCGTACATGAACCCGGCCGAGAACGTCACCTGACGCTTCAGCTTCGGGAAGCTGCCTTTGAGCGTCAGGCGAGCGTCGCGGACCTTGTTGGCCGGCGACAGATCGAACTGCTCTTTCGCGGCGTCGTCCTGCGAATAGCCGGCCACGTCATACAGCAATCCGCCGCCGAGCCGGAGCGTGAATCCGGGGCCGCGGTAGTGGTTCCACCTGATCAACTGACGCGCCGGCTCATCCGCCGACGCCTCACCGGCCTGAATCGTGTCGTCATCGGTGCCCTGCCCGGGTCGTGGCTGAGCCGACGCGGCCGTTGCGGTTCCCTGAGCCGACGTCGGCGAAGGAACCAGCGTCAGCCCCGCCAGCACCAGGGCGGTCACGCGTCCGATGTGCATCGACGTTCTATGGCGTGCCACCCGGCGCAGGACACGCTTTCAGTACGTCTGGAACAGCTTCTGGATTTCGGCCGGCGAGCGCGGCTTCATCAGCGCGAGCGTCAGCAGAATGCGCGACTTCTGCGGGTTGAGCTCGTCGGAGGCGATGAAGCCGAGCTTGTCGTCTTCGACCTCGACGTTGCGCCCGACCAGGCCGACGGGCACGCGGCTGCTGCGCACCACGACCACGCCCTTCTTCACCGCCGCGGCCGCAGCGTCGAGCGCGGCTTTCGTCATGTTGCCGTTGCCGACGCCGGCGATGACGATGCCCTTGGCGCCCGCGTTGACGCTCGCAGTGATCAGGTCGGCCGACATGTCGGCGTACGCCATGAGGATGTCCACCCGCGGCAGCGTGCTTGCGCCGGTGACGTCGAACTCGCTCTGCGTCGTGTGCTTCCAGCTCGGCGTGGTGTAGAAGTCGTTGGTGCCGTAGGCGGCGACGCCGACAAGGCCGCGCACCGGCGACAGGAACGTCTGGACCGCGGTCGTGCTGGTCTTCGTCAGCGAATGCGCCGCGTGGATCCAGTCGTTCATGACCACCAGGACGCCCCGCCCCTTCGCCCGCGGATCGCGCGCGACGCCGACCGCGTTGTAGAGATTCAGCGGCCCATCGGCGCTCACCGCCGTCGACGGCCGCATCGACCCGACCATCACCACCGGCTTGTCGGTCTTCACGGTGAGGTTGAGGAAGAACGCCGTCTCTTCCATCGTGTCGGTGCCGTGGGTGACGACGATGCCGTCGACCGCGTTGGTCTTCGCCAGCTCGTTGATGCGGTTGGCGAGCTTGAGCATGATCGCGAACGACATGTCCTGCGATCCGACGTTCGAGATCTGCTCGCCCTTGATGTTGGCGAGATCGGTGAGGCCCGGCACACCGGCGATCATCGCGTCGATGGTGACCGCCCCTGACGTGTACCCGGACTGCGTGCCGCTGGCGGCCGCCCCGGCGATCGTGCCGCCGGTGGCCAGAATCACGACGTTGGGTTTCGCCTGCATCGCCGCCGTTTGGGCGCCGAGCACGAGGGCGAAGCCGACGACCACGATGCAATGCAACCTCTTCATGACGTGTCCTCCTACGACACTTCCGGGAAATCGGTTACGCAGGAGTCGTTCCACCGCCTTTACCGCCATCACGGTGATGTCGTCGGCGCCGAGACCACACCAGCGCACCGTCGGTCGGAGGCGCTCCGCGCGGCTGGAGACGGTCGACTCCAGCGCCGGATCATCTGGCCAGGCCGCGCCAGGCCGCGAGCAGCTCCTCGATCAGCTGGTTTGCCGCCGACCGCAGCCGCGGCTCGAGCCGTTGCGTCGTCGTGGTCAATTGCTGGCGGAGCGAGTCGTCCAGCCCATCCGAAGGCCGGTGCAGGCTGCCGGCGGCGAGCTGCACGCCGGAGTCGAAGACCAGCGTCGAGAGCTCTTCGACCGACTGGGGGTCGTCGAGCGAGATCTCGCGATACGACCGATCCCAGCTGCGAATCCACCAGTTGCGCAGGTTCTCGCCCTGAACGGTCATCTCCGGAATTGCGACCTCCGGCCCTGCGACCAGGATCGAATGGCGCAGCCGGCCGACCTGCTCCGTGCCGCTGACGACGCGGAAGCCGGGCCGGGCATCGGG
>DASTCC010000150.1:0-2930 GCA_035711465.1 Vicinamibacterales bacterium
AGGCGCCAGGCGATGTGGGTCTTCGTCACATCGCCGGTGCCGTCCGGCCGGACGGCGAGGAGCTCGGGCTGCTGAAACCCGGTCACGATGTAAACCAGGCCGTGCGCGAAGACCGGTCTCGGCACGTTCGAAAACCCTTCGTCGTAGCGCACGCGCCAGATCTCCTTGCCGGTCACTGGATCGTAGGCGCGCGCGCGAAATGCGCCGACGCTGATCAGCTGATCGCGATCCGCGACGCGAATGATGAGCGGCGTGGTATAGGCCTGGTCCGACGGAAACCCGCGATTGCTCTTCCACTTGACCTGCCCGGTCCGCTTGTCGAGCGCAATTACGAACGCCGCATCACTGCCGTCGCAGCTGAAGATCAACAGGTCGCCGTAAACAATCGGCGATCCGCCGGCGCCGTGTTGCGACTGGTACTCGAAGCGCGCCTTCCAGACGATGTCGCCGGTGGTGGTGAGCGCCGCGGTGCCGTCGGCGCCGAAATGCACGTAGACGCGATCGCCGTCGATCACCGGTGACGGTGACGCCCAGCTGTTCTTCGGATTGAGCTCCCGCCGATCGAGCGGGATCTTGAAGACCTCGACGTTGACCACTTCCTTGCCGGACTCGACGTCGAACGCCATCGCGCGCAGCGAGACGCCTCGTTGTTCAACCGCGGTCGTGATCCAGACTCGCCCACTGGCCACGACCGGTGTGGACCAGCCCAGGCCGGGCACGCTCGACTTCCACAGTACGTTCGTGCCTTCGGCCCACTGCACCGGCAACCCGCGCTCCGCCGAATGCCCCTGCGCTCCGGGTCCGCGAAACTCGGGCCAGTCCTCCCGGGCCAGGCCCGCGGATGAAACGTCCTGGGCCGACGACGCAGCGGACCCGGCGAAGAGACAAAGGCTGAGAAAAAGGAGAGGTCGCAGCAAGGTCTGATCCTTGACTACTGGTGCGCCGCGACGCGGTGTTTACCCGAGCCGGTGATGGGAGCCGCCGGCAGTGTGAAATAGAACGTCGCACCCTGATTGACGCGGCCCTCAGCCCAGACGCGGCCGCCGTGGCGGTTGATGATCCGCTGCACGATGGCCAACCCGACGCCGGTGCCCTCGAATTCCACCGTGCGATGCAGGCGTTGGAACACACCGAACAGTTTGTCGGCGAAGCGCTCGTCGAAGCCGGCGCCGTTGTCACGGACGAAATAGATCGTGTCGGCGTTGGTCATCGACCCGACGGTGATCACCGGCCGCTCGGTGCGCGCGGTGAACTTCACGGCGTTTGACAGCAGGTTCGCGAACACCTGCTTCAGCAGCACCGGCTCGCCGAGGCACGGCGGCAGCGGCTCGATCACCAGCTCGATCGGCCGTTCGGCGGCAGCGAGCGCTTCCTCGGCCACCGAGCGCGCGAGATGGTTCAACTCCACGCGCTGGCGCGTCAGCGGCACCCGGCCGATCTGCGCGAAGGCCAGCAGGTCGTCGATCAACTGGCCCATCCGCGTGGCGTTGACCTTGACGCGATCGAGCGCGCGCCGCGCGTCCGGGTTGAACGCCGCGCTGTGATCCTCCTCCAGAATCTGCACGAAGCCGACGATGGCGCGCAGCGGCGCGCGGAGATCGTGCGACACCGAATAGCTGAACGACTCCAGCTCGCGATTCAACGCGCGAAGCTCCTCGGTGCGCGCCTCGACGCGATGCTCGAGCTCCTCGCGCGCGTTCTCGACGCGCTCGGCCATGGTGTTGAACGACTCGGCCAGGCGCCCGATCTCATCCTGCCGATCGGTGTCGATCGGCGCGACATGGCGCATCTCCGCCACCGCTTCCGCCGTTTCCGTGACATGCCGCAGCGGCGTAATGAGGCGATGACTCAACGCCCAGCCGATCGCGGCGGCCACCACCAGCAGCGCGAAGGTGATCCCCAGAAAGCGCTGGATCAGCCGATCCGCCGGCGCCAGCACGACGCCGCGCGGGAACTCGATCGCCACCAGCCAGGGTGTGGCATCGATCGCGCTGGCCCAGGCCAGCACGCGCGGCGCGCCGGGGCGCTCGTAGTCCCACAAGCGGCCGGTGCCCTCGCGCGCGATCGGCACGCCGCGCACCGGGCGGGACAGATCCGACCACTCGCCGCCATCGCCGTTGCCGACGACGATGGTCGCCTCGCTGCCGATGAGGCCGGTCAGCATCGCGATCGTCTGCCGCGTTTGTGACGGGTTCGAGATCCGACGGCGGTCCACGACATAACCGAGGGTCTGGCCGTCTGCCACGATGCGGCCGCCAATCGGGTAGGCCTCGTTGTCGCCTTCGCGGCGCAGCGTGCCGATCGTCGCCGTCGTGCCGCCGAGCTCCTTCAGATACGCGGCCAGTGCGGCGCCGGCCGGATGCTCGAACGGCGCCCCCATCGCGAACACCTTCGCACCGGAAGCGTCCCACACTTCGACGTTGCCGAACAGTGCCGCGGCGCCGAGGTAGGCCTTCGCCGGCGATTCGAACGCCGCCGCGCTGGCCGAACTTCGCTCGCGCAGGATGGCGCGCACCTCCGGTCGCTGCATCAACTGCTGGACCGCCGCCACGCGCTGTCGCGCCGAGGCGCTCAGCACCGCCGCCATCTGGTTGGCCGCGCCCTCGAGGCGCTCCGCGGCAATGGCAATCACGGTGTGACGCACTTCGAGGTACGACACGATTGCCATCGCGCTGCCGAGCACGAGCAACACCAGCGCGAACGCGAGCGGCAGCTTCACGGCAATCGATTGCCGCGACCAGACGGGGGCCCCCGCGACGCGGACTAGGCGTGGCGGGGTGGAGATCGACATCGACAGTAAGCCTACAATGATGGGCGTGTATTACGGGTGGACTGTGCTGCTGGTGGCGGCCGCCGCGATGGTCGGGACGCTTCCGGGCCGCACCCAGGGGCTAGGGCTCGTCACCGAGCCGCTCATGTCCGACCTCGGC
>DASTCC010000151.1:0-8706 GCA_035711465.1 Vicinamibacterales bacterium
CGTACGACGACTGGGACCGGATCGGCGACTGGTTCAACACGCTGATCGATCGCGTGCGCAACGTCGCCGGGGTCACGAGCGTCGGCGCCGTGTCCTCGGCGCCGCTTGGGCCCGAGCTCGACACCGTGATCGCCTACTGGACCGCGGAGGGCGGCGAGATTCCGCCGGAGCAGCGGCCTCGAGCCCGGCGCCGGTCGGTGACGCCGGACTTCTTCAAGGCGGCGGGCGTGTCGCTCGTCGCCGGCCGCCAATTCCAGGAGTCGGATCGCCGCGACATGCCCGGCGTGGCGATCATCGACCAGGTGATGGCCCGTCAACTGTTCGGCGATCGCAACCCGATCGGTCAGCGGGTCGTGTTCCGCGCCGATCCGAAGCCGGTGCAGAACCCGATCGGGATCATCCGGCCGCATCAGGCCGAGATCGTCGGCGTCGTTCGCAGCATTCGTTTCGCGTCGCTCGGCGCCAATCCCGAGCCGACCATTTACCTGCCGCTCGAACAGGTGACGCGGCGGCAGCTGATCATGGTGGTGGCCACGGGGCTCAGCGATCCGCTCGGCCTGATCGCCGGCGTGCGCGACGCCGTGAAGCAGGGCGATCCGTCGCTGTCGATCGAGTACTACGACATGAGCCGCCTGATCGACCGGTCGCTGACGCGCCAGCGGCTGAGCATGGCGCTGCTGGTGCTGTTCGGCCTGGCGGCGCTGGTGCTCGCCGCCGTCGGCATCTACGGCATCATGGCCTACTCGGTGGCGCAGCGGCGCGGCGAGTTCGCGGTGCGCGCCGCGCTCGGCGCCGAGCCCGGCGCGCTGCGCTCGCTCGTCCTCGCGCGCGGTCGGACGCTCGGTCTGATTGGCGTCGGCACCGGTGTCGTCGTCGCCGTGCTCGTCGGCCGACTGGTCGAGAGCCAGCTGTTCGGCGTCTCGGCGCTCGATCCGCTCGTGCTCTCGCTGATGTCGCTGACGATGCTGGCGATCGTGATCGCGTCGACGCTGGTGCCGGCGATTCGCGCCTCGCGAGTACGGGCGGCGAGCGTGTTCCGCGGGGAGTAGAGACGCCGCCGATCACCGCCGGCCGAACCCGATCACGACCGCGCCGTTGACCTGGTGAATCGACATCTTGGGGTTGGCACGGCCGGGATTCGTATCGGGTGCGGTTCCGTTCTGCCTGCGTCTGGTTGTTGGAGCCGGTCGCGGTGGCGACGTGCTCGTAGTCCACCTCGCCGATCTGCTGGTAGCCGAGGCCGGTCTTGATGCCGACCGGCCGGGACGGGTTCCAGTCGAAGGCCGTGCAGGCCCCGAACACCAGCGACGAGCTGTCGGAGGTCGAGACTGGATTGAATGCCGCCAGGTTCTCCTTGAATTTCTCGAAAGCATCGTCGCCGAAGCTGACGTTGGCGACGCCAACTTCGCCGCTGACTTCCCACCGCGGAATCGCGCCCGGCTGAGGGGGGACGGACGGGGGCACCGGCGCCGGCAGCGACGCGACGCAGCCGGTCGCCAGTGCGAGAGAAGGCAAGCGCGCAGAAGAGCCCGAGAGATCGCTGTGTGGTCATGGCGCCGCAGCGTGCCCGCGCGAGGAGCCGGAAGTCTTGAAATGAGCACCCGCGGCAGGGGAACGATCAGGCAGCCGCGGCCGAGCTCCAGGATGCGATTCGCCTGGATCCTTCGAACGGCAAGGCGCATTCGTCGCTCGCTCACGCGCTTCACGGGCTCAGCCCTGGACCGTCGTCGGCGGTCCGGGCGATCGGCATGTCGGCATCCGTTCGCGAAGCCGAAATCGGCGTGGCTCTCGAGCCGCGTTGCGCGACATGTCTCGGCACGCTGGCGTTCTTCCTCTTCTACCACGACTGGCAGTTCGACGCCGCGGAAGCGCGCTTCGATGAGGCGTTGCGGATCGATCCCACTCTGGAGGGGGTGCGGCCCTCGTACGCGATGCTCCTTGCGGTGACGGGCAGGCCGGCGAGGGCCGTGGCGGAAGTCGACATCGGATTGGCGAGGCAGCCCTACCGCCTGTCGTGGTTGATCATCCGCGCCTCAGCGCTGTATTTCGACCGCCGCTACGAGGAGGCGGTCGCCACGGCCGATCGCGCCCTGGCGATCTCGAACACCAATGCCGGCGCCTGGGAGTGGCGCAGCCGGGCGCTGTTCCTGCTGGGACGCGGGGACGATGCGGTGATGAGCGTCGTGCAGACCCTGCCGCCAGACGAGGCCCCGCGTATCGATCGTGCCCTGCGTGAAGGCGGCGTCGACGACGCGTTACGGATGCTGTTGTCGCTGACCGACAACCTGCGCGGCCGGGTGGAGCATGCCTGGCGACGCGCGACATGGCGCGCGCTGCTCGGCGACACCGAGGGGGCCCTCGACGAGCTCGAGCGCGCGTGTGAGTACCGGCGCTTCAATGCGATCAACCTCGGCGCGGATCCCGCCTTCGACGCGCTCCGGCTGCATCCTCGATACCGGGCGCTCCTCGACCGGATGCGGCTGTCGCCCTACTTTCAGCCCCCGCCGGCGCTGCCCGTGACGCGGCCGAGAGAACGGTAGATCTACTTCGCTTTCATCTCCCACAGCACGTTCACGATCTGCCACCGCCCCTCCCACTTCACGACGTGGAGGTAGTCGATCCAGTCGTTCGCGACGACCTTGACGGTGGCGGCATTGCCGTACACGTCGAGCACGGTGACGTCCTTCTGCTGCGTCGCCGGGGGAGTCGCGCCGGCGCGGCTCTTCGTGATCGCGATCAGGCGCGCCGCGTCCTGCTGATCGAGGCGTGGCGCGCCGGTCGCCGGATCGACCCGCATGATCCGCTTCGCGAGCTGCGGATGAAGGGCGCGTTCCATCCGTGCCGCGTCGCCGGTGTAGAACCCTTCGATGTAGTCGAGCGCGGTCCTGGTGATGGCGTCGTTCTCGGCCGACGACTGCGCGCGGCCCAGCTGAACCGAGGAAGCAAGCGCCACGAGCACGCACGCGGCGCCGATGAGCGGAAGCCTTGTCAGAGTCATGAGTAACACTTACGCACGAACGCCTTCGCGGGTTGTCAAAACTTCGTCAAATTCGGCGAATGCCGACAATGAGCAGCCGTGACGAAGAGGCGCGCTATGGTGCGCGGAACCGGTACACCTTGAAGGTCTGCGTTTCCTCGACCAGCGTCGTCCGCGCCGCGAGCAGCGCCTGCAGATCGCTCTGCTCGCGCAGCGAGTGGAGGTCGGTGACGACGAAGTAGTTCGGCCGCCAGTCTTCGTAGTCGCGGGCAAAGCGCTCCTCCGCGGTCAGGGCGGGGCGGCCGTCGAGCGCCTCGGCGCTGAGATCGTCGACCCCCGGCCAGGTGTCGCCGGCAACCTCGGCGTGGTACATCAGCGGATATCCGTACTCGAGATCGAGAAACAGGACGCGCCCATCGTGGTGCGTCGCTTCGCCGATGCGCTGGTAGTCGGCGACGATCGCCGCCGCGTTCGGCAGGCTGAGCCGGGGCAGCGTCCTCGTCGTCCCCCAGATCACGACCGCCGCGATCAGCATCGCCATCGCCGCCGCCGCGACCCGCGGCCGCAGCGCTGTGGCCAGACGATCTGATGCTGCGCCGGCGCCGAGCGCCGCGACGAAGACGTAGGGCAGGTGGTAGTAGTCGTGCGTCGGCACGTGGTACGTGAACGCCACCGCGAACGCCACGTAACCGGCGCCGAAGGCGATCATCAGCCAGCGCAGCCGCGGCGCCCGGGCGATGACGGCGCCGCCGACCGCGCCGAAGAACAGCGGCCCGCCGAGCACCCGGCCGATTTGCGTCCACCATCCGCGCCAGAAGAAGGCCGTCGGGATCAGCGACGGCACGAAACGGGTTTGAAACTGGTCCTGCGCGAGCCGGCCGAACAAGGTCGAGTAACCGTAGTAGGCGAGCGCCGGCCAGAGGCCAATCGCCAGCAGCATCCACGTCGAGGACCGCATCCGGGACGAGCCAGGCGGCTGACGCGTCAAACCGAGCGCGATTGTGGCCGGGACGACGAGAAACACGCTCATCGGCTTCACCAGCAAGGCGATGCCAATCGATGTTGCCGCCGCGGTGAGCCGGCCTGTCGAGGGGCGCTCGTGATAGCGCAACGTCGCCCACACGCCCCAGAGGATCCACATCGTCATGAACGCGTCTGGTTGAAAACTACGCGTCGCGAGGATCGAGTACGGCAGGAAGAGGTAGACGGCCACGGCGACGACGGCGGCGGAAGGAGAGACGAATCGCCGTGCGATTCCGAACAACGGCACGACGCCGACTGCCCAGGAAATCGCCGAGAATGCGCGCGGAATCCTCAGATCCTCCGCGCCAATCGCTCGATAGGCCGCGCACGCCAGCCACTCGAGGATAGGGGGCTCCCCGGCCTGCTGGATGTCCCGGTTGGCGTGCGCGATCTCGACCGCCCACGCCGGCGTCGACGACGTCGCGTCGTAATAGCACGCCCGGGCAATGAGCGCCGATCGGTAATGTCTGAGCGCGTGAAACGCAACCAGCGGATCCCCGAGCTGGTGGCATCGGACGGCGAGCGCCGCGGCGCCGAGCAGCATCACCCCGACTGCCGTGGCCGCGGTCTTCTGACCGACTCTTCCCAAGGTAAGGAACATCTTATAGAGCGCCGCGTGCCACCGCGTCGTTTTCGCCGATCCTGCGTGCGGATCGGTTATTGCAGTGGCTGACGCGCAGAAGAGAAAGTCGAGGAGGAACGTCCTGGCGGAGTCGAAGTCGATCGTTCACGTAGAACCGAAGCGTCCCCCCGCGTCCGAGCGCCGATTGCGGCCTGGCGTCACCGTGCTCGTACCTGCCTACAACGAGGCCGCGACTCTCGCGGACACGCTGGAAAGCCTGCTCGCACAGACGACTCCCGCCGTCGAGATCATCGTCATCGACGACTTCTCGACCGATGGCACCGGCGACGTCGGGCGCAAGTACGGCGTCACGGTCGTCAGACCGCCGGCCAACACCGGCTCGAAGGCCGGCGCGCAGAACTTCGCGCTGGGCCTGGTCACGACCGAGCTCACGATGGCGATCGACGCCGACACCATCGTCGCCCCGGATGCGATCGCCCGGTTCTTCGCGGTGATGGACGACACCAGCGTCGCCGCGGCCTGCGGCTTCGTGGTGCCGCGCCACGTGAAATCCATCTGGGAGCGCGGCCGCTACATCGAGTACCTGCTCGCCTTCAGCTTCTACAAGCCGATCCAGGACTACTACGGCAAGCCGCTGATCGCGTCGGGCTGTTTCTCGATTTACCGCACCGAGGTACTGCGCGCCCTCGGCGGCTGGCAGACGCGGACGATGGCCGAGGACATGGACCTGACCTGGTCGATGTACGGCGCCGGACGCAAGGTCAAGTTCGTCCCCGAAGCGGTCTGCTATCCGATCGAGCCGCACAATCTCTTCTTCATGCGCAAGCAGCTGCGCCGCTGGTCGCATGGCTTCATGCAGAACGTGCAGCTGCACTACTCCGATCTGCTGTCGCTCGGCTTTCTCCGTTCGGTGGTCGGCGTCGCTCTCTGGGAATCGACGGTCGCGTCGATCATCTATCTCGGCATCGTGCCGATCACCGCGATCATCTATCAGAACCCGCTCATCCTGCTGATGTACGTCCTCGACGCGCCGGCGTTGATGCCGCCGGTGCTGACGCAGGCGGCGGCACGCAAGGAGTTCTGGAAGGCGACGGCGAGCATCCCGTCCTTCTTCGTGCTCCGCATCGTCAATTGCTACTTCGTGCTCGAGGCGGTCTGGTCGGAGTTCATCCTGGGCCGGCGGCTCCTGGTCTACGAGAAGGGGCACTGATCATGTTCGCCGGGATTCCGGGCATCGGCGTCGGCACGCTGTTCTACGTCCTGACGGCGCTGTGGATGCCGTTCCGCGAGATTGGCTTCGTCCTGCGCGGCCAGAGCAGCTGGCGCCGGTGGGCGCTGATCGGCATGGAGCTCTGCTTCGCGATCGGGATCATGGCGAGCATCGCCATCGCCGATCGCCTGCTGATGTGGTGGCTGACCGAGAGCAGCACGCCGAGCTCGGTCGGCCCGGCGCGCTGGATTCATCAGCAGATGGGCGGCTACGCGGCCGGATCGTACTTCGCCGCGCCGATCTTCGCTTCGCTGCTGCTGCTCGCCGGCGTGCTCCTGGCCGTCGAAATCGCCCGCCTGCTGATCGGCCGCCGCCGTGCCGAGCGTCCCGTGCCGGAGCCGGCGCCCGCCGCCGCTCAGCGAGATGCGGCGTAGGCGACGCAGCCTGCGCTGCGTCGCTGGCTCGGGGCTCGCCGAAGGCCCCCGCTACGAAATCGCTTGCCTGAACGTCTGCAATTCCGCCGCGGTGACGGTGACGGTGACCAGCGTCGCATTCCCGCCGCCGGGGGCGTCGCCGTCGACGTTGAGGTTGCGCGCCTGCGCCGCCGTCGGCGTTTGCCGTGAGGTCGAGCCACCGACGAGACTCTTCGCGCTCGCCAGCGTGTCCGCCGCGGAGGCGATCCTATCCGTCGTCGACATGTTGTTCTGCGCCTCGGCGACCTTGATCGCGAGATCCTCGACCGACAGCGCCGTCACGTTCACGCTCGACGCGTAGCGCGGCGCGACGAGGGCGGTGGCGGCGAGGCGCTCCTTGTTGATCGTCTTGCCGGCTTCCTCGATCCGCTTCTTCATCTCCGGATGCGACGAGAACATCCCGTTGCGGATGATCTTCTTGGGATCCGGCTTCGGCTCGCGGATCGCCTGGTTCCTCTCGACCACGCGCTCGAGAAATGTCGCGAGCGACGTCGGCGCGTAGGTGGCGGTGTTCGTCAGCGTCAGCGCCGCGGCATCGGCGGCCTCTTCCTGCTTGGAGTCGTAGACGTGGCCGCGCACCTGCGTGAACGCGGCCGTCGCCAGGTTCTCGACGAGCTCGCCAGGTGCCATCTGCTTCGCCGTCTTGATCAAGCTCGACTTCTTCAGATCGTTGATCGTGTGGGCGAGATCGACGTGGGCGATCTCGTGCGCGAGCACGGCGGCCAGCTCTGATTCGGTGCGAATCAGAGCCAGCGCGCCGCGAGTGATGTGCACGAAGCCGCCCGGCGCCGCGTGGGCGTTGACGCCGTCGCTGTCGAGTACGACGAACGTCCAGGTCACGTCCTGCTTCGTGGCCCCGGCGGTCACCGTCTGACCGACCAGCGTCACGTACTTGTGCAGATCGGGATTCTGGACGACGCCGTAGCGGGTGCGGAGCTGTTCGCTGATCTTCGCGCCGATCTGACGCTCCTGCTCCGGCGTGATGTTGACGCCGTCGAACGCGTCTTTCGCCTTGCTGGCGCCCCGCAGGATGCCGCCCAGCTGTGCGGCGGCGCTACCGGGCGACGCCGTCACCATCCACGCCGCAAGCCCCAGCAGCAGGAACGCGCGCTTCATGATCTGCTCCCTTTCGGTCGTTCGGTTCGGCTCAGGCGTCAGTTCGTGAACACCGTGTACTGGTTGTAGACCCGGCCGAGGTTCTGAATCTTGATCACGAACGTCCCGGTCCACCGCGGTGTCCACATGACGCACGGGCGATCATCGTAGTCGGTATCGCGGTCGATCAGGTTGCCATTTTCGTCGTAGATGTAGACGTCCAGATCGGTGTCGCCGTCGCCGACGATGTCGACGTGGGCGAGCTCGCCGCCACGGAAGGTCACCCGGTAGACGTCGGTGTCGAAGGCCCGGACGCGATCGACGTGGCGGATCGGTCCGCCGGCAGCGCCGAGCGTGCCGCCCTGCGCCGCGGGCTTGGCCAGCTCGGCGTCGATCAGCGCCGTCAGCTGCGCGTTGCCCTTCGCCCATCCTTTCGCTTCGTTCAACAGCTTGACCGAATCGAGCGTCGCCTCGGACGGGCTCGCCTTCTTCCCCTCGGTCGGGGTGGCGCCCTTGGCGGCTTCGGTGCTCTTCGCGCCCGGCCGGTCCTTGCTGTCGGCGACCCGCGCCGCGCGCAGCATCTGCACTGCGGTCAGCATCGCCACGGCCGACTGGTTCTGCCGGGCGTAGGTGATGAGCTCGGTCGCCTGGCTGGCACGGCCGACCGCGCTGGCGCCAGCGTCTTTGCCTTTGTCCGTGGCCTGGTTGGGGCCCTGTTTCGGCGGCTGGGTCTGAGCGAGGGGACCGGCAGTACCGACGGCGATCGCACACGACGTCAATATCAGCAACAATGCGCGCTTCATGTTGGCTCCTGGGGTGCTCGAAGGAATGACGCCGGCGACATGCCGGTGTCGTCGCGATCTATCTGTCGCGCGCGGCAACCCGGAGTTAACCGCGCGACTCATGACCCGGCCGTGGTGTTGACGCCAGGGAGATCGCCGGGGTCGCCGACGAACACCGTGGACGCCCAGAAGAAGGGATGCGCCGAGCTCCATTTCTCGCGCGCGGCTGCCAGCGCCGCGACCTGGGAGGCGCGAAACGCGGCGTAGCGCGACGGCCCCGACTGGCCGGGCGGCACGGCGAGCCAGCGCGAGTAGAACGTCTCGATCTGCGCGGTCACCTCGGTGACCGGCACTTCCCACATGCTCATCGTCAGCGATCGCGCACCGGCCCAGAGAAACGCCTGCCGCAGTCCGGCGACGCCGTCCGGCGTCACTGCGCCGACGCCGGTCTCGCACGCGGTGAGGTTCACGAGCTCGGTGCCGTCGAGGTTCATGCCCGTCACCTCGTACGCGGTCAGGATGCCGTCGCCGACCGGCGTGCCCGGCGGCCGCGGATGATTCGC
>DASTCC010000152.1:0-8129 GCA_035711465.1 Vicinamibacterales bacterium
TGTGGAAAACATTCAAGATCTCGCGCCAAGGCATTCAAGACCTGGCACCAAACGCCAAGATTCAAGATCTGACCCCAACGAGCTAAGGAGCATTCTATCCGCCAGCGCCTGCACGCTCGTGTCATCGCGATCACTGGAGCCTCGGCCGGCATCGGTCATGCGACCGCGATCGCCGCCGCCGCCGAGGGCGCGTCGGTGGTCGCTTTCGCACGGCGTCAGGATCGGCTCGACGCGCTGGTCCGCCTGATCGAGTCGCGCGGCGGCCGGGCGACTGCGGTCGCCGGCGACGTCACCCGCCCCGACGACGCAGCGAGACTGGCACACACGGCGGTCGAGACCTTCGGCCGGCTCGACGTGATGATCTGCAACGCCGGCATCGCCTATCACGGCACGCTCGACGAAACGCCGGTCGAGGTGATGCGCCGACTCGTCGACGTCAACGTCCTCGGCACGTTCTACACGGCCCGCGCGGCGCTCGAAGTCTTCCGCCGCCAGGGATCGGGACACCTCATTGCCGTCTCGTCGATCGCCGGCAAACGCGGCGTCGGCGGCACCGCGATCTACTCGGCGACCAAGGCCGCGCAGATCGGCATGATCGAAGCGATGCGCGCCGAGTTCGTCGGCACCGGCCTGAATGCGTCGCTGGTCTATCCGGTCAGCACCGTGACCGAACTCAGGGAGGCGGAGCTCCGCGACTACGGCCGCGACGTCGAAGGCCACGGTCCGAAGCAGTCGGCCGACGAGGTCGCGCGCGCGATTGTCGAAGGCATCGTGCGGCCGCGGCCCGAGATCTATCCCCACCGGACGTCCAAGGCGCTCGCGGTGGCCAACTCGTTGGCGCCCGGCGTCGTCGATCGCCTGGTCCGCCGCTTCGGCCGCAAGGTGACGCCTCCCGTGTCGTCGTGAGCGCCTATCCCGAGCTGGTCACTGCGATCGCGACCGCCGTGCGCGGCGCGGGCGGGCGTGCGCTCGTCGTCGGCGGCCGGGTTCGGGACGAGCTGCTCGGCATCGACGCCAAGGATCTCGATCTCGAAGTCTTCGGCGTCGACGGCGCGAGGCTTCGCGATCTGCTGAGCGCGTTCGGGTCGGTGGAAGCGGTCGGCGAGCAGTTCGCCGTCTACAAGATCGGCGGACTCGACGTCGCGCTGCCGCGGCGTGAATCGAAGACCGGCGCCGGCCACAAGGGCTTCGCGGTCGAGGGCGATCCAGGGATGTCGCTCGAAGACGCGGCGCGCCGGCGCGATTTCACGATCAACGCGATGTCGCGCGACCCGCTGACCGGCGAGCTCGTCGATCCCTTCGGCGGCCGCCGCGACCTCCACGGCCGCGTCCTGCGCGCGGTGGACGCGAGCACCTTCGCCGACGACAGCCTGCGCGTGCTGCGCGGCCTGCAGTTCGCCGCGCGATTCGAGCTGACGATCGACGAGGGCACGAAGGCGCTCTGTCGATCGCTGCCGCTCGACGATCTGCCGGCCGAACGGATCTGGGGCGAAGTCGAGAAGCTGCTGCTCCGGGCGCAACGGCCGTCGATCGGCCTGGCGCTCGCGCGCGAGCTCGGCGTCGTCGATCGGCTGTGGCCGGAGATCGCGGCGCTCATCGGCTGCCCGCAGGAGCCCGAATGGCATCCCGAAGGCGACGTGTGGGTGCACACGCTGCTGGTGGTCGACGAGGCGCGCCTGCGCATCGGTGACCTCGATCGCGGTCCGGCAGTGGCGATGATGCTCGGCGCGATCTGCCACGACCTGGGCAAACCGGCGACGACGGCGCTCGTCGACGGCCGAATCCGATCGCTCGGCCACGAGGACCGCGGCGTCGAGCCGGCGACTTCACTGCTCGATCGGCTCAACGTGCATTCGCTCGACGGTTACGACGTCCGCCGCGCCGTCCTCGGCATCGTCGCGCATCACCTCAAGCCGAGCATGTTCTTCAGGGCGCCGACGCCGGTGGGCGACGGCGCGTTCCGGCGGCTCGCACAAAAGGTCGACCTCGAGCTGCTGGCGCGGTTCGCGAAGGCCGACTGCCGCGGCCGAACCGGCATGTTCGACTGCTCGGCGATGGACTGGTTCGTCGAGCGCGCGCGGGCGCTCGGCGTCGAGCATCGCGCACCGGCGCCGCTCGTTCTCGGCCGTCATCTGATCGCCCTCGGCGTGCCTCCTGGTCCGCGGTTGGGCGAGATCCTGAGACAGATCTACGAGCGCCAGCTCGACGGCGAGATCACGACCACGGACGAGGGCGTGGCGCTCGCCAAGACGCTGATCCCGTAGCTACTTGACGACCACGACCAGCGTCTTGCCGAGGTACTCCGACGGATCGGCGTTCACGCGCACCGATTCGGCGCGGCCCTGGCGCGGCAGCACGAACACGGACACGGTGCGCACCGGCTCCGGCAGCCCGAAGTGCACCGGCATGTCGTTCTGCGCGTTGTAGCCCGATCCCGAGTCGACGACGCGGCACATCAGCCGCCGGGCGGCGCCGTAGCGCACGCAGACATCGGCGCCGGCGAAGCGCGCCTGCCCCTTGCCGTCGACGACGCGCACCTGGAGCGAGCGCGCCGCGAGATCGGGCGCGAGGCCGTTGCGCAGGAGCGAGTGCATGCCGTCGGGCCGCGTGCCGGTGAGCGCGAGATCGAGATCGCCGTCGCGATCGAAATCCGCCCACTGCACGCCATGGTCGGCGTGCAGCGCCTGGAGATAGTCCGGCGTGACGTCCTCGAACGTCTTGCCGGTGTTGCGGAAGAGATAGTCGCGATAGGAGACGCCGCCGGTGACGGTGCCGTTGACGTAGAGATCGAGATCGCCGTCGTGATCGACGTCGGCGAACGCGCAGCTGTCGTAGCGGCCGTCGATGGCCACGCCCCACGCCTGCGAGACGTCCTCGAACCTGCCGCCGCCGCGATTCCGGAACAACCCGTTCGGACCGTAGTTGGCGAAGAAGAGATCGGTATGGCCGTCGTTGTCGACGTCGGCGGCGCAGGGCCGCACGGTGCCGTTGGTCGTCTGCTTCGGCGCCCGGCCGCCCCACTCGAGCCCGAGCGATCCGGCCACGTCGGTGTACCGGCCGCCGTCGTTCCGGTAGACCGCGTTGGCGTCGCCGTCCATGTTGGCGACCACGAGATCGAGGTCGTCGTCTTCGTCGACGTCGAGCCAGACGGCGCC
This sequence comes from Vicinamibacterales bacterium, assembly GCA_035711465.1. Taxonomy (GTDB): domain Bacteria; phylum Acidobacteriota; class Vicinamibacteria; order Vicinamibacterales; family SCN-69-37; genus DASTCC01. The sequence goes on from DASTCC010000152.1 coordinate 3,156, forward strand.
CACCGTCTTGCGCGGATCGGCGAGGCCGATCGCGGCGGCAACGTCCTTGAAGCGGCCGTCGATCTGCACGAAGACCCCGTTGGCCCGATCGCGGAACCCGACGAACAGATCAAGATCGGCGTCGGCGTCGACGTCGACCCACGTGAGCTGGCGCACGGCGCCGCCTTTGGTCGCCAGGCCGACGTCGCCGGTGACGTCGACGAAGGCGCCACGGTCGTTGCGATAGAGCTTCAGCGTCGAGGCATCGCCTGGCGCGTAGCCGACGATCAGATCCGGATCGCCGTCGGCGTCGACGTCGCCGAAGGCCGCCGCCCGCGTCGCGCGCGGCTCGCCCAGACCGGCGGCCTGGGCGGTGTCGACGAACGTGCCGGCGTCGTTGCGATACAACCGGCTGGCGCCGGCGCCGAAGCCGACGAACAGATCGAGGTCGCCGTCGGCGTCGACGTCGGCCCATGCGTTCACGAGGGTGTTGCCGCCGCCGAAGAGCTCGGACTGGACGGGCTCGAAGCGCCACATCTGCCAGGACGCCGGCAGCGCCAGCAGCAAACCGATCGTGAGAGGTCGCATGGCGCGCATGATAGCCGTAAATCCGCGCCTATAATCGCGTGCGATGTCCGCGCTCCGCCCCGCCTATCGCGTCACGACGCCGCGACTCCTCATGCGGCCGTGGTCGCCCGAGGACGCACCGCTCCTGCGCGCGCTGCTCGATCGATCCGATCACCACTTCCGTCCCTACATTCCCTGGATGCGCGACGAGCCGAAGCCGCTCGCCGGCACGGTCGCCTGGTGCCGCGGCGCCCGCGCGCGCTTCGACCGCGACGAGGAGTACCGCTACGCCGTGCTCTCGCCGGACGGCGAGGCGCTCATCGGCGAAACCGGGCTGTTCAAGCGCGTCGGCGCGGACGGACTCGAGGTCGGCTATTTCGTCGACGTCGATCGGATTGGACGCGGCTACGCCAGCGAAGCGACCTCGGCGATGCTGCGCGTCGCCTTCGACGTCGAGCGCGTCGATCGCGTCGAACTGCACTGCGTGACGGAGCACGCGGCCAGCCGCCGCATCGCCGAGAAGCTGGGCTTCACGTGTGATGGCACGATCCGGCGGCGCGCCGCGCAGAGCGACGGCACGATGGCCGACCTGATGATCTGGACGTTGTTCGCCGACGCCTACGCGCGGACGCCGGCGCGAGCGCTGACCGTCGCCGCGTTCGACTGTCTCGGCGGCCGTCTCCTCTGATCTAGTCCGTCAGCTTCGGCGGCACGATCGGAAATCCCGGATACGTGCAGCCGACGACCGGATGGGCCTCGACGTACGACAGATTCTGGCGATACATCAGCTCGAGCGACGGACGCGGATAGATCGCGGTCACGGCCTCGGCCGTCGCCGCGTGTGAAGCGACCGCGGTGCGCGGCCGGTAGTTGGCGTCTTCCGGCTGCTCGACGCCTTCGACGGTCGCCATCATGCCGAAGTCCTCGTGGTTGAGGATGTGACAGTGGTGCACCCAGGTGCCGACGTAGTCGGCGAACCGCGAGCGGAACACCACTCGCCCGCCCTGGCGCGGAATCGAAATCGTGTCCATCCATCGCGGCTCGCTCAACAGGTTGTGCAGCCGTCCTTCGGCGTCGGGCACCTCGATGCGCGTCACCCAGCACGGGTTGACGTGGATGTGAAACGGATGATCGGCGCCCTTGGTGGTGATCTGAAACTCCGGCTCGCGGGCGAACCGGGCCTGCCCCTCCGCGCGGCCGATCGGATACGACGTGAAGTGCAACGAGTACTGACCGGGCTGCTTGCGCTTCGCCGTGTCCGTGTGCCCCCACAGCGCCATCGAGCAGTTGTAGAGCACCCACTCTTCCGCGGTGTCGACCAGGACTTTCGAGTGCGCGCTGCCGTGATGCTCGAACTTGCGCGGCATCGGCGGCTCGGGGTTCGCCGCCAGATCGAAATCGGCGTTGACCGCCATCGTCTGCCCGAACGGCGGCAGCAGAACCCGAACGCCGTCGACCTCTTCCCAGAGCCGTCGCTTCAGTTCCGGATGCGCGTCCGCGAACGACGCCGGCACTTCGATCAACGGGAACTCGGTGGGGCCGTTGCCCGAGTAGCTCACGACGCGCGACCGGAAGCTCCCGGCCGGGATGCCGCGTCGCTGCGCTTCGTCGACCGGCACGCGGATCTCGTCGTCGCCGATCGGCTGCAGGTACGGCGGCACCGGCGGCAGGCGGTCGACGAGGCTCATGACGTCGAAGTCGCCGCCGGGCACCGGGTCGCTCCCGACCCTCACGTAGCCGACGACGACGTCGATCGGCGCGGGATTGGCGGCGTTGAATCCGGCGCCGCGCGAAACCGACTGCTGCAGCCGCTGCTGGAAGTTGTCGGTCTGGAGCATGAACTCCTGCGCGAAGATCGTGTAGACCTTGCCGGCCGCGTCGAGCGGCGCCTTGAAGAACACGTCGGCGCGGTTGGCGTTCGCAAGGAACACCTGGTTCGGGCGCACGAAGGCGTTGCGCAGGCTCTCGCCGTCCTTGTAGCAGTCCTCGACGTTGCGCAGCATCGCGCGATTCGGCGGCTCGTCGCCCTGCGGCGGACGCGTCAGCGGGTTGATCGTGCCGGCGCGCTGCGTCGAGAGATCGCGAATGGTGTGGCGAACCTGTCCGCCCTCGCTCGTCACCAGCGTCAGTCCATCGAACGCGAGGAGATGGATCGGCCGCGTCGCCGCCTCGACGTCGGCGCGCGTCGCCGCGATCAGCTCTCGCGGCGTCTCGGCCGTCTTGCCCGGCACGACGCGCCAGAGCTGCCGATCGGCGAAGACGAACTGGCCCTCGAGCACCATGAACTGCTTGAAGCCGCGGCCGTCGATGCTGGCGTTGAGCACCCGCCAGCGCTCGACCGCGCCCGGCCGCATGAAGATCGTCGTCGGGGCGAAGCCGCCATTGACCGCCGTCGCCGGCGGCGCCAGGCGTCCTTCGCCGCGACGCGGGCCGTGGTCGGTGTCGATTCCGGCTACCTCGGCGCGCTGGATCATCATCAGCCGTTCGCGATAGTCGAACGGCCCGGTCTTGATGCACGGATCGGGGCGTGCCGTACCGGCGAGCGCGGTGTTGACCGCGTCGTCGACGTCGCCCTCGACGATAAGGAACCCGGCCATGCCGCTCGAGACCTGCGCGTGCACGGCGCCGTGCGCATGCGGGTGATACCAGTGCGTGCCCGGCGGATGCGGCTGCGGCGGCCCGGAACGCTGCCGCCGCAACCCCTGGACGTTGCCGAGACGGTGCTCGAAATCGGCCTCGGCCACGCGTTCGTCAGGGGTCAGCTGACGACAGGCGGGATCCGTGGACCGTCGCCGCGTCTCGCCGTCGGCCTTCGGCAGCACACGAAGAAAGATGTGATCGCCGTAGGTGCCGTTGTCGTTCTGGTTTGGCTCGACGTGCAGACCGTGGGTGTGCAGGTTCGTGTTGTGCGATCCGTGCGGGACGTTCGCGGCAGTCGGCAGGCATTCGCTGTCGACGAGCGGCACGCCCATCGCCGTGAGGAATTCGTCGAAGTGCCGGAAGAGCATCGACCCGGGCGGCGGCGGGCCCGTGCATGGCAGCCCTTCGGACTTGGCGACCGCGCAGAAGATCGCCTCGAGCGTCTTCGGGTGCTGCTCGAATGGATCGGGGGCGTGCCCCTTCGGGACCTGGCTGCGGTTGGGCCCCATCAGATTGCGCAGCTTGATTCGCAGCGTCTCGTCGCCCCGCATGCGTATGGTCGGCGCCGGACTGCTGCCGTTGAAGCTGAAGAGCGGCGTGAACCGGTTGCCCGGCGACGTCGCCCGCGGCGGATGCGCGTTGGTGACCACCTGCAGCGCGAGCGCGTCGTTGGGCCACTCCGATTGACGCCACATCCACGGCTCGGTCCAGTCCTCGCCGCGGAGCGCGGCGACGTCGACGACATCGCGCAGTGCGGGAGGCTGCGGGGGACGTTGCCCCTGACCTGATCCAGGTGTTTGCGCAGCGGATGCCGGGGCATCGAGCGCGGGTACGATGCCGAGCGAGGCCAATCCAGCCGCGCCCATCTGAAGAGCCTGCCGTCGGTTCACGCCGTGTGGGGCCACGCCGCTCTCCTCCGCTGAAACGAACTCGAATGGCGAACGGCGCTTACTCTAGCGCGGTTCGGTGCCTGTGTCGCTCGGGAACTCTGATCTAGAGTGTCGGCGTGCTCCCCCTCGTCCTGGCCCTGGCGCTGGCCGTCACGCCCTCCTCCGACAGGCGCGGACGGGTCGTCGATGCCGCCTCGGGACAGCCCATCGCCGGCGCCGACGTCACCATCGTCGGCCGCTCGGGCTCGGTCCGGACCGATCGAGACGGCGCATTCGTGTGGACTTCCCTGCCCGACGGCCCGCTCGTCGTGATCGTGACGCTGCGCGATGGCCGGGTCGCGCGGCCGATTGAGATCGGCGCGGCCCAGCGAGCGGCGTCGCCCATCGTGCTCGCGGTGACGGCGACGGTGACCGAAGCGATCACGGTGACCGGCATCGCGCCGGCGATCGACACCGCGCCGGGCGCCTCGACGCGGCTCGTGACCGCCGCCGACATCGAGCTGCGGCATCCGCTGACGGTCGCCGAGGCGCTCGAAGGCATTCCTGGCGTCAGCCTCGTCGGCGACGGCCAGTCGCCGGCGCCGGCGCTGCGCGGGCTGGCGCGCGGCCGGACGCTGATCCTCGTCGATGGCAGCCGCGCCTCTACCGAGAAGCGCAGCGGCGCGACCGCCTCGTTTCTCGATCCGATCGTCGTCCGATCGATCGAAGTCGCGCGTGGGCCGGCCTCGGTGGCCTACGGATCGGAAGCCTTCGGCGGCGTCATCGCGGTGACGACGCGACGTCCGGTCCGTGCCGAGCGGTGGCGGGCGCGATTCAGCGGCACGGCCGGCGCCGGGATTCCGGAAGGCAGCGGCGATCTCGAGCTCTCGACCGGCTACGGAAATGGCGGCGTGCTCGT
>DASTCC010000153.1:0-11039 GCA_035711465.1 Vicinamibacterales bacterium
CGTCGAGCAGCGTGCGATCGCCAAAACGTTTGGTGAGGCCGGACAGTTGAATCACGACGAGACGATCTTACGTGCGTCGCGCCGGCGTTGTCTGGCGCGCGGCGGCGGAGGCGGCGGAAACGGCGGCGTGTTCGAGATCAGACTTCGGCGGGGACCGGTTCGCCGAGCGCGCGCGCGGCCGCCGACACGATGCGCGGCAGGCGGAACGGCTTGGTCAGGTACCCCGAAACGCCGAGGTTGATCGCTTCGATGGCCGAGGCTTCCGTCGAGAAGCCCGTGATGATGATGATCGGCAGCTGATTGGACTTGCGCCGCGCCTCGCGAATCACGGACAGGCCGTCCATGCCGGGCATTTTCAGGTCCGTGATCAGGAGATCGTAGTCCGTGGTGCGCAGCCGCTCGACCGCGGTCGGGCCGTCGTCGGCGGTCTCGACGTCGTAGTCGGCCATGCTCAGCGTCTTCGACACCAGATCGCGAACCGCCTGCTCGTCGTCGACGATGAGCACGCGGCGGCGTTCCTGCTGGCACGGCTGCGTGCCGGAACCCGAGTGCCGCTGATCCAGCCAGCGATCGATGTCCTTCTTCCGAAACCGCCACTGACGGCCAACCCGCACGGCGGGGATCTTCCCGGCCTTGATCAGCCGGTAGACCGTGCGCAGGTTGACCTGGAGGTAGTCGAGGACCTCTTCGGTGGTCAGAAAGTGATCGTCGCCCATCTGGGAGTCTTCACCTCGCGCGACAGTGTAGCACCCGCCAGCGCGCCGTCGGTACGCCACCGCCACTTTGCAACCAAAAGCATTTCAAAGGGTTGGGCGATCGGCGGGCCGCGCCGCAGGCCCGGCGGTGGAGCGAAGCGGCCGATGTCCTGCCGTATACTGGCGACCGTCGCCGGACACCGCCGTACAGACTTTGCCCAACGCCAGGCCGTCTAAGAACACAGGACGCGCGGCGGGGCTTAGAAAGGCGTGTCCCAGGCGCCTTGCATGACCCGGACGGATGAGGAACTTGTCGCGCTCGCGACGGCGGGCGATCAGGAGAGCTTCAACCAGCTCGTCACGCGCTGGGAGCGGCCGATCTACGCCCTGGCGTACCGGACTCTCGGGCGGGAAGAGGACGCCCGGGACGTGGTTCAGGAAGCGTTCCTCCGCGCTTTCCGGGGCCTGAAAGGGTTCAAGGGACAGGCAAAGTTCTCGTCCTGGCTCTACCGGATCACGCTCAACCTCTGTCGCGACTGGATCCGGCGCGAGCGCCGTGCGCCGCTGGTGCAGGTCCCGGAGGGCACGGACCCGGTCGATCTCGCCGACGCGCAGTCGACGCCGGACGAATCGGTCGAAGAACTGGTGGCGCGTCGCGAGATGTCGAAGGCAGTGGCCCAGGCGATGGCGGAACTGCCGGAAGAGCAGCGGACGGCGATTCTGCTGAAGGAGTATCACGGGCTGACGTTCCAGGAGATCGCGGACATGCTCGATTGTCCGCTGAGCACTGTGAAGACGCGGCTCTATCAGGGTCTCTCAGTCCTTCGCCGCCGCTTGGAGCGGCGGCAGGCGGAGGAAGCGTCGCTGCGTCGGGCGACCTGGGAAGGCAGCAGTTGAAAGGACGACGACTGACTCAAAATCGACGGCCGTCGAAGGCCGGAGGGGTTGGAGTTTCGCAAGGTGCCAGCTTATGTGTGATGAACGTGAACGTCTGATTGGCTACGTCTACGACGAGTGCGACGAGAGCGAGCGCCGGTTGATCGACAGCCACCTCGCCGGTTGCGGCGAGTGCCGCGACGAGATCCGCGGCCTGCGCGGTGTGCGCGAGGACCTGCTCGCCTGGGACGTCCCTGATCACGGATCGGTGTGGCAGCCGTTCGTGCCGGCGGTCGCGGCGCCGTGGTACCGGCAGGTGCCGGCCTGGGCGATGGCCGCCGCGGCCAGCCTCATGTTCGTTGCCGGGGGGCTCGGCGGCGCGCTCACGCATTCGGTCCTCGCGGCGCGGACCCAGACCGTCGTCGCCGACGCGGCGCCGGTGAGGCCGGTGCCCGCGAGCATCTCGCCCGCCGATCTTTCGGCGAGCGAAGAGCGCGTCATCTCGATCCTGCGCGCCGAGTTCGGCGAGCGGCTCGACGCTCTGGCCCGGCAGAACGGGCGGACGATGCGCGTGTCGGCGCCGGCTTCGGGGATCACCGCCGAGCAGCTCCGCGCCGCGGAGAACACGGACGACCCGCTGATGCCGATCGTGCTCGAGCTCTACCGCGATATGAACCGGCTGCGGCCGACGCAGCCGACGCGGGCGTCAGAGTACCGGAGCAGCCCGGTGAACTTCGGCACGGGCCCGGCCGGTCGTTAGGTTCAGGAGGACAGAAGTGTTCGATCGTTCTCTCGCCGTCGTGTTGACCGTGGCCCTGACCTCGCCGCTCGCGGCGCAGCAGGCCGTGGTGCTGGACAATCACCCCGAGATCAAGAACCAGGTTCGCTTCTTTCAGAACATCGTGACCCGCGCCGTGCAGAACGGCGGCGCGCAGCTCGCGCAGCGGGCGCGGCAGTTCGTGCAGCAGGTCGAGCTGGCGATGGATGGCCCGCCGGTCGTCACCGGCGTCTACATTCCCGAGTCCGGGTATCACTTCGACGTCCAGGTGCCCGACATCCTGCCATCGGGACTGGCGCTGCTGCAGCTCTACATGAACAAGCCGCAGCAGCAGCGGCCGCAGGGCGCGCAGAACGTCGCCAACACCAACACGCCTCCGAACACGCCGCCCGTCGCGGCGACCGGCGGCGGGCTCGTCACCGCCGATCCGATGGCGCCGTTCGAGCCCGATCGCGAGTACGGCAACTTCGTGCGCAACGCCCTGGTGGCGGCGATGCTGGACAACTCCGGCGCGCTCCCGCTCAAGGCCGGCGATCGGCTGACGATTCGGGCACGCGTGCCGCAGGCGGCGCTGACCAATCCGCTGTATCAGGACGACAACCGCGAGCTGCTGCTGAGCGTGCAGGGCGAAGATCTGATTGCGTTCCGGCAGGGCCAGATCACGCGGGATCAGGCCAAGGAGCGGATCAAGGAATACCGGTACTGATCTCGAACGAGTACTGATCTAGAATCGCTCCGCGCCCATGAGTCTGCGGCTTTCTCGACTGTTCGTGCTCGGACTCCTGCTTGCGGGCGCCACGTCCTGCAACACGGTCAATCTCGCCACCGATCTCGAAATCACCGAGGTCCAGTCGGGCTGGTTCGACGCCGGCATCGACAAGGACACCGGCTGGAACCACCTCGTCCCCAGTATCTCGTTCCGACTGAAGAACAAGTCGTCGAGATCGATCGTCGGCGTGCAGCTGACGGTGTCGATCTGGCTCGACGGCGACGACGGCGAGAAGGCGTCGAAGGTCGTGCGCGGCATCGGCGGAGAGGGCCTCGCGCCCGGCGCGGAGACTGAACCCATCGTCGTGCGGACCGAGTGGGGCTACAACCTCGAGGGCCCCCGCGCCAGCTTGTTCGAGAACAGCGGGTTCCGCGACGGTACCGCGAAGATCTTCGGACAGCGTGCCGGCCGGATCGTGCGGCTCGGCGAGTACAAGCTCGAGCGCAAGGTCATCTACGCGTCGCAGGGAACGCACCACCCGTGACCGCGTCGTCCGCGGCCACGGTCCGCGCCGCCCCAGCGCCTCACACCCTCGAGCGTCGCCTCGGCCCGCTCGACGCGGCGGCCATCGTCATCTCCAACGTCATCGGTGGCGGCATCTTCTTCGTGCCCGTCATCGTCGCCGGACTCGTGCCGTCGGCGCCGGCGATGCTCGGCGTATGGCTGTTCGGCGGCGTGCTCGCCTTTGCCGGCGCAATGGCCTACGCGGAGCTCGCGACGCTGCGGCCGCACGCCGGCGGCGAGTACGTGTACCTGCGCGACGCGTTCGGCACGGGCGCCGCGTTTCTCACCGGCTGGACGTCGTTCGTCGCCGGGTTCTCGGGGGCCATCGCCGCGGGCGCGGTCGCGCTCGCCGACTATCTCGGCCGTTTCCTGCCGGCGGCGGCCGACAAGACGCCGCTGCTGACGATTCCGATCCCGTTCGTGCCGCTCGTCGTCACGCCGCAGGCGATCGTCGCGATTGCGGCGATTGCGGCGCTGTCGTTCATCCACCTCGGCGGATCGGGGCGCGTCGTCCATAACCTGCTCGCCGGTCTGAAGGTGTCGGCGCTCATCATCTTCATCGCGCTGGGGTTGACCGTCGGCGTCGGGTCGCTCGGGCAGCTGAGCAGCACGCACGAAGTGTCGGCGCCGGCGACCGGCTGGCTGCTGGCGTTGATCCCCGTGATGTTCACCTACTCGGGGTGGAACGCCGCCGCCTACGTCGCCGAGGAGATTCGCGACCCTGGCAAGAACGTGCCGCTCGCGCTCGGCCTGGGCACCGCGGCCGCGGTGCTCGTGTATCTCGCGCTCAACGTGCTGTATCTCTACGCCATGCCGATCGCGGATCTCGCGAACCTCGGCAACGCGCGGCTCACCGACACGGTCGCCGAACGGCTGTTCGGGTTCGTCGCCGGCAACCTGATCGCGCTGTTCACGATCATCAGCATCGCGGCGTTGATCAGCGCCATGGTCCTCGCCGGTCCGCGCATCTACTACGCGATGGCCCGCGACGGCGTGTTCCTGAGCGCGGCGACGCGCGTCCATCCCAAGCACCACACACCCGTGCTGGCGATCGTCGCGCAGGGGATCTGGAGCAGCTTCCTGGTGCTCTGCGGCACGCTGTCGACGCTCGTGACCTACACGGGCTTTGCGGTCGTGCTGTTCTCGGCGATCGCGGTGCTCGCGCTCTTCGTGCTGCGCCACCGTCATCCGGACGCCGAGCGCCCGTTCAAGGCGCTGGGCTATCCGATCGCGCCGGCGATCTTCGTCGCCGCGAGCCTGGCGATGGTCGGCAACGAGATCTGGAACAACTTCCAGACGTCGATGGCCGGCGTCGGCGTCATACTGGCCGGGATCCCGGTGTATCTGTGGTTCGTGCGCTCGAAGGCAAAGCGCGTGCGTCCTTCCTGAGCAACGCCGCCAGCGTCCACGCGGCCAGAAAGCCGTCGCTCACCGCAAACAACAGGAACGACACCGGCGATCCGTGGACGAGACGGTCGGCGATGAAGACGATCGCGCCGGCGCCTTTGAGCAGCACGCCGAAGACCCAGAGATACGCGCGATGCGCGTCCGGCCGGAGCAGGGGCTGGAGATAGCCGAGCCCGACCGCGATTAGAAACAGCCCGGTGAGCTTGGCGAACAGAACGGGGTCTGGCACCGGAGCGCCGAACCAGGACGCGATGCTGCCGGTCGCAAACAGGAGCAGGAGCCCCGCCGCGAGGTCGTAGACGAGCGAGACGCCCGCGACGACCGACAGCATTCGCTGCGCGGTCACGACTTCTTTTTCAGCGAAATCCGCTCCGTCAGCGTCTTGCCGGCTTCGACCGCGACCTCACCGCTGTAGGTCTCGTAGCCGTCGGCGCGAAGCTCGATCTGGTGCCGGCTGGGCTCGAGGCTCAGGTGATCGGACAGCCCGTCGAAATCGTCCACCGATCCGACGAGCGCGCCGTCGATGTAGACCTTCGCCGCCGCCGGCTTCACCTTGAGGCGAATCGACCCCAGCTCCCGCGCCGGTTCGCGGTCCTCGTCGTAGGTGTCGCCGCCGCCCGAGTAGTATCCGCCGCCGTACCCGCCGTACGGGTAGCCGCAGCAGCCGTAGCCGTAGCCCAATCCGATCGAGAACGCGAAGCCGTACGGATATCCCCAGGAGTACGGATAGCCGTAGTAGGGATAGCCGTAATACGGGTAGTAACCGTAGTACGGGTAATAGCCGTATCCGTAGTACGGGTAGTACGGATAGTACGGATAGTACGGATAAATCGGGTAGCCCGGGCGAACGTTGAACGGCCGCCCCACGGCGTTGCCGGTGACCGGCGCGCCGTTGCGGCTGCGTCCGATGGCCGTGCCGCTGCTCGGTCCTGGTCCGCCCCGCGTCTGTCCGACGGTTGCCGGGGCACGACCGCCATTCGGCTGACCGCCGGATCGAGGCGTGGCCGTGCCGGTGCGAGCGCCGCCCGCCGGCGCCCGGCGCTGCGGTTCGTCGGCGCGAGCCGACGGGTTCGAGCGGTCGTCGCCGCCTCGAGCCGCGGGCCGCTCTGCCGACGTTCGTTCGCGGACGCCGTTGCTGCTGTTTTCCGAGCCGCCGCCGGTATTGCGAGCGACCGCGGTGCCCGTGCTGCCGCCTTCGCTCGTGCGGGCGCGTGCCTGCCCGAATGCCAGCGTGGGGCTGGCGAGCGCAACTGCGATGACCAGGGAAAGCGCAAGACGTGTGGGCGTGGTCATACGGTCCTCCAGAAGGCGCGACTCGGACCTTGCCACCGTACTCAGTGCAACTCTACTGCCACGTCGAATCGAGCGCAAACGGGCGAGTGCCGCCCGCGGCGGTCGCAGGTGTCCTCCCGCGCTTGCCCTCCCGGGCGGACGGCACTACGATGAAATTTCGGCTGCATGTCACCACACGCAACGACCGTCCTCACCGTTCGGCACCAGGGCAAAGTGGTCATGGCCAGCGACGGGCAGGTGACGCTCGGGCAGACGGTTGTGAAGCACTCGGCCCGCAAGGTGCGCCGGCTATATCACGATCGCGTCCTCGCCGGCTTCGCCGGATCCGCGGCTGACGGGTTCGCGCTGTTCTCGCGTTTCGAGAGCAAGCTCGAGGAGCACCGCGGCAACCTCGACCGCGCGGCGGTCGAGCTGGCGCGCGACTGGCGGACCGATCGGGCGCTGCGCCGGCTCGAAGCGATGCTGCTCGTCGCCGACGGGCGGTTGACGTATCTGCTCTCGGGCACCGGCGATCTCATCGAGCCCGACGACGGCGTGATCGGGATCGGATCGGGCGGACCCTACGCGATGGCCGCCGCGCTCGCGCTGGTGCGGGCTGCGAGCACGCTCGATGCGCGCACCATCGTCGATCACGCCATGGCGGTGGCGGCCGGCATCTGCATCTACACGAACGACCGTCTGGTCGTGGAAGAGCTCTGATCATGTCGCCGATTTCCCTGCCCGAGAGCGCCGCATCGCTGGCCGAATCGCTGACGCCGCGCGAGATCGTCGCCGAGCTGGACAAGTACGTCGTCGGCCAGGCGAAAGCGAAACGCGCGGTCGCGATCGCGCTGCGCAACCGCTACCGGCGGCAGCGGCTCGCGCCGGACATGGCCGAGGAAGTGGCGCCGAAGAACATCCTCATGATCGGGCCGACCGGCGTCGGCAAGACCGAGATCGCGCGGCGGCTGGCCAAGCTCGCGCAGTCGCCGTTCCTCAAAGTCGAAGCGTCGAAGTTTACCGAGGTCGGCTACGTCGGCCGCGACGTCGAGTCGATGGTGCGCGACCTCGTCGAGATCGCGGTCAAACTGGTCAGGGAGGAGCGCGAGGCCGAGGTGCTCGACAAGGCGCGCCAGGCGGCCGAGGAGCGTCTGCTCGATCTGCTGCTGCCGCCGGCGCCGACGTCGAGCGGCTTCGGCGAGAGCTCCACCGAAGCGCAGATGACGCGCGATCACGCGTCGGCGACGCGCGAGAAGCTGCGCGACCAGTTCCGGGACGGGCGGCTGGACGGGAAGACGGTGGAGATCGAGGTCCGCGATCGCGGCGTGCCGTCCTTCGAGATCGTGCAGGGCTCGTCGGTGGAGGAGATCGGGATCAACCTCCGCGACATGATGCCCGGCTTCTTCCAGGGCAAGACGCGGCGGCGCCGCATGCCGGTGCCGGAAGCGTTCGAGCAGCTCGTCCAGGACGAATCGCAGAAGCTGATCGACATGGAAGGCGTTTCGCGCGCCGCGGTGCTGCGCGTCGAGCAGAGCGGCATCATCTTCGTCGACGAAATCGACAAGATCTCGGGACGCGAGGGATCGCAGGGACCCGACGTCAGCCGTGAAGGCGTGCAGCGCGACATCCTGCCGATCGTCGAAGGGACGACGGTGAACACCAAGCATGGGATGGTGAAGACCGATCACATCCTGTTCATCGCCGCGGGCGCATTCCACGTCTCGAAGCCGTCCGATCTGATTCCCGAGCTGCAGGGCCGGTTCCCGATTCGCGTCGAGCTGGAGGCGCTGGGCCGCGACGACTTCGTGCGCATCCTGACCGAGCCGCGCAACGCGCTGATCACGCAGTACACGGCGCTGCTCGCCACCGAGGGCGTCGCCCTGGAATTCACGCCCGATGCCGTGCAGCGGCTGGCGGAGCTGGCCACGCTCGTCAACGAGCGCACCGAGAACATCGGCGCCCGCCGCCTGCACACCGTGATGGAACGTCTGCTCGACGACGTCTCCTTTCATGCGCCCGAGCTCGGCGGCCGATCGATTCTGATCGACGCGGCTTACGTCGATCGGATGCTCGAGGACATCGCCAAGAGCGACGACCTCTCGCGGTACATCCTGTGATCCGCGCGCGCCGCCCGAGGATGGCGGGCCTGGCGATCGCGGTGGTCGTGCTCGCCGCGTGCGGCAAGAAAGGGCCGCCGCAGCCGCCGCTGCGGCCGGTGCCCGACCGCATCGCCGATCTGAAGGCCCGTTACGCGGATGGCCGCGTCGAGTTGACGTTCACGGTGCCGCCGGCCAACGCCGACGGCACGACACCGGCGGCGATCGAGCGCGTCGAGATCTACCGGCTCGCCGGCGACGTCGCCGCGCCGCCAGCGCCGCCGCCGGTGCAGCCGGTGCAGCCGCCGGCTCGCGGCGTGCCGCCTCCGCCCCCTCCGGGCATCGGGCCCGCGCAAATCGTGCAGCCCGCGAATCTGCGCGCGACGATTCTCATCCGCCTTCCACAGCAGGACGAACCGGCGGCGAAGCCGGCGCCCGCGGCCCCGGTGCAACCCGCGGCCGGCGAAATCGCGACGTTCGTCGACGACGTGCCGGCCGGCACGAGTGACGCGGTCGTCTGGCGCTACGTGGCCATCGGCGTCGCCGGCCGCAACCGCCGCAGCCAGCCCTCGCCGACCGTCGCGGTCCCGCTCGGCACGCGGCCGACCGCGCCATCGGGCGTCAGGCTCGACTACAACGAACGCGAGCTGCTGGTCGCCTGGACTGCCGCGGCGCCAGGCGACCGCTTCGTCGTCCTCGATGCGACCGACCGATCCAAACCCGGCCCGCTCCCGCGCCTGACTGCCGAGCCCGTCCCCGGGCCGACGCATTCGCTGCCGGTCGTCTTCGGCCGGCAGATCTGTGTCGCGGTGCGGACGGTCTCCGTGTCCGGCGCGGTGACGACGGAGAGCGTGCCGAGCGACGCGGTGTGCGAGACGCCGGTCGACAAGTTCCCGCCGCCGGCGCCGACCGGCCTGATCGCCCAGGCCGATCAGGGTGCGGTCTCGCTGGTCTGGGGCGCCAGCTCGTCGCTCGACCTGGCCGGCTATCTCGTCTTGCGCACCGCCGTGCCAGGTGACACACTTCAGCCGCTCATGACGACACCGATCGCCGCGACGTCGTTCCGCGACACGACGGTGCGCGTCGGCGCGACATACATTTACGCCGTGGTTGCCGTCGACAAGTCCGGCAACCGGAGCAGCGAATCGAACCGCCAGACGCTGACGGTCACCGCCCCAACACGGCGGTAGAACCCGGTGTTTGAGTCTGGAGTTCTGAGTTCTGAGTTCGCAACTGAGCCGCCCGTCGCTGTCCACGTCCAACCATGCTTCGTCTCTATCGCATCGATCACCAGGGTTCGCCGCTCTACGCCGCCGAGCGCGAAGGGAAGTGGCGTCTCGTCAACGGCGACATCTTCGGCACGTTCACCGAGGGGCCGGAGATTTCGTCCGAGGGCCTGAAGCTTCGGCCGCCGGCGTCGCCGTCCAAAATCGTCTGCGTCGGTCTGAACTACAAGGACCACGCCGCCGAGGTGAAGAAGCCGCTCCCCGAGGAGCCGCTGATCTTCATCAAGCCGTCGACGGCCGTGATCGGCCCCGGCGACGCCATCGAGGTGCCGGCCTGGGTCGGCCGCGTCGATTACGAAGCCGAGCTCGGCGTCGTCATCCGCAAGCGCGCCTCGCGCGTGAAGATGAAGCAGGCCGCCGAGTACATCCTCGGCCTGACGTCGGTGAACGACGTCACCGCGCGCGAGCTGCAGCGCAAGGACGGGCAGTACACGCGCGGCAAGGGCTTCGACACCTTCGCGCCGATCGGACCGTGCGTGGCGGTGGGCCTCGAAGGACGCGACCTCCAGGTGCGCGGCTACGTCAACGGCGACCTGCGCCAGGATTCGCGGACGCGCGAGCTGATCTTCACGATTCCCGAGCTGGTCGAGTTCATTTCCTCGGTGATGACGCTGCTGCCGGGCGATATCATTTCTACAGGGACGCCCTCGGGCATCGGCCCGATCAAGCCGGGGGATCAGGTCACGATCCATGTCGAGGGCGTCGGCGCACTCACCAACCCGGTCGTGGCAAGGGACAACTGACATGAAGCTCTTCATCGACAGCGGCAATCTTCGCGAGATCGAATCGCTGGTGCCGTTCGGCATCGTCGACGGCATCACCACGAATCCGTCGCTGTTGGCCAAGGAATCGGGAGACGCGCGCGACCTGATCAAGCAGATCTGTCGCGTCGTCCAGGGGCCGGTGAGCGCCGAAGTGGTGACGACGACGACCGCCGACATGATCGCGGAAGGCCGCGAGCTGGCGAAGATCGACGATCACGTCGTCGTCAAGATCCCGTTCACCCGCGACGGCGTGCGCGCCATCAAGGCGCTCGCCGGCGAGGGCATCCGCGTCAACACCACGCTGATCTTCTCGCCGACGCAGGCGATGTTCGCCGCCAAGGTCGGCGCGGCGTACGTCAGCCCGTTCGTCGGCCGGCTCGACGACATCTCCACCGACGGCATGCTGCTGATCCGGCAGATCGTCGAGATCTTCGACCAGTACGAGTTCCCCACCGAAGTGCTGGTCGCGAGCGTCCGGCATCCGCTGCACATCGTCGAGGCGGCGCGGCTGGGCGCGGACATCTGCACGTGTCCGGCGAAGGTGATCGAGCAGTGCTTCAATCACCCGCTGACCGACATCGGCCTCGAGAAG
>DASTCC010000154.1:0-3854 GCA_035711465.1 Vicinamibacterales bacterium
GTCCAGGACAAGGAGTATCCGGACTTCGACTTCTGCTACTGCGAGGTCTGCCGCGCCCGATTCAAGGCGCAGTCGGGCGCCGATCCGGCGGCGATGGCCGATCCCACCGCCGACGCGGCATGGCGGCAGTTCCGCTACGACGCGATCAGCGAGGTCGTGCGCCAGCTCGCCGACGAAGTCCACCGTCGCCAGAATCGCATCACCGCCGCGGTCTTTCCGACGCCGGCGATCGCGAAGACGCTCGTGCGCCAGGACTGGACGCGATGGCCGGTCGACGCCGTGCTGCCGATGATCTACAACGGCTTCTACAAGGAAGACGTCGCCTGGATCGAGCGCGCCACACGCGAGGGCGTGAGCGCGCTCGGCGGCCGCATTCCCCTGTACAGCGGCCTCTACATTCCCGATTTGCCGCCGGATGATTTGCGCCGCGCCCTCGAACGCGCGCTTGCCGGCGGCGCGCAGGGCGTCAGCATCTTCGAGACGTCGCAGCTCACCGCGGAACACTGGAAGCAGTTGAGCGCCGCGATTCGCCGCTCGTCATGACCGGTCGTTGCGTGGCCCTGGCGGCGATGCTGGCGCTGACGCTCCAGGCGAAGCCGCCGGTCGACTACGAGGCGTATCCGTACGCGCCGCGGCGCGCGGTCGTGTTCCGCGCGCCGGCAGCGCCGAAGATCGACGGCCGGCTCGACGACAACGCGTGGCAGCGGACGCCCTGGTCGGAGCCGTTCGTCGACATCGAGGGCGACGCACGGCCGAAGCCACGGCTCCAGACGCGGATGAAGATGCTCTGGGACGATCGCGCGCTCTACGTCGCCGCCGATCTCGAGGAGCCGGATCTCTGGGGCACGATCACGACGCGCGACGCGGTGATCTTCCACGACAACGACTTCGAGATCTTCATCGACCCCGACGGCGACACCCACAACTACTACGAGCTCGAAGTGAACGCGCTCGGCACGCCGTGGGATCTGTTGCTGCCGAAGCCGTATCGCGATGGCGGGCCAGCGATCGACGCCTGGGACATCGCCGGCCTCGAGGTCGCCGTCGATTTGCGCGGGACGATCAATCGCCCAGGCGATCGCGACGACGGCTGGAGCGTCGAGCTGGCGCTGCCCTGGCCCGTGCTCGAGGAAGCCGCGCCCGGTCAACGGCCGCCGCGCGCCGGCGATCGCTGGCGCGTCAATTTCTCGCGCGTGCAGTGGCGCCTCGTCGTCAAGGACGGCAAGTACACGAAGCAGCTCGACGCCGGCACCGGACGTCCGCTCGCCGAGGACAACTGGGTCTGGAGTCCCCAGGGCGCCGTCGACATGCACATGCCGGAACGATGGGGCGTGGTGCAGTTCTCGGATCGTCCCGCCGGCTCGACGGCCGACTTCGTGACGCCGGATCCAGACGACGCAATCAAATGGGCGTTGCGGCGGCTCTACTACCGCCAGCGCGTCCATCGCGCCGCACACGGCGCTTACGCGACGACGCTTACCGCTCTCAATGCCTCCGACATCGTCGCCGGCGGCAAGCCGTTCCAGCCGGCGATGGTGGCGTCGCCAACCAGCTACGAGATTGCCGCGCCCGGCCGCGACGGCGTCGTCCGCATCAGGGACGACGGACGCGTGTGGGTATCGAAATAGACGCGCTCACTTGACCCGCTTCCCGCGCTTGATGACGATGTCGACGCGCTGCAGCAGGCTGATGTAGCGCAGCACGTCGCCCTTCACCGCGATGATGTCCGCGTACTTTCCGGGCGTGACCGTGCCGACTTCCGCGTCCTTCTTCATCATCAGCGACGGCCAGTACGTCGCGCTTCGGATTGCCTCGATTGGCGGCACGCCGAGTTCGCGCACCCAGATGTCGAGCTCGTTCCACGTCGACTGGCTGTGGAACTGCATCGGGATGCCGCTGTCGGTGCCGATCAGCATCGTCACCCCGGCCTGGCGAAGCTGGTTGAACTTGTTCTTCAGCGTCGGCTTGCGCGCCGGTGTGAGCTGGAAATAGCTCAGCTGATCCGGATGCTGCAGGCTCTTGCGGATGTCGGCGACGATGTCGGGCGCGAGGCCGGCCTGCCAGGACGGATCGTCCAGGACCTCCGGGTTGTCGCGCAGGTATTCGTAATTCCACAGGCCTTCGATCGTTGGCGTCCAGAACAGCGGGCCGCGGTTCATCTGCGCGGTGCGTTCGCGGATGGCGGCGAGCACGTCGTCGGGATAACCGGGCGCCGTCGCCAGGCCGGTGTGCTCGAAGTTGTCGACACCGGCGACGAGGCCGCGCCGGATCTCCTCGGGCCGGTGCGAATGAGCGACCACCGGCAGGTTGCGCGCGTGCGCCTCCTGCACCACCGCCCCGATTTCCTCCGTCGACATCTGGTCCTGATCGATGAGTTTGATCACGTCGACGCCCGCGGCGGCGAGCTTCTGCACTTTCGCCCGCGCGTCGGCGATGCCGTTGACGCCCCAGCGGAACAGCTCGGTGCCGGGATAGGGCGCCTTCTGAATGAACGGGCCCGACACGTAAAGAGTCGGTCCCGGAATGTCGCCGCGATTGATGGCGTCGCGGACGTTGATGCTGGCCTCGAGCGGCGCGCCGAGATCGCGCGCGCTCGTGACGCCCGCCAGCAGCAGCTGTTTCGCTGACGCCGGCATGATCTCTTTCTCGAAGCGCGCCGGATACGTCTTGTCCCAGTGGGCGTAGTCGGAGTGGCCCGTGATCATCAGGTGGACGTGCATGTCCCAGAGTCCCGGGAGCACCGTCATGCCTTCGGTCGACACGACTTCCGCGCCGGTGGGCACCGCAAGCCGGCCGGCCTCGCCGACCGCCGTGATCTTCTCGCCCTGGACGATGACCACAGAGTTGCGGATCGGCGTGCTGCCGAAGCCGTCGATCAGCGTGCCGCCGACCAGCGCAAGCGTCCGCCCGGCCTGCGATGGGGCCGACGCGGATCCGGCGCGCGTAGCGGCGGCGGTCGCGGCCACGACGATCGCGATCGCGAGCACGAACAGGCGGGACGTTCGAGTCACAGGCCCTCCTTCGCTCGGGCGTCCGCCCGGGCTTTGGCGAGCCTATCGTATACGGGCGCGTACCACCCGCGCGGCGTGTCGATACACGATTGGCGCTGCAGCCCAGTAGCTCACGCTCATCAGGATCAGGACCCAGCTGAACGCGCGGCCGCCGAGCAGGATCTGCAGCGCCATCGCGCCGCCGGCGACGACGATGCCGAGCACGATGTAGGCGCGGGTTCGATGCAGCCACGCGTACGGCACGAAGTGCGCGCCGGCGATCGACGCCATCGCCAGCGGCACGGCGCTCGTCGCGTACGAATAGGTGGCGATCACGATGGGAAACGCGACGATCTGCGACATCGCGAGGTGAACCGAGAGCGACGCCAGCGGGTTGCCTGGCGTCATCGGCCGCATCGCCATCTTCCGCTCGAGCCAGAAGGCCGCCGGCAGCGCGGCGTTGCCCTGGAACATCACGATGATCGCCGCCGGCTCGCGGGTGATGAAGAAGGACGCGATCGCCGTCGCGAAGAGCGTGACGCCGAAGCAGATCAGAAACGGCGCGCCGCCGGCCGACGACGCGGCGATGTCGTCGCGCGCGACGTCGAGGTTGAGAATCTCGGCGTGAGTCATGGCTCCCGGGACGAACGCGACCGAGCGCACGTTCGTTCGCCGGCGTCGCGGATCGGCCAACGACCGCCAGAACCCGGCCAGTAACGGGTGCGGGCGGGTGCGACGGGTGCGGGCGGGTGCTGCGGCCGCGACCCGCTACAGGCCGGCGCGAATCGCTTCCGGGCCGGCCGTCGCCGGCAGGTTCACCGTCGTCGTGACGTTGTCGAGCCATTCGCGGGCCGCGACGTCGTC
>DASTCC010000155.1:0-20134 GCA_035711465.1 Vicinamibacterales bacterium
ATTCCAGCCGGTGGCCTCCCCGTGGGCCTGCAGCTCGTCGGCCACCGCGATCGCACCGCCGATCTGCTCGCGGTGGCGGCCGCGTGCGAGGCCATCCTGGCGGCGTAATCGCGAAGCGAAGGAGAATCGACCATGCCGAAGCACGCATCCGTGACCGAAGCCGCGGCGCTCGCCGAAAAGGGCGCGACCTACGTCGACGTGCGCTCGACGCGCGAGTACGAGAGCGGCCACGCCGCCGGCGCCGTGAACGTACCGCTGCTCGAACCCGACGAGATCACCGGCCAGATGCAGCCCAATCCAGACTTCATGCACGTGATGCAGGCGGTGTTCAAGCCCGACACGCCGCTGCTCATCGGCTGCCAGATGGGCGGCCGATCGATGCGCGCGGCGCAGATGCTCGAGAGCTTCGGCTTCACCGACGTCACTAACGTCCGCGGCGGCTTCGGCGGCGC
This sequence comes from Vicinamibacterales bacterium, assembly GCA_035711465.1. GTDB lineage: Bacteria > Acidobacteriota > Vicinamibacteria > Vicinamibacterales > SCN-69-37 > DASTCC01. The sequence goes on from DASTCC010000155.1 coordinate 453, forward strand.
CCGCGACCCGATGGGACGATCCGTCGATCCGGGCTGGGCCGAGAGCGGGCTGCCGGTCGAGTCCGGGCAACCCGCCGATCGCTCGTATGCCGCGCTCGCGGCCAGGGCCGGCACCGACCAGTGATCGCTCGCGCGTTCCACAACTGGGAGCGTCGCCTCGCCTCGGTTGACACCAACCGGCGGGTTCGACCGTTCGCGTGGGGCCTCGACTGGATCGGCCTCGACGGGACCGCCAACGGCGACGACCCCGCCACCAAACTCGCGGAGTTCGCGGCGGCGACCGTCGATCGCTCGGACGAGTTCTTCTCGGCGCCGCCGACCTCGGACTACTCGCTCGAGGGCGGCACGCTTCGCTTCCCGAGCGCGATCGCCACGCCGCATGCGGAAAACAACACGGTCGTCGGCCGCGTGTTCCCGGCCGACCCGCGTCGCGCCGGACCTCGGCGCCGTGCCGTCGTCGTGCTGCCGCAGTGGAATGCCGACTCGGAGGGACACGTCGGCCTCTGCCAGCTGTTCGCGCGCTTCGGCGTCACCTCGGTGCGCCTGTCGATGCCCTACCACGATGCGCGACGGCCGAAGGATCTCGAGCGCGCCGACTTCATCGTCAGTCCCAACATCGGACAGACGCTGCAGGTGAATCGTCAGGCCGTGCTCGACGCGCGCCGCATCGTCGACTGGCTCGAGCGCGAAGGCTTCGATTCGATCGGCATCGTCGGCACCAGCCTCGGATCCTGCCTGTCGATGCTGACGATGGCGCACGAGCCGCGGCTGAAGGCGGGCGCGTTCAATCACGTGTCGCCGTACTTCGCCGACGTGGTCTGGAGCGGGCTGTCGACGGCGCACGTGCGGGCGGGGCTCGAAGGCCACGTGGACATCGAGCGGCTGCGCCGGATTTGGATGCCGATCAGTCCGTGGCCGTACGTCGAGCGCGTGCGCGGCCGGAGCGTGCTGCTGATCTACGCCCGTTACGACCTCACGTTCCCGGTCCCGCTATCGAAGCAGTTCGTCGATCGCTTCCGCCAGCTGGAGATTCCGCACCAGAGGGCCGTGCTGCCCTGCGGGCACTACACGACCGGCAAGAGCCCGTTCAAGTTCATCGACGGGTATCACCTGACGAGGTTTCTGGTCAAAGCTCTCTGACGTGCGCGTCAGAGGAATCTGAAGAGGCCGCGCAGGGCGTCGTAGAGGACCGCGCCGATCGCCTGCATCACCGGCCCGACGTCGCCCGTCGACACGGCGTTGGCGACCGTCACCGGGTCGGTGACGAGCAGCCAGATGAATGCGCCGGCCAGCGTCGCCGCCAGCAGCCCGATCACGGCCACCAGGCTTACGCTCCAGCGTGCGACGCTCATGGAAAAGTCAGTCTAGCACCAGGACGACCTTGCCAAAGTGACTCGACGACTCCAGGTGCTGGTGTGCCCGCGCGCATTCGAACAATGTAAACGTGCGGTCGATGGCCGGGGTTAACACGCCGCGAAAGAACAGGTCCGCGGCGCGCAGCAGCTCCGCCTTGCCTCCCATGTAAGAGCCGATCAGCGAGAGCTGCCTTGCGAAGAGGTGACGCAGATCCAGCGGCACGTCATGCCCTGTCGTCGCCCCGCAAGTGACGAGGCGTCCACCCCGCGCGAGGCAGCGCACGCTGCGCTCCCACGTCGCCTTGCCGACGTGTTCGACGACCACGTCCACGCCGCGGCCGCCGGTGAGCGCTTTGACGCGTGCCGCGACGTCCTCCTTGTAGTGATCGATCACCGCCTCGGCGCCGAGCGCGTGTGCCTTGGCGAGCTTCTCGTCACCGCCCGCGGTCGCGATCACACGCGCGCCAGCCGCGCGCGCGACCTGGATCGCCGCCTGCCCGACGCCGCTGCCGGCGGCGACGACGAGCACGACGTCGCTGGCGGAGAGGCCCGCGCCGGCGTGGAGCATGTGCCAGGCGGTGAGGAATGCGAGCGGAAAGGCCGCGGCCGTCACGAAGTCGATGCGATCCGGAATCGGGATGACGTTGGCGGCCGGCACGCTGACGATCTCCGCGTAGCCGCCCTCCGACTGGTAGCCGAGCACGTCGTACTGCGGACAGAGATGATCGCGACCCTCGAGGCAGCGGGCGCAGACGCCGCAGCTCAGTCCCGGCTGCAGCATCACCCGCAGCCCGGGCTGCAACGGCGTCGCCACGCCAGGGCCGCATGCGGCGACCTCACCCGAGACATCGGCGCCCGAGATGTGCGGCATCGGGATCCTGACGCGCTCGAGGCCGCGACGCTGCCAGAGATCGAGATGGTTCAGCGCGCAGGCGCGGACGCGCACGAGGACCTTGCCCGGCTCGAGCTTCGGATCGGGCGCCTCTTCGTAGACGAGCACCTCCGGCCCGCCGTGCGCATGGAAGCGAACCGCATTCATATCGGGAGGGCGCGCGGCCCCATCAGAACTCCGGCGCCACCGTCACGACCGGGCGTCCAAGCGATTCGAGCGACGGCAGGCAGCGATCCGCGTCGCCGACGACGACTACGGCGCAGTCGTCGGGCCGGACGTAGGCGCGCGCGGCGGCGACGACGTCGGCCTCGGTGACGGCAGCGACCTCCGGCACGAACTCGTCGTAGCTGTCGGGCCCGATCTCGTGGGTGACCAGCTGCGCGGCGGCGCCGGCGAGCTGCATCGCGGTCTCGAAGTTCCGGACGTAGCCGCGCGTCAGCGACGATCGCGCGCGCTCGAGCTCGACGGGCAGCAGCGCGCTTTCCACCCGGACGCCCTCGAACTCGCGCAGGATCTCGCTCACCGATTCCGTCGTCGCGTCCGACTGGACGCTGGTTTCGCACGAGAAGCTGCCGCCGGCGCGGCGGAACTCGAACGCCGTACGCGCGCCGTAGGTCACGCCCCGGACCTCGCGAAGGTTGCGGTTGATGCGGCTGGCGAACTGCCCGCCCAGAATCGCATTGAGGGTGACCAGGGCGTGGTAATGCGGCGCCTTTCGCGGTGGCCCGCCGTGTCCGACGCGAAGCTCCGACTGCGATGCGCCCGGCCGATCGACGAACAGCACCCGTCGATCCGCGTGCGCCCCCGACACCGGCGGCGCGGCGACGCGATCGCCGGGCGCGTCCCAGGGCCCGAAGATGGCGCCGGCCGCGGCGACGGCGGCGCCGTGTTCGATCTGCCCGCAGAGCACGAGCGTCGATCGCGCTGGCGTCATCCCGTTCTGCCAGAACTCGCGCGCGTGCGCCGCGGTAATGGCTTCGAGCGACGGCGTCGTGCCGAGCGTGCCGTGACCGTACGGATGCGTCGAGAACACGGCTTCGAGGAACGCGCGATCGGCCGCCGAGCTCGGCGATCGGCTGAGCTGACGCAGCCGGTTGAGACGCAGCTCCCGGACGCGCTGGAAGTCGGCCTCTTCGAGGCGCGGCCGGATGACGACGTCCGCCAGCAGCGAGAGCGAATCGGGAAAATGCCGGGCCGGCGTCGTCAGGCCGAACGTCGTGACGTCGGGACCGACCTCGATTTCGAGATAGGTCCCCATCCGCGCGAACGCATCGGCGAGCTCGATGGCGTCGCGGTCGCCCGCGCCCTCGTCCATCAGATCGGCGGTCAGACCCGCGAGGCCGGGCCGGTCGATCGGATCGAACGCGCTGCCGCGATCGACGACGAGCACGGCGGCGACGACCGGCGCCGATGCGCGCGCGATCGTCCAGACGCGAACGCCGCTGTCGAGCTCGGCCGTGCCGATCGGCGGGAAGCGTACGGGCGTGGCCGGACCGACGACCGGGAGATCGAAGCGGCGGGTCACGATCGCGCCACCCAGACCGGCGCGTCGGGCGCCAGCGCGAGGTCGCGCCGGCCGGACGGCACCACGGAGAGCGTCAGCATCGCCTCGGGCACCAGCCACTCCCGCGCCGCATCGCGAAGCATCGCCGGGGCGGCGTGAAGGTAGCGGCCCAGATCGGCGTCGAAGTAATCAGGGGTGCCACGGTAGACGTTGTACGCGTTCAATTGGTCAGCCTTGCCGCCGAAGCCGCCGAGCGTCTGGGTACGAAACACGAACGCCGACTCGGCCTGCGCGCGGCCTCGCGCCATTTCGGCGTCGGTCGGCCCGGATTCCAGGAACCGCTCGACCTCTTCGATGATCGCCGCGGCCAGCTCGCCGAGCGTGTGTCCCGGCGCGGCCGTCGCCAGGACCTGGAAGGTGCCGGCGAGCTCGCGCGAAGTCTGCGCCGCGGCAAGCTCGGTCGCGAGCCGCGTGTCATGAATCAGGCGCCGGTACAACCGCGACGTGCGTCCGTTGCCGAGGATGTCGGCGGTCAGGTCGAGCTCGGCGTCGCCGTCGGCGAACAGCGGCGGCGACGGCCAGGCGAGATAGAGCCGCGGCAGCTCGACGCGGTCCTCGAGAATGAAATCGCGGCGCGTCGCCGCCACGGCGGCCGGCGCCGGCGGCTCGACGTCGGCGCCGGCCGCGATCTCGCCGAACAGCTCCTCGACGACCGCGAAAACCGACTCGGTATCGACGTCGCCGGCGATCGCCAGCGACGCATTGCCCGGATGGTAGAACCGGCCGAAGAACGCACGCGCGTCGTCGACGCCGGCCGCGCGCAGATCCTCGGGGTGCCCGATCGTCGGCCAGTGGTACGGATGGTCCGGCGGGTACAGCCCTTCGAGCAGCGCGAACTGCGCCAGGCCGTAGGGACGGTTCTCGTAGCTCTGGCGCCGCTCGTTCAGCACCACCTCGCGCTGATTCTGGAAGCGTTCCTCCGACAGGGCCGGCAGCAGCCAGCCCATGCGATCGGCTTCCATCCAGAGGGCGAGGCGGAGCGCGTCGGTCGGCACCACTTCCCAGTAGTTCGTGCGATCGGTGCTGGTCGATCCGTTCAGCGCCGCGCCCGCTTCCTGCAGCGGCTCGAAATAGCCGTGCGGCTGGTGCGCGGATCCTTCGAACATGAGGTGCTCGAACAGATGGGCCAGGCCGGTCCGGCCCGGCCGCTCGTTCTTGGACCCGACGTGGTACCACACGCTCACCGCGGCGAGCGGCGCCTCGCGGCTCTCGTGGACGATGACGTCCAGACCATTCCCGAGCGTGCGTTTGGCAAACGGCACTCGCATCGTGTGAGGTTCCTGTGGTGCCGCCGCACACCGGTCCTGGGGACGCGGGCGCGCAGCGCGTTCAGTTGACCGGCGTCAGGGGAATCGCCCGCCGGGAGAACGAAGCGATCGAGACCTGCTGCGCGACGCGCTCGGCCGCGGCAAAGAGCGCGCGGGAGGGCGCGGACTCCGGTTCCCCAATCACGATCGGCGTGCCGCTGTCGCCGCCGCGCCGCACTGGTGCGTAGAGAGGGATCCGCCCCAGGAACGGCACCGACATGTCCGACGCCAGCTGCTCGCCGCCCCCGCTTCCGAAGATATCAGTCTCGCGGCCGCAGTCGGGGCACGCGAAGAAGCTCATGTTCTCGACGAGTCCGATCATCGGAATGTTGAGCTTCCGGTACATCTGCACCGCGCGGCGCGTGTCGGCCAGCGACACCTGCTGCGGCGTCGTCACCAGCACCGCACCGGCCACCGGCACCGTCTGGCTGAGGCTCAGCGCGACGTCGCCCGTCCCGGGCGGCATGTCGACGATCAAATAATCCACGTCACGCCAGCGGACGTCACGAAAGAACTGTTGAATCGCGCCGTGAAGCATCGGGCCGCGCCAGATCACCGGCGCGTCGTCCTGCGTGAGAAAGCCCATCGACACGACCTGCAGACCGTAGCGCTCGGCCGGCTTGATCTTCTGTCCGTCGGTCTCGAGCTGGGTGCGCAGGCCGAGCATCAGCGGCACGTTGGGCCCGTACATGTCACCGTCGACGAGCGCGACGCGGCTCCCCCGCGCCGCCAGCGCCACCGCCAGATTGACCGCGACCGTCGTCTTGCCGACGCCGCCCTTGCCGGCGCCGACCGCGATGATGTTCTTCACGCCCTCGACTGGCGATCGCCCGGCTTCCGGACGGGCCACGGCGCGTACGCTCGCCGTCATCTCGATGTCGACCGTGCCCGTCCCGGCGATGGCCTCGACCGCGGCCCGCGCCTGATCGCGCATCAGATCCTTCACCGGACACGCCGGCGTGGTCAGCTCGATCGTGAACGCGATGCGATCGCCGATGCGCAGGTTCTTGACGAACCCAAGCGCGACGATGTCCTTGTGAAGGTCGGGATCCTTGACGGCGCGAAGCGCATCGAGCACCGCCGCCTCGGTCAGACTGCCCATCTGCCGATTGTAGTCTCGGGACGCGTCCGGGCGTCAACGCATCTGCTGCTCGACGAAATCGCCGACGTACGGCAGCTTGTAGCGCTCTCCGTCCAGCGCCTTCCACATCATGTAGGCCCAGGGCACGCAGAAGAACGCGATGCCGAGCATGCCGGCCAGCCGGCCGACGAGCGGCAGCGCCGTGAGGAGCAGGATGACGATGCTCACCACCAGCGAGAAGACAATCGACTGGATCGCATGGAAGCGGACGAAGTCGTTCTTCTTCTGCAGCCACAGAACGATCAGGCCGCTGACGGCGCCGCCGATGTACGAGAGGGCGGCAATCAGCGATGGATCGCCGAAGAGACCGGATCCGCCCTTCGATGCGGAGTCTTTCGTCATGCGCCACCCTCCGATCGCAGCCGCCGGCCGAAGGCGCGGCGGGCATCGTCGTTGAGCAGCGTCCAGCAGGCGTAGACGCCGAGCGCGGTGCCGAACGGCGCGAGCACGGCGTTTGGCGCCGCCAGTATCAACGTCGCGAAGCGGCTGCCGGAACGGCGCCGCAGAAGGCCGCGGCCCGCCGCGGCCATCGCCGCGCCACCGAGGATCAGCGCCAGGCCGCCGATGCCGAGGACCCAGACGGCGGGGTCGGCAAAGCGTTCGGCCGAGCCCAGCTCGGCCAGCGACGCCGCCGCGCCGGCGGCCAGAATCAGCAGCGACAGGCCGGTGAGCAGTCCGAATGCGCCCCAGATCAGGTGCAACCAACCCAGGAGATCGATGTGCACGCGCATCGACCGCCCTCCTCAGGAGGTGCCGAAGAAGGCGCGCCGCATGCGATCGACGACGACGCCCATATCGATGAAGTCGATTGCGGCATCGGTCAGCCGCGCGCTGGCGAATCGCGACGCGTACGGACTCGCGATCGACGAGCCGTCGCTGGCGGTGAAGTCGGGATGCCACCGCGACGTTCTCCGGGCGCAAGCGCGCCGGATCTCTCCCGCGGGAGCATCGGGCGCGACGCCGAGAATGTCGAGATAGTCGTGCACGGCTACGCCGTACGATAGAAACGGGTCAGGAAAGAGTCAAGTGAACGTGGAGCGGGCGGACGCCCGTCGGCTCAACGCGCGCCGAGCGTGACGAGCAGGTCCCGCCGCACGGCATCGTCGATGCCGTCCAGCGCAACGGTGCTGTCGCACTCGTCGCAGAGGACCTCGACCAGCGCGGGCAGACCTTCTTCCTGCGGTGGCTGCAACTGCCCTTCGGATACGCGCAACAGATGCATTTGCAGGGTCTTCGCCAGGAAGTTCTCGGCATTCCCGCAGTTCGGACACGTCAGCGCCAAGTCATTACTCCGTTCGGCCAGAACCGGCCTCAGCCAGAGTCTATCTCACGAGGTCCGCTCACGGGTACACGATCTTCACGGAAATATTGGGAATTTTGAGTACACAGCCGACCGCGGCGGCGTAGGCCTCGGCCTGCGACTGGTGGTCGGGGCGCGGTGTGCCGGTCTTGATCTCCACGATCGTGGCCCCTCCCGCCGTATGGAGGACCACGCAATCGACGATGCCCCTGACGATGCGAGGGCTGCCCGGGTCCGGTCTCCACGAGAACCCAACCTCGTAGAAACACTGCCCTGACGAGAGCACCTCTCGGAGGTCGGCGCGATTTCGAAGCCGCTCGTAGGTCGAGGCCGCACGCCGGCACAGGCCATCCACGTCGATGACGTCCACCAGTTCCTCGTCACGCAGAAGTTCGCCGGCCAGCGCGGCAATCGCTTCGGTCGCGATCGCGTCGCCCATGTCCCGCTGGAACAGGCGGTGCACGAGCGTCCCGACCAGCCGCTGGCTCGCGTCTGCGGCAGTCGTCGATCCGGGTTCGGCCGCCGCCAGCCGATCGGACAGGTCGGTAACGCGCCGGATCTCGTCACCGGCGGCACGGCAGGTCACCACGTTCACCGCATCGGCCGGCACGCGATCGTGCGTGACCGCCGTCGCCGCCGCCGGCATCGTCGCGCAGACCCGAAACGTGAACGTCTGTGCCGGGGTTACCCAATCGATCGTCTCCATCGCGCCTCCGGCGGCGCGGCCGAAGAGATCACTGAGACCGGGCGGGAGCAGCCCGCCGAGACTTCTTGGACCGCGGCCGATGCGCTGACGGCCGTCCACCTCTGCCGCGAGATACAGCCGATCGCGTGCCCGTGTGAGCGCGACGTACAGCAGGCGCTTGAGCTCCTCGTCGTCGCGGCGGTCCTCCAGCTCGGTGGCGCCGGTCGCATGGAACGCGACCGCGGGCTCGCCGTCGGGGCCGCGCTCGATGACCGAGAAGCCGCCGGCGCGGCCGCGGCCCGGGGCCTGCAGGTTCACCACGAACACGACTGGAAACTCGAGCCCCTTGGCGGCGTGAATCGTCATCAGGTTGACCGCGCCCGAGGCTTCGACGATGGCATTGGATTCGTCCCCGGCGCGCAGCGTCTCGAAGTACTCGGCGAGCCGCGCGACGGTCGTGTAGCCGCGATTTTCGACCCGCCGGACGAGCGCGCGCACCTTCTTGACGTTCTCGCGCGCCTGGTCGAGCCGGCGTCCGCGCAGCTCCGCGGCATACGCCGAGTCCATCAGGACGCGATCGAGCAGCTCCGATGGCGGCACGCGATCGGCGAGCGGAATCCAGGTCGAGACAGCGGCGCGGGCCGACGCGAGCACCTGCCGATCGAGCGGATCCAGCGCCTCGAGATCGATCGCCGGCGCGGCGCCGCGCAGATGGGCCGCGAAGGTCGGCGCCATCCTGGCCAGGGCGTCATCCGACAGCCGGAAGAAACGCGAGCGCAGGAGCTCCGCGGCGCGCAGCTCTGACTCGGGCGCCGCCAGGTAGCGCAACAGCGCCTGCAGATCCTGCACTTCCGGCGCATCGAAGAACCCGAGGCCCTTGTAGACGTAGGTCCGCACGCCGCGCGATTCGAGCGCTTCTTCGAAGTACTGATGCCCGGCGCGGGCGCGGAACAGAATCGCGATGTCGTCGGCACGGATCGCTCTCCGGCTGCCGCTCTTATCCCGCACCTGATGGCCGGATTCGATGAGCCGGGTCACTTCGTTGGCGACCCCCGCGGCGCAGGCGATCATCGTCGGCCCGGCGACCACGCCGAGGACAGGTGTGCCGTCGCGCAGCGCCCCGGGCCCGACCGGGCCGATGGCGAATCGATCGGCCTCGGCGAAGCGGAACCGGCCGTCGATCGTCTCGTCGGCCGTTTCGAGCGATTGACAGACGGCGTTCACGAACGCCTGCAGTTCGGGGACGGCGCGGAAGCTCGAGGTGATCGCCTGCCGGACGCGCTTGCCGGGACGGAGGAAGGCGATTCGCTCGGCCGCCTCATCGAGCAGCGTCACCTCGGCATGACGGAACCGGTAGATCGACTGCTTGCGATCGCCGACCACGAAGATCGACATTGGCGCGTCGGCGACGCCCTCGCCTTCACCCCACGCCGCGATGAGCTGGTCGATCAGCTGCCACTGCAGGCGGCTGGTGTCCTGGAACTCGTCGACGAGGATGTGGTGATAGCGCGACTGCAGCTTCAGCCGGCTGCGCGCGAACTCCTCCTGCCGCGACAGCAGCGCTACCGATCGCTCGAGCATCCCGGCGAAATCGATGAGCGCGTGTTCCTGCAGCAGCGCGCTGTAGAAGCGCGAAGCCATTTCCAGCACGGTCAGGAGTCCGCGCGCGAGGAGGACGTTGACGTCCGCATCCAATCGATCCAGCTCGGCCAGGACGAGCGGCGAAATCGCCTTCAACGCGTGCTCGTGCCGCTGCCGTGCCTCCGCGGATTCGAACTGATCGGCCGTGAACGGTTTGGTCAGCCGCTGGCGAGGGGTGCCTTTCTGGGTCAGGAAGTAGCGCTCAATCCGGCGTCGAAGCTGCTGCACGCGCGCCGGCTCGGCGGACACCAGGCTGGAGAGATTCCGCAGGTCGTCCTGCAGCCAGCCGAACTCTGGCGCGCGGATCGGCCCGTCGTCGACGAGCGCGGATCGTTCCGGCCAGCCGTCGAACAGCCGGATGAGCCGTCTGACGAAGCCGCCCGCGGCTTCGGCGGAGGTGGACACCTGCGACTGGCGTTTGACGAACGTCCGGACGGCCGGCAGCGCAATGTGCCGGCGATCGAGCAGCCCGGCGACCGACGAGCGCAGCACCGGCTGCTTGACCCGCGCGAACAACAGCCGCACCGCCTCGTCGTCGGCGAGCCGCGCCCGCGCCGCGCGCAGCGTCCGGTCGACGGCCTCGCCGGCGAATCGGCCCATCTCGGTTTCGTCGGCGATCTCGAACGCGGGATCGACGTCGGCTTCGAGGGGGAACTCGCGCAGGAGGCCGTAGCAGAAGGCGTCGATCGTGGAGATCTGAATGTCGGCGATGCGCTCGCGCAGCGCGCGCCAGAAATCGGGCGCGACGAGACGCATCTCGGCGCGGCGGCGCAGCTCCTGCAGCACCCGCTCGCGCATCTCGGCCGCGGCCTTGCGCGTGAACGTGATCGCGAGGATGTGGCGGGGATCGACCTTGCTCTCGATCAGCCGCACGTACCGATCGACCAGGACGCGCGTCTTCCCGGTGCCGGCCGAGGCCTCGAGCACGACGTGATTGAGCGGATCGATGGCGAAGTCGCGCGCCGCCTGATCGGGCACGCGTGGCTCGTCGTCGGCCGGCGACAGATCAAACAGCGTCGGCTGGGCCATCGTTCTCCGCCGGGTACTCCTTGCGGCACACACCGGCAAACGTGCACCACTGACAGTCGGCCGGCCGCCGCGGCCGCGGCGGGAACTCGCCGCGCTCGATCGCGTCGGTCGTATCGGCGAACTTCTGCGCCAGGGCGAGCACGGCCATCGGCGCCGGCGCCGTGCTGCTGCCGAGCCGGCCTTCGAGCTTGCGATCGTCGCCGAAGGCCAGGTACATCGCCGACTCGATCGGATGCGGCCGCCGATCCTCGCGCTCGAGCCACTGCTGCGCGCAGTGGGCGTAGACGGCAATCTGCACGGACTCGTCGATGTCGGGCATCCGGCCGAGCTTGTAGTCGACGACGCGCAGCGACCCGTTCTCGAGCACGTCGATGCGATCGGCCTTGCCGCGGATCTCGATCGACTTCTGCTTGAACCCGCCGACCTGCGGGAACGGGAAGGCGCCGACCAGCTCGAACTCGAGCAGTCGCCGCGCGATCCGGCTGCCGGCATCCGCCTCAAGCTCGAAGACACGCTCGGCGACTCCGCGGGCGACGATCGAGCCGAGCAGCCGCGTTTCCTCCAGAGCGCGATCGGGCTCCGGCAGCGAGACGAGCAGCGTCCGTGTAATCGCCGCGAACTCACGCATCGCGTCGGGCAGCGTTGCCGGCGTGATTTCGCCGCGGCCCTGCCGCTCCCATTCGCGGTAAAAGCGCTCGAACAGCTCGTGCAGCAGGGTGCCACGCTCGAGCGGTGAGAGGCCCGACACCTCGTCACGCTCCTCGGGCAGCGCAAGCACGCTCTCCGCGAAGTACTTGAACGGGCAGGCGACGTAACGATCGACGCGGCTGACGCGATACGGCTGCGGCGGCTGCGCGGCGACGAAGCCGCTGTAGGCCGGCGTGTCGATCGCGGGCCGGGCGCGGCGAAGCGCGAGCCACTCGGCGACGGCCGGCTCGAGCCCCGACACCGGCCCCGACGTCGTCAACACCTCGTCCGCGAAGACGCGACGCGATGTCTCTTCCAACGTCGTCGAGGACAGGCCGCGGGCGAGCTCGAGCATTGGCGAGGGCGCGACGATGGCGTCGCCTTCGAGCTCGAAGGCGTGCAGGGCCATCGTCCGGGACGCGAGCCCGAGCAGATCGCGAAACGCCGCCAGCTCCGAGCGGCGCTGATCGGTCTCGGCCGGCCAGGCGAGCGCCGTGAGCAAGCCGCCGGCGTAGAAGATGCTCCGGCGGGGGCGTTCCGGCCAGTCGGTCTCGACCAGGCCGACGAGGTGCACGTCCGCGAAGGAGCCGAAGCGCGCGGCGACGGCGTCGACCAGCCGCACGCCTGACGTGCCATGCGCCGGCGTAAACGTCCGCGCCTCGATGGCGTGTCGGATCTGCGCCGTGAACGCTTCCGGCGTCCGCGGCTCCTCGGGACCGTCATCGTGCCGCGCGAACGCGCGCGCCAGACCGTCGAGCACGCCGAGCACCGCCGCGCGCGCGCGCGCGTGCCGGTCGCGCCAGGCGTCGCCGGCCTCCGGAAGGCGCTCGTGCGCGCGCAGGAACGCGCCGATGCAGCCGAGGCGGTCCGACGAACGACCGGCCGTGACGAATGGATCGAGCGCCTGCTTGACGGCCGCGCCGGCCGCCGCGGCGCGACGGGCGCGCCCGCGATCCAGGCCGCGGCGCATCTCGCGATCGCCGAAGAAGGCGTCGACCTCGCGCGGCCAGCTCTCCGCGGTACCGACGGCGCGCCGCTCGCTGAGCACACCGGCAAGCGCGGCGGCGTCCTCGAGCGCCACCGGCTCCCCATCCTCGTCGAATCGCACCAACGCCGACCGCAGGACCGCCAGCGTCGCGTCCCGATCGCCGCCGGAGCGCGCGACCGCCAGCACCAGGTCGAGCAGCGCCGCATACGGCTCGGCGGCGAGCGGCAGCGCGTCGAACGTCTGAAACGGGATCCGCGCCTCGCCGAGCACCTGCTGCGCCAGATAGAGATACGGCAGCGGCCGCGCGAACACGATGGCGACCGGATCGCACAGATCCCCACCGGTGCGCTCGGCGGCGGCGAGGATGTGTCGGGCGACCTCGCGCAGCTCGTCTTCGCGATCGCGGCTCACGAATGCAATCGGCGTCTCATCTGCCGCGGGTCTCACGAGCATCGGCGGCGGAGCCGGCCGATCGTGGCGCACCTCCGTGATGCCGGGAATCTCGCCCTCGAGGCGCTCGCGCAATCCCGCGTCGTGGGTCTCGTCGGTCATCACGATGTCGAGACCGGCCAATCCCTGCAGACGGCCGAGCAGATCGAAGTCGGCCGGCCAGAGGCCGCGCGGATCCGACGGGTGATCGGCCACCGCGACCACCACTTCGTCATACGGCAGCCGCGGCTGCTCGGCGAGCAGAACGTCGCGGAGCATGTGCTCGTCCATGGCGCCGCTCGCTCCGCGCAGACGCTCGTAGGCGAGAAACGCGAAGCCCAGGTAGGCTGTCTGGTGAATCAGGCCCTCGCTGCCGCGGTCGGTCCCGCGCTCGACGCGCAACTGATCGAACAGGCTGCCCGCGAACCGCCGCACCGTCCGCTGACGACGTCTCAGCTCGTCATAGAAGGCGAGCATCGCCGCGATCAGGCCGGGCCGGATCGTGAACGGCGCGCCGCCGAGCGACGGCCGCCTGGCGGCCAGACGGGCAGCGCGACCGAACAGGACGTGGCGTTCGATCGGCGTCAGCATCGGCGGCGCGTCCGGCAGGGCCGCGTGCAGACCGGTCATCCAGGCGTCCCGCGTCAGCAACTCCGGCACGAAGAACGCCGACGGCTCGGCCGCGTCGAGCGCGGCGGCCTCGATCGTCTGACGCAGCAGCTCGCCGGAGGCGCGGGTCGGCACGATCAGCGCGCGGCGCCGCGCCGCAAGCGGCCCGCCGGCGAGGGCGCGGTGCACGAGCGCATCCCGAAATGAGGCCAGATCCCTGGCGCGAGTCAGCGTGCGGCGCTGCATGGGAAGTACGAACAGGACGTCAGCCCTGGCGGGACGGCATCGGGCGCGTCTCGCGCGGGCTGCGCTTCGAGTTTACGGTGTTCGGTGCGTCAGCGCACTCCGGCTACTTCGCGCGCGGCGGAAACATGCGCGTCAGCAACTCACGGCGAGCGTCGCTCAGAAGGAGCAGAGACCCGGCGGCCGCGGCCGAGGCTTCACGGTCGTGGCTTTCCTTGGCGGTGATGACGGCGAGACGACGCTGATCGCACGCGTGCGCCGCCATGTGAAAGGCGCTGACGAACGTCGCGTGCAGGTCGGCGACGTCTTCCGGCGGTTCGACCTGTTGCAGCTGCTCGGCGAGCCGGGCCAGCCGCCTGATCGCGATCTCGAGCCGCTCGAAGCCGAATGCCTTCTGATCGCGGATGTGCTCGACGATCGGGCGCAGGCCGTCGAGCCCGGCGAGCGCCGGACGCACGTCGAGCTCGTACTGCACCATCCGCTCGCGCGCGAGCGCGAAGCGGTCGAGATCCAGCCGGCGCGCCACCGCACGCTCGAGCAGCGCCGAGATCTGCTCTTTCAGATCGCGAACGACGTCCGGCCGCCGCCGGCCGAGCGCCTCGTCGTGCCTCCCGATCTCGAGCGCCATTCCAGAAAACACCTGAACGTTGCCGGCCGCGGCCGCGCGCTCGGCCCGCGCCAGGATCGACTGGGCGAACTCCGCGTAGGCGGCCGTCGCGGTCGATTCGGCGAGAATCTCGCGGCCGATCGCGGTCCGGAGCTCGAGCACCTCGGGCGAGGTGGCCGCGTCGAACGCGGCCCGCAGAATCGCGAGCCGTTCCTCGGGGAGATCGGTCGCTTTCGCCGCGCCCAGCGCCAGCTCGACTGATTCCTTGAGGCTCGGGGTCGCCAGAACCGGCGGCAGCTCGGGCACGACCGGGCCGGTCGAGAGCTCGAGGGCGAAGGACGACAAGCCCGCCGCAGCACGAAGCTCGGCAATGACCTCGTCGAACAGCCCCGCCAGCTGCTGGATGTCTTTCGCCCGGTAGCTGAAGTTCTCCGCCGACCACGCCAGGAGCCGGCGCTTGGCCTCCTCGGCGACCGCGAGGCGGCGTTTCGGATCGTCGATGCGCTGCAACTGCTCGATCGCCGAGCTCACCTCGCCGGTCATCGCCGCGTAGTCGGCCTCGCCTCGAGTCGCGGCGTAGTGCGTGGCACGCACCGATCGCGAGTACTTCGCGGTGCGGTCGAGATCGACGTTCGCGACTGGCACGCTCATCAGCTGGAGGCGGGGCGACGCGGCATCGCCGACCGCGAGTGTGAACACCAGACGGTCCGCGACGACGGCGAAGTCGCCGTAGCTTGGCAGCGCCTGCCCGTCGCGCAGGAACACGCGAAACAGCGTCGACGCCGGATCGCCCTGCGCACCGGCGCCGACACCCGTGGCGACAAGGGCGGTGAGAAGAGCGGCGAGCGGCGCGAAGCGGCGTCTCATCCGTCGATCAGCGCCTGCCAGGCGTGCCATTCGCAGCGGGCGACCCGGCGTTCGCCGCCGGGCTGTGGAAAAACTGTGGAAGGAACGTGGAGGGCCTGTGCACGACCTGTCGTCGTCATTTTTTTTCTGACGCTCTCTCGAAGATTCCCGTCCAATCGCTCCACGATGGTGCAGCCTTCGCATCGCGCTTCGCTTGCGCGACGCGTCGCGCTCACTAGAATCTGTCCTCGCGTTGGACGCCGCACGTCTCTCGCACTCAATCACTCCAGTGAACACCGTACGCTTCAACGAGACCATCAACGGCCGCGCCTACGTCATCGAAGTACTCGCGGTCGGTCGCGATCGATGGCGCGCCCAGCTGGCTCGGCGTCCCGGCGCGACGACTGCCGTCATGCCCTTCTACGGTCCGACACCCGACGAAGCGGCGCGGCGCCTGAGCGGGTGGCTCACCCGCGCGAGCGCCAAGGCCACCTGACTTCGGCGTATAGTACGCCCCTTATGCTCTCATCCTTCCGCGGGCTGCTGGCCCTGGCGGCATTCTGGGGTCTCTCGACTAGCATTGTCTCGGATCGAACGGTCCACGCCGCGAGTCCTTCGCCCGAAACCCGGCAAACGCCCGCGCCCCAGGGGCAGCAGGCAGCCCAGACGACCTCCCTACCCAAGGTCTACCTGTTCGCCACCGGCGGCACGATTTCCAACCGGGCTGGCGGCCGCCTGTCCGTCGAAGAGCTGATCCAGTCCGTGCCCAACCTCGACCGGTTCGTCCGCGCCGAGGGCGAGCAGTTCTCCAATGTTGCGTCGGGCGCGATCACGTTCAAGCAGTGGCTCGACCTGTCCAGACGGATCAACGACCGCCTGAAGAATGACGCTGATCTTGCCGGCGTGGTCGTCACCCACGGCACGGACACCCTCGAGGAGATCGCGTATTTCCTCCATCTCACCGTGCGCCACGATCGCCCCGTCGTCGTCACCGGGTCGATGCGCAATCCGAGCACGACTGGTTACGAAGGGATCGCGAACCTCGAGGACGCGTTCCGCGTCGCCGCGGATCCGGCCTCGCGCGGCATGGGCGGCCTGGTCGTGCTGAACGACGAGATCAACTCGGCGCGCGAGGCGACCAAGACCGACGCGCGTCTGCTCAACACGTTCACCTCGCGCAACTACGGCGTCGTCGGCACGGTGTTCGATCGCGTCGCCTATTCCCGCAAGCCAGTGAAGCGGGCGATGGCGACGAGCGAATTCGACGTCTCGAAGATCGAGGAGCTGCCCCGCGTCGACGTCATCCTGACCTACCAGGAGGCGCCAGGCGATTTGATTAAGGCCGCCGTCGACAACGGCGCCAAGGGCATCGTCATTGCCGGTGCCGGTGCCGGCGCCACCAGCGGCACGCAAGGCGACGGCCTCCGTTACGCCGCCGAGAAGAACGTCTTCGTCGTCACGACGACGCGCGCCGGCAACGGCACGGTCGGCGGCGGCGGCCGCGGCGCGGGCCGGCGGATCAGCGGCGACGACCTGCAGCCGATCAAGGCGCGCATCCTGCTGATGCTCGCGCTCGCGACGACCAGCGATCCGGTTGAAATCCAGCGGATCTTCAGAGAGTACTGACGGAGACATCCATGACGCCCGCCGACATGGTCCGGAAGTGGTTCACGGAAGTCTGGCGCGAAGGCGGCGAGAAGACCGTCGTCGAGTTGATGGACGAACACGTCGTCGGCAAGATGGAAGGCACGGACATTCACAACCGCGCCGAGTTCCTGATCGCGCGGCGGCAGTTGATGGACACGTTCCCCGACATCAGCATCGTCGTGGACGACCTGATCGCCGAAGGCGACAAGGTCGTGGTGCGCTGGAGCGTGACCGGCACGCACCAGGGCAACGGCCTCGGCATCCCCGCGACGGGTCAGGCCGTGGGTTTCCGCGGCATGTCCTGGGTCGAGTTCGAGGGCGGCAAGGTCGTCAGGGGCTGGGACTGCTGGAACCTGGGCGGGCTCGTGCAGTCACTCGCGTCAGCGTCGGCCCGGTAGAGGCCGCGGCGCCTCGCTTTCTTCGTGCCGCCACGCATTACTTGTCTCACGACAATATTCGTGTCATGCTGATCGCGTGCTCGACTCGTGGACGCGGTTTCACATTCTCTGTGCCCTGGCCAACGGCCCCGAATACCCATTTCAGATCGCGCGCGACGTCGCCGAGGCGACGCGTGGCGAGCTGACGCTGGAGGCCGGCAATCTGCATCGCAGGCTGCAGCAGCTGCTGCAGGAAGGACTGGTCGCGGAGGCGCCGCGACCGGCGGACTGCGAGGACCAGCGGCGCCGCTACTTCGCGGTGACCGCTCGAGGCCGGGCCGCGCTCCGCGACGAGGCCGCCCGGATGCACGTAGCGGCACGGCTCGCGCGCGCGGCGCTCGATGGGAGTAGCAAATGAGCGACCAGCCGGCAGGCGCTGTCACCGCCGCCCGCCGGCTCTATGCCTGGACGCTGTTGCTGCTGCCGCGCCGCCGGCGCGACGAGTGGCGTCTTTCGCTGCAGGCCTTCTTCGACGAGGCGTCGCTCGACGCGCATCGGCGCGGCGCGCTGCGGGCCCTGTGGCTGCAGACCGCGCGTTCGATCGCCGACGTCATCGCGACGGCCTGGCGCGAACGCGTCGGCGATCGCATGCGTCTCGGCGTTCTCCTGGCCGCCTGGCCGCACGAGCTCCACGTCGCGCTGCGCGGACTGCGGCGCACGCCCAGCGTCGCGTTCGGCGCCGTCGTCACCATCGCGCTCGGCGCCGGCGTGGGCACGGCGCTGTTCGTCCTCGTCCACGCGGCGATGCTCGCGCCGCTTCCATTTGCCGATGCCGGCCGGCTGGTGTCGGTGAGCGTACGCACTCGCGCCGCGGCGCCGCAGCCAGCGTCGTATCCGGAGTATCTCGACTGGCGCGATCGAACCCGCACCCTGGCCGGTGTCGCCGGCTACAGTCCAACGACCGTGACCGTTGCCGGACTCGAAACGCCGATCCGGACGCCGGCGACGCTGGTCACCGCGAATTTCTTCGCGCTCCTCGGGGTGCCGTTCGCCGAAGGCCGCGCCTTCGAGGCCAGCGAGGAATGGGAAGGGCGCGACGCGGTTGCGATCGTCACCGACGAGTTCCGGCGCCGCCACTTTGCCGGCGTGCCGGTCCTGGTCGGCCGCGAGATCCGGCTGGGCGATCGGAGCTATCGCATCGTCGGCGTGCTGGCGAGAGGATTCCGGTTCGATCTGCGCCCGGGTGACTTGTTCCTGCCGCTCGGCCTGAGGGCGCTCGACCTGCAGCGACGCGACTCGCGCTGGTTGAATGTCATCGGCCGCCGCGTCGCGGAGGCGTCGCCCGCCGTGGTGCAGAACGAGTTGACCGGGCTGTCGGCCTCGACCGGCGAGGCCAAGCGCGACGACCCGGCCGCGCCGATCGTGGTGTCTCTTCGCTCCGCGGTCGTGAGCGGGCTTGGATCGACATTGTGGCTGCTGTCGGCCGCTTCGCTGCTCCTCGCCGCGGCGGCCGCGGCCAGCCTCGGCGGCCTCGCGGTCACGCGCACGCTGACACGGACCCGCGAATTCGCGGTGCGCGTGGCCCTCGGCGCGTCGGATCGGGCGGTGATGCTCGCGGTGGTCACGGAGCTGGCCTGCCTCGGCGCGATCGGCATCGCATCCGCGGTGGCAGTCGGCCTGGCGACGGTACGGACAGCAGTCGGCTGGCTGCCAGCCGAGATCATCGCCTCGGCGCCGTATTTACAGCAGGCGACGCCGCTCGGACCGGTGCTGCTCACCGCGACGCTGCTGGTCGTCACCGGTTGTGCGCCAGCGGCGCTGCTCGCGCGCCGCTGCGTCGCTCGCACCTCCACCACGGAGGCGTTGCGGGCCGGCGCCGCGGCAGCCCGCGCGGGACGCAGTCTGCCATTCGCGGGTACGCTCGTCGCGTGTCAGGTGGCGATGGCGGTGGTGCTGCTCATCGGCGCTGGACTACTCGGGCGCAGCGTCTCAGGTCTGCTGTCCGTCGATCCGGGGTTCTCGACGGCGCGGCTGTCCGCGTTCGGGGTCTCACTGCCCCGCTCCCGGTATCCGGACGACGCCTCGGTGGTCGCCTTCTACGACGAGATGCTTCAGCGCGTGCGCGCTTTGCCCAACGTCGAGCGCGCGGGAACGATTGACGCCTTGCCATTCACGAAGGAC
Organism: Vicinamibacterales bacterium; assembly: GCA_035711465.1. Classification (GTDB taxonomy): domain Bacteria; phylum Acidobacteriota; class Vicinamibacteria; order Vicinamibacterales; family SCN-69-37; genus DASTCC01. The sequence continues at coordinate 19,981 of DASTCC010000155.1, forward strand.
GACGGGCTGGTCGAGGTCGCCGCTGACGACCGGGCGCAGCCAGGCACGACGGCCGTGATTCGATCCGCCGCGCCGGGTTACCTCGAAACCCTGGGGCTCGATGCGCGCGCAGGCCGCCTGTTCGACGGCCGGGATCGGCTCGGCGGAGTCAGCG
>DASTCC010000156.1:0-6632 GCA_035711465.1 Vicinamibacterales bacterium
GGGGTCAGATCTTGAATCTTGGCGTTTGGTGCCAGGTCTTGAATCCTCGGATCGCTTTTAGCGCCTGAATCTGGCCGTTAGTGTCAGGCCTTGAACGCCTGATATTGGCGCGCGACCGCCAATCTGGCGCGAACCGGATTCAAGACCTGGCACCAAACGCCAAGATTCAAGATCTGACCCCACCACAGCCTTATCATCCCTGCATGCGCCTGACGGCCCTGCTGCTGCTCGTCGTCGTCCAAGCCGGGCCGGCCCGCCCGCCCGACTCCGCTGTCGCGGCGATCGTCGCCGAGATGCTCGCGTCCGCGGAGCATCCCGGGCTCAAATGGCGCGCCATCCCCGATGTCGTCGCGGCGCTGCGGCCGCTCTACGACGCCGAGCCTGACCGACTCGTCTGGATCGACGGCACGACGCCGTCGGCATCACTCGACGCGACCCTCGCGGCGCTGCGATCGGCCGGCGATCACGGGCTCGATCCCGCCGACTACGACGCCGCCAGGCTCACCGACCAGCTCGCGCTCATCCGCCTGCGCGGATCGGCGATCGCGCCGCAGGCGCTCGCCCACTTCGATCTCGGCGTCAGCGTCGCCGCCGCCCGTATGCTCAGGGCCGTCAGCCTCGGGCGCATCGATCCGGCGACGATGCGATGGGGCTACGACTTGACGCCGAAGCAGTTCGACGTCACCGCGGTGATCGCCGACGTGCGCCGCGGCACGGCGCTCGCCGCCGCGCTCGAGGAGCTCGAGCCTCGATTCGCGCACTATACCCGCGCGCGGCGGACGCTCGCCGTATACAAGGCGCTCGCCGCGGCCGGCGAACCGGAGCCGATACCGAGCCTGCCGCGGAGCCAGAAGAAGGTGGAGTCGGGCCAATCCTGGACCGGCGCGCCGCAGCTCGCCAGAAGACTGCAGACCTTCGGCGATCTTCCTGCCGGCGCGTACGACGGCACCCCGACGTATTCACCCGCGCTCGTCGACGCGGTCAGGAAGTTTCAGACCCGCCACGGTCTGGAAGTCGATGGCGTCCTCGGGCCGGGCACCATCGCCGCGCTCAACGTCACCCTCGCTGCCCGCGTGCGCCAGATCGAGCTCGCGATCGAACGGATGCGCTGGCTGCCGGCACTCGGCGTCCGTCCCAAGGTCTTCGTGAACGTCCCGCTCTTCCGGCTGTGGGCCGACGATCCGATCAGCGGCAACGAACCGCTGCGCATGAATGTCGTCGTCGGCCAGTCGATGAATCACCAGACGCCGATCTTCGTCGAGCAGATGGAGTACGTCGTCTTCCGCCCGTACTGGTATCCGCCGTACAGCATCACCTCGCGTGAGATCGTGCCGAAGGCGTTGAAGGATCCGGCCTACATGGACCGCGAGGCGCTCGAGATCGTGGCCACCGGCGACGACAACGCCGCGAGCCTGCCGGCGACGCCGGAGAACCTCGCGCTCGTGCGTCAGGGCAAGCTGTTCGTACGGCAGCGGCCGGGTCCGAAGAACTCGCTCGGCCTGGCGAAGTTCATCTTTCCGAACGACGACAACGTCTACATGCACGGCACGCCTGCCGAGGCGCTGTTCGCGCGAGCCCGGCGCGATTTCAGTCATGGCTGCATCCGGCTCGAGGATCCGGCACGGTTCGCCGAATGGGTGCTCCGCGAGCAGCCCGAATGGACGCGGGCCCGGATCGACGCCGCGATGCAGGGCGCACGGCCGGCGCGTGTCAACCTGAAGCAGCCGCTGGCGGTCGTGATCTTCTACGACACCGTCCACGTCAACTCGGAGAACGTCGTCTTCTTCGTCTCCGACATCTACGGCCACGATCGCGCGCTCGACGCGGCGCTCAACCGCGGCTATCCGTACCCGCTGAAGAGCGCCACGCCGGCGCGCCGGTAGCGCCCATGCCATTCAAGAGCAAGGCCCAGCGGCGCAAGTTCGCCCAGCTGCTCGTCGAAGGCAAGATCTCCGACGAGACCTACGAGGAATGGAACCGCGAGACCGGGCGCAAGACCCTGCCGGAGCGCGTCACCCGCTCGGCACGGAAGTCAGCGAAGAGGGCGAAGACGAAGACGCCGGCGCCGACGAAGAAGAGCGCCCGGAGCACCAGAAGGCGAACGACGAAGGGCTAGGACGGGCTTACTTCTTCCCCGCCAGCGCCGCCACCGCGGCGACGAGCTCGCCCGGATCGATCGGCTTCGCCAGGTGCATCTCGAAGCCGCTGCGAAGAGCCCTGGCGCGATCTTCCGATCGGGCGAACGCCGTGAGTGCCGCGGCCGGCGCGTTGCGCGCCGCGAGATGCTCGGCGGCGCGGATTCGCGAAATCAGCTCGAAGCCGTCCATCTCCGGCATCGCCAGATCGATCACCATGACATTCGGCTCGGACGTCTCGAGCCGCTCGAGCGCGGCGCTCGGCGAAGTGACCGTCGTCACGTCGGCACCCGCCTTTTCGAGCACGACGCGGACCAGCGCCAGCGCGTCGTGCTCGTCGTCGACCGCGAGCACCCGCACGCCGCGCAGATCGCCGAGCGCATCGAGCGGCGCGCGCTGGTCCGGCTTCGCCGGCTCGCGTCTTCGCGCCGAGCCTTCACGCGTCTCCCGCCTGGCAGGCAGCCGCACGCGGAACGTCGCGCCACGGTCGGGCCCCGCGCTCTCGGCCTCCACGGTGCCGCCATGCATCTCGACGATGTGCCGGACGATGGCGAGGCCGAGACCGAGTCCGCCGGCGCGCCGCGTCGTACCCGAATCGGCCTGACGGAATCGATCGAAGACGAACGGCAGGAACTCGCGACGAATGCCGGCGCCGGTGTCGGCCACGACGATCTCGAGATCGTCGCCGGCGCGATCGATGCGAACCAGGACTCGCCCGTCGCGCGGCGTGAACTTGACGGCGTTGGACAACAGATTCCAGATCACCTGCTGCAACCGCGCCGGATCTCCCGAGACGACCCCGACGTGCGGATCGAACACGGTCTCGAGCCGTACGCCTTTCGCATCGGCCGCCGGACGAACCGTCGCCAGGGCGTTGGCGACGATCAGCGGCAGCTCGACCGCCTGGACGTCGAGGTGCAGCTTGCCGGAGACGATGCGCGAGACATCGAGCACGTCTTCGACGATCTCGGTGAGCCAGCCGGCGTTGCGTTCGAGCGTCTCCAGTCCGCGCTCGGCCTGATCGCCGGTGAGAATCCCGCCGCGGAGCAGACGCGAGTAGCCGAGGATCGCGTTGAGCGGCGTCCGCAGCTCGTGCGACAGCACGGCGAGGAAGTCGTCCTTCATCCGGTTCGCGTCCTGCGCCTCGGCGTAGAGCCGCGCGTTCTCGAGCGCGACCGACGCCCAGGCGGCGACGCCAGTCGCCAGACGCTCATGCTGCTGGGTGAAGACGCCGATCCGCGAGTGGCCGAAGAACAGGCCGCCGAGCACCCCGCCGGCGATGCCCTTGACCGGCACCGCCAGATAGCTTCGCACCGGCAGGTGGCCCTTGGGCATGCCGGCAAACGGCTGATTCTTCCCGTAGCGCGGATCGCGGGTCACGTCGTCGACGCGGACCGGGCCGAGACCGTCGAACGTCGGCGCGAACAGTTCGGTAGCCCGCGGGTTTGGAAACTGCGCGAACGCCTCCTTCGGCGCCCCCGACAGCGTGTAGAGCATGTAGGCGTTGCCGGTCTCGACGTCGGTGACGTTGTAGAAGAACGCCCCGAACTCGGCGCGGGTGAGCTCGGTGGCAAGGTCGGTGACCTTCTGGACGATCGTGTCGCGCTCGAGGGTGGACGCGACCATGGCGCCGACGCGCTCGAGCCGCTCTGCGGTTTCCGCGTGCTCGCGCGCGATCGCCAGCAGCCTCACGCGCTCGCTGATGTCGCGCGCGATCTTCGACGCGCCGACGATCTCGCCGTGCTCGTTCTTGATCGGCGAGACGGTCAGCGAGATCGACATCAGCGATCCGTCCTTGCGCTGGCGGATCGTCTCGTAGTGATCGACTTTCTGGCCGGCGCGAATCCTGGCGAGAACGACGTCCTCTTCGCTCTGGAGCTCCGTGGGGATGAGCATCCGGACCGAGCGGCCGATTGCTTCGCCTTCGCTGTAGCCGAAGAGCCGCGTCGCAGCCGGGTTCCAGGACGTGATGATCCCGTTGAGGTCCTTGCTGATGATGGCGTCGTCCGACGACTCGACCACTCGGGCGAGGTGCCGCTGCGTCAGATCATCGGGGAGTCGTTTCATGTCGGACACAACGCTGGAGTGCGGTGAAGCGCAGTTCGAATCGAGCGCCGCGGGCAGTATAGCCCGCGGCGCTCGGCCCCATGGCCTACCGGGACGCCGGCCAGGGCGCGCGATAGGCGACGGCGATGGTCTCGAGGTCGGTCGCGACGCCGCGCCATTCAGTCGCGGCGCGCGGCGTGCGATGACCGGCGATGAACGACTGAATCCGTGCCGCGCGGGTCAGCACCCGCTCGGCTTCGGCCGAGCTCGGCTTGCCGTCCTTGACCCGGTCGCGCAGCTGTTTGGCGTCCTTGGCGAGATCGTCGAGATCGCGGTCGACGGCCTCGCGCGCCGACTTGCTCGCCGAGGCGTTGTCGCCATCGAGATCGTCCTCGAGCGCGTCCTCGAGTTTGTCGATCGCCTTGGCGACGCCGTCGGCCGCCGAGGCGACCTCGCGATCGCCCATCCGGCGCACCGTGTCGCCATCGCGGAGCGGGAAATCAGCGCCGTAGGCCGCGGCAAAAATCTTCAAGTCGGCGGCGAGGCGATTCCACTCGCTCTCCCCCTTTGTGCCGGCCGGTTGCTGCCGGAAGAAGCGCTCGATCGCCGACCCGTAGCGGAGCAGCGCGGCCGCTTCGGTGCTGGCCGAGTACTCCGGCGTCAGCCGCTCCTCGACGCGATCGATGCTCGCCTGGAAGTCGTTGAGGAAGTGCTCCATGTCCACTTCGCCCGACTCGCCACGAAAGACGGCGTCCTTGATCTTGTCGTCGAGAGCGTCGTCGAATCGGTCGCGGCCGTCCTCGATGCGCGCGACGAGCTGCCTGAGATCCTTGTCGGTCAGCCGATCGGCGGTGACGACCGCCGGGGTCGCGGCCACCGCCAGGGCGATGACGAGAGTCCTGAGCTTCATATAGATGCCTCCCTGCAGATCGGGCCAGTCAATCCACGCTGGCGCTCTGCACCTTGACCAGTTCCGGCTTGCGCACCGGCGGACGAACCACCCGCTGGCGTCCGCTCGGCCGCTTGCGTTCCTCGTACGCCGGAATTTGAACTGCCTTCCCCGTCTCCGCCGATTCGTACAGCGCCTGGACGATCCGGACGTCCTGCAGTCCTTCTTCACCGGAAGGCTCCGGCGTCCGGTTCCGCTGGATGCAGTCGGAGAAGTGCAGCAGCTCGGGCGCGAACTGATCCCGCTTGCCGATGCGCTTGTGCGTCGCCTTGCCGTTCACGGTCAGGGTGTAGCCCAGCCCTTCGGCGTACTCGTAGGCGGGATCGACGTGCAGCTGCCCCTTGGTGCCGACGATCCGGTACGAGGCGACGTCGTCCGCATTGAAGCTGGTGACGAAGGACGCGATGCGTTCGCCTTCGAAACGGAGGATCGACGCGGTCGATTCGTCAACCTCCGCAAGCCTGGCGCCGCCGTTGTTCACCGAGATCGCCATCACTTCCTTGGGCTCGGCGCGGAAAAGGTAGCGGGCGGCGTTGATGCAGTAGACGCCGATGTCGTAGAGCGTGCCGCCGCCGTAGGCCTTCTTGGTCCGGATGTCGCCGCTGCGCACGGTCATCGAGAACGACGAGTTGAAGTACTTTGGCTGGCCGATGCGGCCGCGGCGGACGAGATCGACGGCGCGCAGGTTGACTTCTTCGAAATGCAGGCGGTAGGCGATCATCAGCTTCACGCCGTTGGCGGCGCAGGCGTCGATCATCTGCTCGCATTCATCGACGGTCACCGCCATCGGCTTCTCGCACAGCACGTGGACGCCGGCGGCCGCCGCGCGAATCGCGTACTCGGCGTGCTGCGAGTTCGGCAGCGCGATGTACACCGCGTCGACTCGGTTCAGGCAGTCGTCGAACTGGTCGTAACCGTAGGTCCTGTCCAAGCGGTACTTCCTGGCGATCTCGCGTCGCTTGGCTGGATCGTCGCTGACCACCGCGGCGAGCGTCGAATTGCGCCTGGCGTGAGCAAACGCGGGAAGCACCGCGACTTGCGCGATGTGGCCGAGACCGACGACCGCATATCGAATTGGCGCACGTCGACGCACTGCCATTCCTGCTCCCCTCAGGCGTGCCGAACGCCGCCCACAGGTCTCTTCAATGCAAGGATCAGTCCCCTTCAGGAGAGTCTCTGCACGCGTCGGTACGCGGCAAAAGGCGGCCGCGGGGTAGGGAGAATGGAGAAAGGGGGCGGTGCGGTCGGCGGGCTCCGGGCGGCGAACCGCGGGCCGTGGAGTGCGGGCGCGAGCCGTGGAGTGCGGCCGCCCCTGAACACCCGAAGCCCCCAGCCAGCGCCCGAAGCCCGCAGCAGCAGCCCGCAGTCCGCAGCCCGCAGCCCGCAGCCCGCAGCCAGCCCCTAGAATTGATCGATGCCGCTGACGCCTTTCGAAGCGCCGGTGCGTCGCTGGTTTGACGCGGTGTTCGACGCGCCGACCGCGGCGCAGACCAGCGGGTGGC
>DASTCC010000157.1:0-26046 GCA_035711465.1 Vicinamibacterales bacterium
AGGTAGGCTGCGGGCTGCGGGCTGCGGGCTGCGGGCTGCGGGCTGCGGGCTGCGGGCTGCGGGCTGCGGGCTGCGGGCTATCGTTTCGATTCTGCAGCCGCCGCGCAATCTCCAAGCAACCGCGAGCCGTTGAGCCAGGCCTGGTCGGGGTAGTACGCAAAGATCAGATTGCCGCCCTTGATGCGGTCGATGAACTCGCGCGCGACGTTGTCGCCGAGCGCCGGGCAGCCCCAGCTGCGGCCGAGGCGGCCGTTGGCGCGGGCGAACTCGTCGCTCACGTACGGCGCGCCGTGGACGACGATGGCGCGCTCGCGGGCGCGATCGTTGAAGCCGTCGTCGAGGCCATCCAGCCGCAGCGAGTAGCCGTTGCGGCCGGTGTAGGTGTCCGCGGTCACGAACAGGCCGAGGCTCGACTGATGCGAGTCGGCGACGTTCGAAAAGGCGGTCGCCAGATTCTCACCGCTGCCCGCGCCGTGGGCGACGAGCTCGTGGTGCAGCAGCTTGCCGGTGGCAAGGTCGAACGTCCAGAGCCGCTTCTCGGTGGAAGGCCTCGAGTAATCGATGATCGTCAGCGACACCGGATCGTCGACGAGACCGGCCCGCGATGCGCACGAGGCGGCGCCGAGCGCGCGATCGAGCACCTGAACGTCGATCGTGGCTGGCGCTGGTCGCGTCCAGGCCTCACGCCGCCATTCGTCCGCGGTGCGCGGTTCGGCGGCAGCGGCCATGGGCCGCATCGCGAGCGCGGTAAGGCTGGCAATCACGGCGAGCGCCACAGACGTGCGCGGCGCCCGCCAGGGGCGAGAGTAGTTGTTCTGCTGCTCCAGAACCGACTCCGATCGATACGGCAGATCTACTGCTGGCAGGGATCCGTAATTGCTGTATCGACCAGTATAGCCCGACCCTGGAGCCCGCGGGCGCCAGAGTTACGATCTGAGTCCGCTGCTATTCGGTTCCGGCGACCGTCCCCGGCGTGCCGCGGCCCCGCCTCTGCCGCGCGTCGTACTTGTAGACGTCCGACAGGAAGACCGGCTGTCCGTCGGCGCCGACGACGACGGTGAAATAGACGATGTGCACCGGCAGCCGCTCGCGAAGCGGGACCTGAGCCTCGGTGCGGCCGGCCATCGCGGCCCGAATCCGCTCCGGCGTCCACTCCGGCCGGTCGCGAAGCACGTACTCGGCGAGCGTTGCCGGCTCGGCGAGCCGCACGCAGCCGTGGCTCAACGCCCGCATCTCGCGCTTGAAGAACGACGTCGAGGGCGTGTCGTGCAGGTAGACGTTGTGCCGGTTCGGCAGCATGAACTTGACGTTGCCGAGCGCGTTGCCGGCGCCGGGCCGTTGCCGCAGCAGCACGCCCTTCACCTGGTCGGCTGCTTCCCAATCGATCTCGTCCGGATCCACCCGTCGTGGTCCCGACCCCGACACGCGCAGCACTTCGATGCCGTTGCGGGCGAGGTAGTCGGGATCGTCCGCGGCGAGCCGCGCGGTCTCGGCCGTCGCGATCGACTCCGGGATGTTCCAGTAGGGCCGGAACACGACCGTCTCCATGTCGCGGCTGAACACCGGCGTCTCGTTGCCGCGCTTGCCGACGACGACGCGCATCTCGAATCGGGTCTCGCCCTGCTCGCGCGCCTGGAGCGTGAACGCGGGAATGTTGACGAGCAGATGACGATCGCCCAGGTCGTCCGGCATCCAGCGCCAGCGTTCGAGGTTGACCGCCACCTGCTCCATACGCGCGTCGTCGGGACTGTCTACGCGTCGCAATTCGTCGAGCAGGCGCCGGAGCGCGGCGTATTCGGGATGCCGGGGCGCGAGCGCGTCCGTCCAGTCGACAAGTCGATCGCGCTGGACGGCGTCCGACAGCGACGCCGCCAGATCCGGCGGCGGCCGGCGCGCCTTCCAGCTCGAGCTGATCGCCGACGGCGACGTGCGCCCGACGGCGACGTCGTGGCCGAGCGCCATCAGCGCGGTGGTGACGCGAATGTCGAAGGCCGCGAGCTCGGCACCGAGCGCGTCGCCGATCGACTCGCTCTTCTGTATGGCGTCCCACGCCCGCGCGATGCCAGCGGCGTCGTAGTCGGCGGGCGCAAGCCCGTGCGTCGCGGATGCGTCGATCGCCGCGCGCGCCGCGTCGACGCGGTCGTCGTCGCGCCACGCGAGCCGATGCTCGCGCGTCTCGTAGAACGTCCGGACGGAGGGCCAGAGAGCCTTGACGCGCGCCGTTTTCGGCGTCGCGTCAAGGGCGCGAGCGAGCGCGCCGGCGATCTGATCGCGACTCACCGGAGCGCCACAACTGGTGACGCCGAGGGCGAGTGCGATCGCGGCCGATGCGGTCAACACGCGTGAACGAATCACGATCCCCTAATGAGCAAAGCATGTGCCGGGGACGCGCCGGCGGGAATCCCGCCTGGATCAGGCGGAATTCACGCCGTCGCACGGGGACCGTGGAAGCCCGACATGGCGGGTTTCCCAGGGCGTCCTACTGCTTGAAGTTGACGCGGATGTTCTGCACGCGGCGCGCGCCCGGCTCGATCGTCACGGTGACCGATGCCGGCGCGAGCGACTCGAGGAGCTTCGGATCGAACCACTGGCCCGGTTCCAGATCGACGACCGCGGCCAGACGATACGCGCCGGCGGGAAGGTTCGCGAATCGGAACTGTCCCTGCGTCGACGGCCGCGTGGCGACGACGCGTCGCGCCTGCGGCACCCAGAAACGCGAGTCGTCGGCGTAGAGCACGACGGTGAACTCCGGCCGCGGATCGCCCTTGGGATCCTCGAGCGTGCCGGAGAGCTCCCCCATCCGCGGCGCGAACGTCAGGACGCCGCCGGCGACGTTCTCGCCGGGTTTCACCTCGAGCGGAAAATCCAGCGAGTCGACGCCGCCGAAGACAGACGAGATCGGCAGGAAGTCCGGCGCGCCGATCGCCGCGACGATGCGGTAGCGTCCCGGCAGCACGCCGCGCAGCGTGAAGCGTCCGTCGGCGTCGACCGGCACCGAGCGCGACGCCGGGATCTCGCCGAGATCCTCGCTGCCTTCGACGCGCTGCGCGCGCACCGCGAGCCGTCGCAGGTCGGCGGGCGGCGGGCCGCCCTCGAAGACGAGCGACCCCGAGATCGTCATCCCCGGCTGCAGCGTCAGCACGAGGCCGTCGACCGACTGGCCGCCGAGCGCGATCTCGCTCTGCGCGAAGAGGACGGCCGGCGGCGGATCTTCGCTGCCGGATCCGGCCTTCTCCGCCTTGGCCATCGCCGCACCGACGGCATAGCCCTCGGCGAACGCCGCCGACGCGCCCGCGGGCAAGCCGGCGGTGCGCGGCTCGAAGATCGCAAACGCGGTGTACGTGCCGGGCGCCAGCCCGTGAAAGGTGAACCGCCCGTCAGCGCCGACGCTGGCGTAACGCGTGCCGACGCCGGGCAATTGCGCACGGTCGATCAAACGGACGCCGATGCTGCCCGTCACTCCCGCAGGCGCGCCGACGACAGCGCCGGAGACACTGGCGAAGGACACGCGCTGCAACTGGAGATCGATGTTGCTCTTCTCCTCGCCGGCCTCGACGTGAATCGCCTTCGCTTCCGATCCGCTGAGGGTGTTCGGATAGTAGACGAGCGCGTAGCCGTCGACGGGCCGCGCGATCGTGCTCTCGGGCATGCGCTCCATCATCGCCCTGACTTCGACCGCTCCGCCGCCGCCCCGCGAGGCCAGCTCCGCGACGCGCGCTTTCATCACGTCGAGTCGCTGCGCCTCGGCGCCGTACGGGTCGCGCAGGCCGGCGCTGACGAAGTAATCGCCCGGCTGCAGCTGCGGCGCCCGATAGATGCCGCGGTCGTCGGTCTCGGCCACCGCCACCGCATGAGGCACCGCGAATCCGCTCCGCCACGACACGCGATAGATCCGCACGCTCGCGCCGAAGGCCGGCTCGCCGGCGTCGTCGAGCACAAGTCCGGTGATCACGCCACCGCGTCCGACCGGCATCGAAACGTTCGTGATCTTCTGGCCTTCGGCAAGCTCGATCGCGGTGCCGGGCCGTCCCGATCCCGGCTGACGCTGCCCGTAGATGGATTCGAGCAAGCCGGCTTTGCCTGCAGTCAGGGTGTACGCGCCGGCGGGGAGCTCGGAGAAGCCGAACCGGCCTTGATCGTCCGTGAATACCGTCCTGCCCGCGGGCTGTCCGGCCGCGGCAAGCGAGACGGTCGCACGCCGGACGACGCGCCCGGTGTCGGCGGCGACAACCACTCCTTCGATGAGGCCGGTTGCGGTCGCGGCCGCCGCCGCCGCGTCCCTGACCGGCGGCCTCTGCGGCACCTGGCCGCTGGAAACCGCCGCAGTCAAGGTCAGCGACAGCACGCAGAGAAGAATGAACGGAGGCCGTGATGGCATGCCCGAGAAGGTATACGAATCAATTCGTAAATGTCAACGAAGCGTTTCGTAATACTAGGCCATCTGCGCCTGACGGCTGTTCGCGACGATAGGTTCACCGTGGCCACCGTCCACCTGCTGCGGCCGGATTCGATCACGCCGATCCAGATCTATCTGGACCTGCGCGCGCGCCAGCCCGATGCGGCGGCGACGCACATCGACTACGCCTCGGTGCTCCTCTATCGCGAGCGCGAATACCTGGCGATGTTCAGCTCGCGCTGGATGATGGGCGACGCGACGCCATCGCCGTCGCCCTCGAGTCCGTTCGCGCCGTTCGACCTGACGGAACGGGCAGCGGCCGCGCTCCGTTCGAACCTGGGCGGCCACGCCAGCGGCGATGCGCGGACCGCCCCGGACGATCTCTTCGGACTCAAGGCGGATGCCGCGGCCGGTCTCACCACGACGCTCGCGCCGACACGCGCCGATCGATTCGGCTGGCTGCTCCTCGCGCAGATGCGCATCGACCTCACGGAGTACGGCGCGGCGATCGCGGCCGCCGAGCAGGCGGCGATCGCCGGCGAGGCGCCGACGGCACACGCGCTCGTGCATCACGCCGCGCTCGCCGGCCGAGCGCAGTTGCCCAGAGCCGACGCGATCGCCGAGAGCGCCGCCAAGCGCGCCCGCGCCCTCGTCGGCGCGCGACTTCCCGCCCGCTGGGTCGACGAACGGCGCCGGGCCTTCGACGAGCGGCTGCGCAAGCACGCGCTCGGCGTCCGCACGCGCGTCGAGGGCGACGCGTTCACGCGATTCCTGAAGACACCGGCGCAGTTCTGCGCCGACGAGCGCGACGCCTCGATGGCGAATTTCCGCGACGACCGCGTGCCCGCCGATCTGCAGCCGCTGATTCCACTCGCGCGCGCGCTCGGCGTCGGCGACGACGTCTGCCGCGCGCATTTCGTCGGCAAACTCTCCCGCCAGGCCCGCCACGACGCGCGCACTCGGATCCACGGCGCCGGCGACGCGATCGATCGCTGGCTCGACTCAATCGGCCCCCCGCCGTACGAGCATGAGGCAGCGGCGTTCTTCTGGTTGAGACACGCGCTGGATGAGATGTAGGCGGACTTCAGGCTGCAGGTTGCGGGCTGCGAGCTGCAGGTTGCAGCTCGCGGTGTTGAGAGGCATTCACCGTGAAACTCGTGAAGACCGGGAAGAAGACTGTTTGAAAAACAACCTTCACGGCGCCGAGCTGCCTGGCGCGGCGGTCGATGTCGGCGCGCAGACTGGCCGCTTCGATGGCGCGCGGATCGGCCCGCGGGACGCGCAGGTTCACGCCCGATGCGCCGCCGCCGACTCTCACCGGCGCCTTCAGGCCCATCGTCACCGACGCCGCGCCGCGCCGTGCCGGCTTTCCGTGAAGCGGAACGTGAACCGCTTCGGTTGCAGTGGTTCGAGGGTCATCGGCGCCTTCGGGGTCCACCGCGGTTGGCCGTCCTCGGTCTGGGTGAGGCCGTCAGTCGATCGGCAACGTGCGGAGGTGGACGCGGCCTACGGCGTCGTGCAGCTCGCGGAACAACCGTGCAAAATCCTTCGCCTGATGATTGGCGTTGAGGCCGCTCGTGTTCGGCAGCACCCAGAGCCGCGCGTCGCCGAGACGCTCATCCTGCGCGCCGACGATTGCGAGCGGACGCTCGAACGCGACCCGGTAAGCGCCGATGCCGACGAGGGCGACGAACCGAGGACGGTGACGACGGACTTTGGCGGCGAGGCGCGCGCGGCCCGCTCGCAGCTCTTCGGGCTGGAGCTCGCTTGCCGCGGCCGTCGACCGCGCGACCAGGTTCGTGACGCCGAGCCGGTAGCGGAGGAGCTCGCGGTCCTCGAACGCGGTGAGCCGGCGTGGCGTGAAGCCGGCGTCGTGGAGGGCGGGCCAGAAGCGATTGCCGGCGCGTGCGAAGTGATGGCCGACGGCGGCCGAATAGAGCCCCGGATTGATGCCGACGAACAGGACGTCGAGCCCGGGCCCGATGACGTCGCGGAGGGTGCGGCCTCTGGCCGCGCGAACGTCACCGGGCGCCGGGCGCAGGCTCACCGGTCGCGGGTCCGCAGGACTTCGTAGAGCGTCGCGCCGCCGCCGCCGGCCGCGGCGCCGATCGCCTCGCCCTTCTTGCCGCCGAGGAGCGCACCGATGGCCGCGCCCGCGCCGGCCGATCCGCCGATGATGGCCACCCGCTTCTGCCAGGAGCGGCCGTTGCTCGCGCGCCGCACCGGCGCCGACGTCCGCGCCGGCTCGATCACACGCGGCGCCGATTGCACCGTTGCCACTTGCGGCGCCTCGGCGATCGTGTAGCCGGCGGGCACCGCGCGCGCGGTACGGGGCGCCGCCGCCGGCGCCGCCCACTCGCTGCCGTTCGCGATCGCCATCGTCGCGATCGCGCCGTCAGCTGGGACGCAACGGACGACGACCTGCGCAGTCGAGGACTGCCGGGATACGACGGCCTGCTGCGTTGGATCGCAAGCGACGGCCATCTCGTTCATCGCCCCGGCACGAGCCGATCCGGTCTCGCGCCACATGAATACCGCGCCGAGCATCACCACGCCGGCAACAATCCACCCGAGCCGATCTCGACCGACCATGTCCACGCCCTCCCGTGTTCAAGGACACAGTGATCAACATGCATGCCAGCCGAGCGCGTCATCAACCGCGTCGTATTCATCGATTCGATTCGCAGGTGAGTGGATCGCCACCGGACATCGTCCCCTGCAGGCGACGATCGCCGGCGCCACGGCACTAGTGCGCGCCGCCCTTCGCCGGCTCCCACGACAACGCGCCGGACGGGCATCGGTCGACCTGCGTGACAATCGCCTTCGTGTCAGCGTGTTCGAGCTCGATCCAGGGGCGGCGGCGCGGGTTGAACACCGCCGGCAGTCCGCGCGCGCAGACGCCGGTGTGCTGACAGATCGCCGGCCGCCAGATCACGGTGACCTCGCCGTTCGAGTACTTCTTGATGTGGTCGTCGCCCATACTCCAGTCTACGCCGGGCCGGGCCGCGGCGCTCATCGACGACATGAACAGAATTCATCAATAGGCGATGTCGCATGAGCGATAATACGAAGTCTGCGAGGCGCCCGATGGACCTGGAAGTTCGCCACCTCCGTCTGGTTTCGACCATCGCCGACTGCGGCAGTCTGACCCGCGCCGGCGAACTGCTCCACCTCACCCAGTCGGCGCTCAGCCACCAGCTTCGCGACATCGAAGGCCGTCTCGGGACGAAGCTGTTCGACCGGCTCAACCGCCGGATGGTGGCGACGCCGGCCGGGCTTCGCCTGATCGACTCGGCGCGAACGGTCCTCGCCGAGCTCACGGTCGCCGAGGAGGAGATCCGCCGCGGCCTCCGGCCGGTGCCGCGCCGCCTCCGCATCAGCACGGAGTGCTACACCTGTTATCACTGGCTGCCGCCGGTGATCCGCAAGCTGCGCGAACGCGACCCGTCGATCGAGATCGAGATCGACACCGACGCGACGACGACGCCGGTGTCGGCGCTCCAGGCCGGAACGCTCGACGTCGCCTTCATGTACTCGCCGGTCCGCCAGCGCGGCCTGATCTCGCGGATGATCCTCGAGGACGAGATGATGCTGCTCGTCCACGCCGATCACCCGCTCGCGGCCCGCCCCTTCGTCCGCCTCTCGGATTTCCGGCAGCTGCGGCTGTTCACCTACTCGCCGCGCAAGGAGAGCTACTTCGTCAACATCACGCTGCGCCGCGCCGGCGTCGCCCCCGAAGCGGTGCAGCCGGTGCGGATCACCGAAGCGGTCGTCGAGCTGGTCCGCGCCGGGCTCGGCGCCGCCGTGCTCGCCAACTGGGCGGTGAAGCAGTACGTCGAACGGTCGACCGACCTCCGTGCGATTCGTATCACCCCGAGAGGTCTGCCGCGGCGCTGGAATGCGGTCTATCCGAAGCGGCACGAAGGACTGCCGCATCTCGAGTCGTTCCTGACACTCGTGGCCACCAACGGCCCCAAGGACACGGTCTCGCCGCTCCGCCCGGTGGCTCGCACGAAGGTGGGCTAGGCCTGGACGCGCTCTACTCCGTCTGCCGGAGCGCCGTCAGCGGATCGAGCCTTGCCGCGCGGCGCGCGGGCAGGACGCTGGCGGCGATCGCGACGAGAACGAGGGCGCCGGTCGCGCCAGCGAAGGCGAGCGCGTCCAGAGACGTCGTGCCGTAGAGCTGGCTGGCGAGCACGCGGGTGCCGGCGACGGCAGCGAGCAGTCCTGCGACCGCGCCCGCGGCGAGCGGGACCAGACCGCTGGCGAGAACGAGGCGCGCCGCGAGCAGCGGCGTCGCGCCCATGGCCGCCCGCAGACCGATCTCCGGCGTGCGCCGCGACACGCCATGCGTCAACACCGCGAAGAGACCGACGCCGGTCAGCGCCAGCGCGCTGGTCGAGAACGCGACGATCAGCACCGCGTAGAAGCGTGACGGCGCGTATTCGAGCGCCAGCTCGTCGGTCATCGTGCCGGTCCAGTGCACGGCCGAGGCCGGCGCCATCGCGTTGATGACGCGGCGGAGCGGATCGATCGCCGCCGCCGGGTCGCCGCTGACGCGCACGCCGATCGACACCTGCCGCACCGGCATCGCCTCGAGCGGCACGTAGACATCGAGCCGCGCGGCGCGGGCGTCGGTCGGGTCGCCGTAGCGGATGTAGCGCCGCGTTTCCTGTTCGCCGAGCCCGTCGTAGGCGACGTCGCCGACGACGCCGACGACGCGATACGCGCCGGCGAGCGGATCCTGCATCGGCATGGCACTCGCCAGGCGTACCTCGCGATCGACCGCCCGGGCCGGGCCGCCGAGCCGATCGGCCATCGATTGGCTGATGATCGCGACGCGGCCATCGCCCGAACGCAGCGCCCGTCCGGCGACGAGCGGGATGTCGAGCGTTGCGAGCACCTGATCGTCAATCGCATGGATGCCGACGTCGAAGCCACGGTCGTTCGGCGTCTGGATCTCCGGCACGTGCAGCCGCATGTGATCCGGATCCCAGGGCGGCAGCGTCGGCGAAACGAGTCCGACCGTCTCGACGCCGGGCTGCGCGCGCAGTTCGGACCGGAGACGGTCGTAGAACGCGCGGACGTCCGCCGCCGCGCGCGCGTCCTGCGCGCTCAGCGTGACAGCCAGACGCGCGATGCCCTCGACGCGATACCCGAGCGTCGTCGTCTCCAGCGCCTGCCAGGATCGCAGCAACAGGCCGCCGACGACGAGCAGCACGAGCGTGAGCGCGGTCTCGATGGCGACGAGCAAGCTGCCCCACCGCCGTTCGCCGCGCGCGCCGACGCTCCCCCGGCCGCCGCCACGCAGGGCGTCAATCGGATCGACGCGGCTGCCGGTGACGGCGGGCCAGACGCCGGCGGCCAGGCCGGTCGCGGCGATCACCGCGAGCGCCACGGCAAGCGCCACCGGATCCGTGTCGATTCGCAGGTAGGACGGCAGCGTGACCGGCGACAGCGTGAGGAACGCGCGCAGCAACGGTCCGGCGAGCGCAATGCCGAGCAGACCGCCAGCAGCGACGATGACCAGCGCTTCGGCGAGGAGCTGCGCGATCAGATCCGCGCGCCGGCCGCCGAGACTCGTGCGGACCGCGAACTCGCGCTTGCGATCGACGACGCGCGTCAGGAGCAGACCGGCGACGTTGACGGAGGCGACGACGAGGAGCAAACCCGCGGCGCCGAGGAGCAGCCAGCCGCCGCGCCGCAGCCCGGCGCGCCAGTTCTCCCCCATCGGCTCGACGTCGAGCGAGAGCCGATCGTAGATGGCGCCGTGCGCCTGTTTCAGCCGGATGGTGAGCGCCGCCGCTTCGCCGCGCGCGGCGTCGATCGCGACGCCGTCGCGCAGCCGCGCGATCGCCCAGGTATAGCGCGCGAGTCGATCGGTCGTGTAGCGGACGGGCTCGTAGCGCGCCAGCGGAATCCAGAACTCGACCTGATCGTCCTCGACCGAGCCCGCAAACCCCGACGCGGTGACACCGACGATGGTGTAGGTCGCGTTCGCGGTACGTATGGTGCGGCCGACGACATCCGCCGCCGCGCCGAATCGCGTCACCCAGGTGGCGTGACTGATCACCATCGCCGCCGGCGCGTCGGGCGCCGAATCCGCGGGTCCGAGCGCACGGCCGATCGGCGTCGTAATCGCGAGCGTCTCGAAGTAGTGCGGCGGCACGCCCTCGCCTCGCATGCGCTCAGTGCGGCCGCCGAGATCGGCGATCACCCTGACGCGTGAGGTGCCGAGCAGCGTGTCGAACGACTGCAGCGTCGCGAGATCGGCGAGGTCGGGAATCGACACCGACACGCGCGGATTGCCGCCGCCGTCCTCTCTGAACCAGATGCGCACGAGCCGGTCGGCATCCGGAAACGGCAGCGGCCGCAGGAGCGCGGCGTGAACGAGGGTGACGACCGCGGCGGTGGCAGCGGCGCCGAGCGCGATGCAGGCGATCGCCGCGCAGGCCAGTCGGGGATGCCGGCGGATCTGCCGGAGGGCCGAGGTCAGCGCGACCACGCGCTACTTGTCCTTCTTGACCGTCGTCACCGGCAGATTGCGGCGCGACCAGTCCTCGAACGAGCCGTCGTAGAGCAACACCGGATAACCGAGCGAACGGGCCGCGAACAGCATCGCGGTGGCCTGCTGGCCGATGTGGCAGTAGCCGATGACGGTGTCGCCCGGCTTGACGCCGGCCTTCGCGAACGCGGCTTCCAGATCGGCTTTCGGCTTCAGCTGCTGATTCTCGTCGACGAGCGAGACGTACGGGACGCTGACCGCGCCGTCGATGTGCCCGGTCTTGTGCGGCGCCGCCTGCCCGCCGCCCGTCTGCGCGCCGCTGTAGAACGCGTCGGTGCGGCCGTCGACGACCGTGACGTTCGGCTGCTTCATGCGCGCGACGACGTCGTCGGCGGTAATCACGAGCGGCCGCGTCTTCAGCGGCGAGAGCGAGCCGGCCCTCGGCGCCGGCACCTCGGTCGTCACCGGATGGCCGCCCTTCGTCCAGGCCGTCATCCCGCCATCGAGCAGCGTCGCCCGATCGCCCAGGCCAAAGGTATCGAGGGCGAAGATGATTCGCGTCGCCTGCGTGATCCCGGCTCCGGTGAACGCGACGACAATGCGCGAGTTGTCGGAGACGCCGAGCGACGCCAGCTTCTGACGGAAATCCTCCGCCGGCATCATCTCGAGCGTCAGACCGCCGTCGACGCGCGGCGCCGCCATGTCGTTGAGCGCGACGTGGCGCGCGCCCGGAATGTGCGCGGCGTCGTAGTCGGCCTTCGGCCCGACGTGAAGGACGACGAGGTCCGGATCGGCAAGATGCTGCGCCAGCCACGCGGGCGTCGTCAGCATCGACTCGCGCTGCGCGAAGACAGCAGACGGAAACATCAACAAAGCGGCGACGAGCGACCAGGCGATGCGCATCTCGAATCCCTCTTGTCGACAGTCTACAACGAGACGGGGTACGACGGGTACGACGGGTACGACAGGTACGACAGGTACGACAGGTACGACAGGTACGACGGGTACGACAGGTACGATCGGTCCGTTCCGACATGTCCGCATCTGGACGAGGCGAGAGCAGCCGCCACTAGCAAGAACCCGCTCTTCGTACTGTCGTACCCGTCGTACCCGTCGTACCTGTCGTACCTGTCGTTACCCGTCGTTACCCGTTAAGAAGTGCTGCAACTCGTCCCGCCGCCACAACCACCTCAGGACTGTCCTGGAGCGCCCGGCGGTACTCGGAATGGAACACGTCGCCGGCGACCTGGCCGTTGAGCAGGCGGCGGACCTGGTCGAGCAGCATCGTCAGGTCGTCGGGGTTGCGGAGCTTGTCGTCGAACATCCACTCGTCGAGATGGACGATGAGCTGGGCCATCGGCCGCAGCCAGGCGAAGAACGGGTCCTGCATCAGCAGTTGCAGCGCGTGATGCGACGACTCGATTTTGCCGCGCGACTGCTCGTAGCGGCCGCGTTCGGTGTCGATCAGGACTTTGTGCAGCGCCAGCACCGCATTGCGCACCGCGCGCAGCCGCGCCTCGGCCTGCGCGGCGTTGATCGACGACGGCTTGTCAGGGTTGGGACGATTCACGAATACGCGCTCCTGCGACCGCAATTTAGAACTTAGAACTTCGAACTCAGAACTTCAAACCGAAAAACAAAACTCGGAGCCCGGACCGTTCCCGGTCCAGAGCTCCGAGTTCCGAAGTTCCAAGTTCTGAGTTCTAAGTTCCGAGTTCAGTGACGCACAGCGTCACTGCCCTCCACCCTGCCGCGTCGTCGGCGACGGCAGCGTCAGCGCGACGAGCGAGGTGTTCGCGCCATTGCCGGTCGCGAAGACGATGTACTGCTTGCCCTTGTGCATGAAGGTCATCGGCACCGCGCTCGTGCGGTTCGGGATCTTCACGGTCGCGATCTCCTTGCCGGTGGTCTTGTCGACGGCGTAGAGCATCGGCTCGACGCCGGGCGCCGCGCCGCTGCGGCCGGTGCCGTAAATCACGAGCGACTTGGTCGTGATGACCTGCGCCTGCCGGCCCGGGGCGGTCGGGGGCAACGTGACGCCGGCGAAGATCGGATCGGTCGACGTCTGCGGTACTAGCTTGCCGCCGACGGGAATCCACCACGTCTTGTCACCGGTCTTGAGGTCGTAGGCCGTGATGCCGCCGAGCTCTCGCGGCTTCAGAATCGAAACACCGCCACAGGACGACGTGCCCGGTCGGGCAGTGGCGACATCGGCGCAGGCGATGCCACCACGGCCGCCGCCCCGACCACCACCGCCGGCGCCGCGTCCGCCGCCACCCGCGCCGCGTCCCGCCGCAGCCGCGGGCGGCTGATAGCCTGGCGGGGGCGGCGGCGCACCGATGGCGCCGCAGCTGTTGCGCGGCGTGCTGTAGTCGAACTCCGAGCACGGGTTCTTTTCGACATCGATCGTGCCGAGCAGCGACTGCGAGGCGACGTAGATCATCCCCGTCTCGGGATCGATCGTCGCGCCGCCATCGATGTTCACGCCGCCGCTCGCGCCCGGTGCGTACCAGGAGCACTCGAAGCCGAGCTTCGACGTGCCGTCACCCGGCGAGGCCGGGATGTAATACGGGCCCATCCGGCACTTCTTCGCCAGCGTCAGCGCCGCTTCCTTGATCGCCGGTGTGTAATCGATGAGGTCGTCTTCCTCGAGCCCCATGTGCGCGTACGGCGCGGGCTTGCTCGGGATCGGCTGCGTCGGCGAGGTCTGCTCGCCCTTGACCTCGCTCTGCGGCACCGGCGTCTCGACGATCGGCCAGATCGGCTGACCGGTCTCGCGATCGAAGACGTAGAGCCAGCCCTGCTTGGTCGGCTGCGCGATGATCTTGCGCGGCTTGCCGTCGATGGTCACGTCCATCAGGTTCGGCGCCATCGGCGTGTCGTAGTCCCAGATGTCGTGATGGACCATCTGGAAGTGCCACTTGCGCTTGCCGGTCTTCACGTCGAGCGCGACGATCGAGTTGCCGAAGAGGTTGTCGCCGGGGCGGTGGCCGCCGTACTCGTCCATCAGCGGCATGCCGACGGGAATGTAGACGAGCCCCAGATCCGGATCGGCCGAGTACGGCGCCCAGGCGTCGTTCTTGCCGACGCCGAACGTCCCCGGCGCCGATCCGTTCTTCCAGGTCTCGGCGCCGAACTCGCCCTTCTGCGGGATCAGGTTGAACTTCCAGAGCTGCTTGCCGGTGCGCACGTCGAAGCCGCGGATGTAGCCGGGCACATGCCGCGCGCGCGTCGGGTAGTAGCCGTGAATCGACGAGTTGCCGACGATGGCGACGTCGCCGACGATCATCGCCGGCGAGCTCGCGGCGATGAGGCCGTACTTCTCGGGGTCGATGCCGATCGTGCCGTCGGCGCCGATCTTCTTCACCGGATCCCAGCCCTCACCAGGCTTCGCCCGGCGCGGCGGCGCCTCGTCGCTGATCACGAGCGGACCGGGATCGTCCACGGCCCAGGGCACCAGTTCGAGACCGAGCCCGTCCATCAGATCGACGACGCCGTCCTTGCCGAACTTCGGATCGGGACGTCCGGTCTTCGCGTCGAGCGCGACCAGGTGATAGCCGGGCGTGATGGTGATGATGCGTTCGCTGGTGCCGTCGGTCCAGTAGGCGAGGCCGCGGCCGGCGAACTGGCGCGGCGCCTTCTGATAGCGCAGGCCCTCCTCGAGGCGGTACATCCACAGCGTCTCGCCCGTCTCCGGATCGATCGCCGCGGTGATGCGCCGCGTCGTCGCCACCGTGAAGAGGCGGCCGTTGGCGTAGAGCGGCGTGGTCCGGTAGTACTCGTCGCTGCCGAACGCGCCGGCCTTCCATTCCCAGGCAACCTGGAGGTTGCCGAAGTTGGAGGCGTTGATCTGATCGAGCGGTGAGTAGCGCGAGCTCCAGGCGTCGCCGCCCCAGTAGCGCCACTCGCCCGGCGCGTTGCCGCGCACGAGCGACTGTCCCTGCGCCGACGGGGCGTTGTTGCCTCCCACGGCGAGCACGCCGAACAGCACCGCGCACGTAAACACGGACACGATGGCAGAACGTCTCACGGTCTCTCCTCGGGCCATGGCGTCAATCCTCTTTCTTCAGCTCCATCTTGATCTTCTTGAGTGCGTCGACTTCGACCGGCAGATCGGCCTTGCCCGCCGGCTGGCCGTTCAACTTCAAGAGATAGGCGACGACCTGCACGTACTCCGGCATCGGCAGCGAGCCGGGCGAGTCGTCGGGCATGCTCTCGCTGATGAGCGCGAACAACTCGGCGACCGGACGCCCGTTCCAGGTCTCCTTGAACTTGTCATTCGAGAAGCCGGCGGTGTTGTGACAGCCCTGGCAGATGTTGCCGAAGACCTGCTCGCCCTTGGACGCCTGCCCGGCGCTGAAAACGCCGGCCGACGTCGAAACCTCTGCAGCCACCGGGGTCTGCGGCGGCGACTGCGCGGCGCCCCGCACCGCGAACGCCACGAGCCAGACCGCACCGGCAGACACGAACCAACGAACATCACGGGTCATACAGATATCGAAGTGGGGTGAAGCGAGGTAAAGGTAGCAGAGTCGGGCTCGCCAGTGAAAGGCGCTTGGCTCGCCTAGGCTTGGGGCTTGGGGCTTGGGGCCTGGGGCTTGAAGGCGGCGGGCGGCGGAGAACCTCAAGCCTCCAAGTTTCAAGCCTCCAAGCCTCCGGTCGCGATCCGGGCTGGCGCGTCCCGAATCCGGGATCCGGCACTGCAGTATCAAGCGCTTTTCCGCCGTACACATGGCATCCCGGTTGCAATCCCTTCCTGAGATCGGCCGGCGTCCCCCGTCCGGCGATCGCGTCCGTCAGGGAGGATCGAGTGAGTTCGCGCACGCTGGTGGTGGCGGCGATGATCACCGCTGCTGCGGTGCAAGGCACGACCATCGAGCGGCCCGCGCCCGAGCGGGTGACGCTCGGCGATGGCGTCTATCTCTTCAAGACCGCGCCGTACGGCGGCGTCGGCCTCGACGGCAATGCGGTGGCGATCACGTCGAACGACGGCGTGCTCGTGTTCGATTCGAACGGGACGCCGTCGGCCGCGGCGGCGGTGCTCGCCGAGATTCGGAAGGTGTCGCCGGCGCCGGTCAGGTACGTCGTCAACTCGCACTGGCACTGGGATCACTGGTACGGCACCGAGGTCTATCAGCGCGCCTTTCCCGACGTCCGGGTCATCGCGCACGAGAAGACGCGGCGCCTGATGATGGGACCGGCGCTCGAGTTCAACCGGCCCGGACTCGAATCGCAGCTGCCCGGGTACATCAAGACCCTCGAAGCGGATCTGGCCAAGGCGGAGGCCGCGACGCCCGCGCCGGAGAATCTTCCGCGGCTGCGTCAGGCACTCGCCGACGCGCGCTTCTTTCTCGCTCAGAAGAACGCCGTGCGGCACGCGTTTCCGGACGTGACGTTCACCGATCGGCTCACGATCCATTTCGGCAACCGCGAGATCCAGCTGCTGAACTTCGGCCGCGCGGTGACGCCTGGCGACACGCTGCTTTACCTGCCGGCCGAGAAGATCCTCCTCACCGGCGATCTGATCGTGAATCCGATCACGTTCGCGCTGAGCGGCTATCCGACCGAATGGCTCGCGGCGCTCGAGAAGATCGACGCGCTCGACGCCAGGACCATCGTCACCGGCCATGGCGACCCGCTCACGGACGAGACGCTGCTCCACGCGACGGTGGAGGTATTTCGCGTCCTGCTGGCGCAGGGCAAGATCATGAAAGCCAAGGGCCTGGATCCCGATCAGGCCCGCGACGCGATCATGCCGATGCTCGCGCAGCCGATGAAGACGATCACCGGCGGCGTCGCCGCGCGCGAGAACGCGTTCAGGATCCAGCTGGTCGACTGGTACCTGCACCGGGTCTACGAAGAGCTGGACGGGCCGCTCAGCGATGCGATTGCGGCCCTACCGGCGAAGTGACCGACATCGCGACGACACATTGAACCTTGGGGCGCTGTGGAGAGGCGTGGAGGCAGCCTCCAAGGCGCTCCACTACGCCCAAGGTTCAATGTTTGTCGTTCATTCCGCTCTCAGCGCCGTCGTCGGTTCGACGCGTGACGCACGCCACGCCGGGATCGCGCCGGCGAGCCCGGCGACCGCCATCAACGCGATCGTCGCGCCCGCCATCGTCGCCGGATCGCCTGGCGTCAGGCCGAAGAGCAGCGACTCGGTGTAGCGGCCGAGCAGGATCGCGAGGCCGGTGCCGATGACGACGCCGATGGCGACGAGAATCGTCGCCTCTTTCAGAATCAACGCCAGCACCTTTCCGCGCCCGGCGCCGAGCGCCATTCGCAGGCCGATCTCGTTCCGGCGCCGCGTCACCATATAAGACATGACGCCGTAGAGCCCGGTCATCGCCAGCACCGCCGCGAGCGTGCCGAACAGACCGGAGAGCGTCGCCATCAGCCGTTCGCGGCGGAGCGTGTTCTGCACCTGGCGGTCGAGCGAGTCGAAGACGACGAGCGAGCCCGGCGCCACCGACGTCGCCGTCCGCACGATCGCGGCGGTGAGCGGCCCGGTTTCCTGAGCCGAGCGCACCATCATCGTCACCGACGCGGATGGCTGGTCGTCCTGCGTGCGCGCCAGGAAGATCGTGGGCGGCGGATCCTCGCGCAGGTTGAAGTACTGCGTGTCGCCGACGATGCCGATGACCTCGTATTCCAGGTCCGGCTGGTTCGGTCCGACGTCGAATCGGAAGCGGCGGCCCAGGCCCCGGCCGTCTGGAACGAACGCCTTCGCGAACGCCTGGTTCACGATCGCCACGGGAGCGGCGCCGAGCCGATCGCGGACGTCGAAGTTGCGTCCGCCGCGAAGCGGGATCCTCATGACCTCGAAGAACCGCGCGTCGACGCGATTGACGTTCGGATACTCCGACTGCCGCTTGCCGTCGATGATCAGCCCCTCGTTCCACCCGCCGCCGCCGAGCGGCACGACCCTGACGGCAGTGACGCCCTGGATCCCGGGCAGCGCCGACACCGACGCGATCAGGTTGTCGGCGATGGTGGTGTTCGTCTGCCGATCGCCGCCCGCCGTGCCGAAGCCGATTCGCGCGACGGTCACGCCCTCGCTGTCGAATCCCGGATCGACGCGTGACAGGTTGGCGAGCGTGCGGACGAAGAGCGCGGCACCGACGAGCAGGACGAGCGACACCGCCACCTGGGCGACGACGAGGAAGCGGCGGGCCGCGTAGCGCTCGCGGCCGTCGGTGACCGCGCGGCCGCCGGATCGCATCGCCGCCACCGGCGGCGTGCGAGTGGCGCGAATCGCCGGCAGCAGGCCGAACAGGAGACAGGTGATCGTCGCCAGGCCGACGGCGAAGCCCAGGACGCGCAGGTCAGGCTCGAGGTTCAGGAACAGCGGGTCGCGCTCGGTGCTGAGGAACGAGAGCAGCAGCGGGCTGAGCACCCGCGCGAGGCCGACGCCGAGCGCGGCGCCGGCGAGCGCGAGGAGCAGGCTCTCGGACATGAACTGGCGGATGACGCGCCAGCGCGACGCGCCGATCGCCAGGCGCACGGCGATCTCGCGCTCGCGCGCCGTCGCCCGCGCCAGCATCAGGTTGGCGAGGTTGCCGCAGGCGATGAGCAGCACCGCCCCGGCGATCGCGAGCAGCAGCCCGAGCGGCGTCTCGTAGCTGCGGCGCAGGGTCGAGAAGCCCGTGGACGCGTCGATCGCGTGCAGCTTGAATTCGCCGTAGTCCTTCTTCCCCGCCGCGGTGTAGTCGGCCGGCGTCGTCGCGGCGAAGATCCCCGGCGAGCGCGACTCGAGCTCCGCCTTCGCCTGTTCCAGCGTGTGCCCGGGCTTGAGACGCCCCATCACCATCAGCCACCAGGTGTCGGCGCGCCGGAAGCCGTCGTCGCCGGGATGAAGCGCCGGCTCGGCGCATAGCGGAATCGCGACGTCGAAGTTCCGTCCGACCTCGAGGCCGAAGAACGACTCCGGCGTGACGCCGACGATCGTCGCCTGATGGCGATCGAGGTGAATCGTCTTGCCGATCGCGTCGGCGCGGCCGCCGTACTCGCGCTGCCAGAACGGGTAGCTGATGGCGACGATGGGCGCGCAGCCGGCACGATCGTCGGCCGCCGAGAACAGCCGGCCCGCGGCCGGCCGGATGCCGAGCGTCTCGAAGGCGTTGCCCGAGAGCCACACCCCGCGTGCCGACCGCGACTCGCCCGAGAGCGACAGATCGAAGCTCTCGTCGGCCCAGATGAACAGATCGCTGACCGACTCGAGTCCTGGCTCGAGCGATTTCCACAACGGATACGTCATCGCCGGGTTGCGGCCGTTGAACTGACCGGTGCGGCCGTTGGGCGGCGGCTGGATGCGGATCTCGACGAGCTCGTGCGGACGATCGACCGGCAGCGTGCGCAGCCGCACCGCGTCGAGGAGATGGAAAAGCGCGGTGTTGGCGCCGATGCCGAGGCCGAGCGAGACGAGCGCGACGCATGCGAATCCCGGCGAGCGCAGCAGCAATCGAAGTCCGTAGCGGAAGTCCTGCCAGATCGACTCGGTGCGCGTCAGCGTGTTCATGCGGTAGATCTCCTCGCGGGCGAGCGTGGCATTGCCGAGCTTCCGCCGCGCCGCGGCGCGAGCGTCGCTCGGGGACATGCCGCGCGCGATGTTGTCGTCGGTTTCGATGTCGAGGTACGCGTCCAGCTCGCGGCGGCGCTCGTCGTCCCAGTGGCGCCGGCGGAAGAATCGCGTCCAGCTCATGGCGATCCGCTAGTCGGTGGCGGGACGGAGGATGCCGTTGATCGCGCGGACGACGGCGTCCCAGCGCGAAGTCTGCTCGGCCAGCTGCCGGCGTCCCGCCGGCGAGAGCCGGTAGTAACGGGCGCGGCGGTTGTTCTCCGAGGTGCCCCAGAAGGAGACGATCCAGCCGCGGTCCTCGAGGCGATGGAGCGCCGGATAGAGCGATCCATGCTCGACCTGCAGCACCTCATCCGAGCCGCGCTCGATCGCGTAGGCGATCGTGTGCCCATGAGCGGGACCACCGACGAGCGTCTTGAGGATCAGCAGATCGAGCGTGCCCTGCAGCAGTTCACCGTGCATGGGCGGGGTTCCACGTTTGGGCATCAGCGGTCGAGTCCTTCCACTAGATAGTCTACCTGAGAAGGCCCATGAACGCCTTTCCAGATCGATTTGACGGGCCCTGGCTTCGGTTGGTTTGCAAGGGGACGTCCTGAGGCAGACTCGTCGTGATGCCGGCGCCGCGCCTTCTCGCTTTCCGCACGACCATCGGACTCGGAGCGTTTCTCCTGTTCCTGGTCCAGCCGCTGATCGCAAAGCAGATCCTGCCGTGGTTCGGCGGCGGGCCCGCCGTCTGGAGCGCGTGCCTCCTGTTCTTTCAGATCGCCCTCGTCGGCGGCTACTTCTACGCCCACTGGACGCGCCGGCTGGGTCCGCGCCGGCAGGCGTGGCTCCATCTCGCACTCCTGGCCGCGGCTCTGCTCACGCTGCCCATCGCGCCGTCGCCCGAGTGGAAACCGCCCGACGGCTCCGAACCCGTCGCGCGTGTCCTGATGCTCCTCGCGTCGAGCGTCGGCGTCCCATTCGTGCTGCTGGCCGCCACGGCGCCGCTCATTCAGGACTGGCTCGCGCATGCGATTCCGGCGAGGACGCCCTACAAGCTGTATGTCATTTCGAACATCGGCTCGCTCGCGGCGCTTCTCGCCTACCCTGCCGTCGTCGAGCCCTACCTCACCCTCCGCGCGCAATCGGTGGGCTGGTCGATCCTGTTCGCGGTGTTCGTCGCGTCGTGCGCGTGGACGGCAATGGTCGTGATCCGCGCCGTGCCCGGCCAGCGGACCGACGAGGAAGAAGCGACGGCGACGAGTGTGGCCGGGCCGGGCCGGCCGGGCCGATGGGATGTGGCGCTCTGGCTGATTCTGCCTGCGATCACCGCGGCGCTGCTGCTGGCGACGACGAGCCACTTGAGCCAGGACATCGCGGCGGTGCCGCTCTTGTGGATCGTCCCGTTCACGATCTATCTCCTCACCTACATCGCGACGTTCGCCGGCTGGCACCAGCGCGGCATCTGGCGCGTGCTGCTGATCATCTCGACGGTCGTCGCGCTGGTCACGCTTCGCGCGCAGCCCGCGGCGTTCTTCTGGGTGATCGCCGGCGCCGTGCTGGTCGCGTTCACGGCCGCGTGCATGGTCTGCCACAGCGAGCTCGTCGGTCTGCAGCCGCCGGTACGGCATCTGACGGCGTACTATCTAGCGATGTCGATCGGCGGCGCCATCGGCGGCGTGTTCGTCGCGGTCGCCGCACCGCTCGTCTTCGACGCCTACCACGAGCTGCCGCTCCTGCTCGTCGCCGCGTGCGGCGTGGCCGCGATCGGCACGCTGCGCGGCTATCGCGGCCGCTACCGCCGTGCGCTCGCGGTGACGGCGTCGGTCGCCGTGGGGACACTTCTGGCGACGACGACGGTCGGTCTGTTCGTCGTGAAGGCGTCGGCGGATCAGATCGCGCGGGACCGCAGCTTCTATGGCGTGCTGCGGGTCGACGAAGAGCCGAACACGGCGATCCGGCCGATGCGGAAGCTCTACCACGGGCGCATCCTGCATGGCTCGCAGTTCATGCAAGCGAACCTGGCGATGACGCCGACGACCTATTACGCGGCTGGCAGCGGCATCGAGATGGCCATCGCGCAGCATCCGCGGCGTCTTGGCGGACAGCCGATGACGATTGGCGCCGTCGGCCTCGGCACCGGATCGATCGCCGCGTTGGGGCGCGGGGGCGATCTCGTGCGCTTCTTCGAAATCGATCCGCTGGTCGTGGCGTTCGCGCGACGGTACTTCACCTTCCTCGATCGTTCGCCGGCGAAGGTCGAGGTGCGGATGGGCGACGCGCGACTGTCGCTCGAGCGCGAAGTGGCCGCGCCAGAAGGCCGGCGCGTCTACGACGTGCTCGCCGTCGATGCCTTCTCGGGCGATTCGATTCCGGTCCATCTGCTGACGCGCGAGTGCTTTGCGATCTATCGCGAGGCGCTCAAGCCGAACGGCGTTCTCGCCGTTCACATCTCGAACCAGTTTCTCGATCTCCGTCCGGTGGTCTACGGCCTGGCCGAAGAAGCAGGATGGCGCGTGCGGCAGGTCATTCGCGAGGGCGATCTCAGGGCGCGAGCCACGCGAAGCAACTGGCTGCTGGTCTCGACCAACACGGCGTTCCTGGAGTCGCCCGGATTGCTCGACGAGCGCGCGCCGCCGCCGGCGCCGATCCTCTGGACCGATGCGTTCAGCAGCCTGCTGGGCGTGTGGAGCCGCTAGTCACCGCGGAGGCGAGGGCACAGGACTGCACCTCCGATCACAAACTCGAACGCGTCCGAACCCGGGCTTGCCCACTCCAGGGCGTCCGGCTGACTCTCGCGAGCGCCAACAACGCACAGGAGGTGACAGAAGCGCACATCCAGAAGATCGGATCCGCGGCGGGACCATGGCATCGGGCTTGCCCTTAGTCCTCCCGCCGTGAAGACACCGGAGAAAGACGTGTCCCCGAAGACCAGCGATACCGCCGAGAGACGCCGAGTCCCTCGCGTCGACATCCACGATCAATTGACGGGCAGCCTGATCACGGTGCGCCCGGTCCTGGTCCGCGATATCGGACTGGGCGGCATGGCCATTCAGTCGTCGTTCCCGCTCGACATGAATGGCGAGCACCTGTTCGAACTGAAAGCAGCGGATGGGACCACCGCGCGCGTGCGGGCGCGAGTCGTTCGCAGCTTGCGCGGCACCGGTGCGGGGCAGGACGCCGTGTATATCACCGGTCTCGCCTTCTGCGACGACCATATGCAGATCGCCGACTCCGACGTCGGCCGCATCATCGATCAGGCGATGTGCGTGCTGACGATCGACCAGGCGTGATGTTCGCGCGCCATCTTCAGCGGCCCCGCGATCACGCCTGAGCACGAACGACTCGCGCCCGTGGCGATTACGCCGCGGGAATCTTCAACACCTGTCCCGGCTTGATCTTGTCCGGGTTCTCGAGCTGGTCCTTGTTGGCGTCGAAGATCTTCATGTAGGCGTTGGCGTTGCCCAGCGTTTCCTTGGCGATCTTGCTGAGCGTGTCGCCGGCCTTGACGGTGTAGGTGCGTGCCGCGTCAGCGGCGCCGCCGCCGGCGGCAGCGACCACGCGGATATCGGCGGTCACTTCTTTTTGCCAATCCGGGTTGGTCTTGATCGCGTTCCAGATCAGGTTCTTGTCCGCGTCCGACGTGACCGTCCCGGAGAAATGCAGTTTGTCGCCGTTCTGCACGGCCGAGCCCTGCAGTCGTCCCTTGCTGGTCTGAATCGCGTGATCGTACTTGGCTCGCAGATCCATACGCGCCTCCTTGCAGCTTCTGCCCCGAACCGCCAGCCTATCATGCAGCGGCGGGACGGCTGCCGCGGCAATGCGAGGCCGTGACGCAATCGTTCTTACATCGCGATCCAGGCGGCGATCCGTCAACCAGCCGCGCCGAGAATCGACAGATATAGCGACGTGTGCGCCTCGGCGGTCTGACGCGCCAGGAACGGCTGCGGCACCGCGACGGAGCGTTCGCGAAGCTCGTCGACGGCATCGGCGACGACGTCAGGATCGGCATCCGGGTCGACCAGCGAGCCGCCGCCGGACGTCACACGTTCGGCGAGCGCGCCGATGCGCGTCGCGACGACGGGCACACCCGCGGCCCACGACTCCGACAGCACGAGTGAATCCGTGCCCGGCACTCGAGGAATGACGATCGCGACAGACGCGTGCTGTCTGACGAGCAGCGACGGGAGCGATCCGGCCGCGTAGTAGCCGCGGATGGTCACTCCGGCGCGATGTCGCAGCGCGCGCAGGTGCTCGTGGCCGTTGCCGCCGTAAATGGTCACGTCCACGCCGCGCGCCACGATCTCCTGGATCGCGTCGCCCGCCGCCGCGCCGCCGGCGTGCGGCGGCAGACCGCTCACCAGCGCGACCTGCTTCGGATCGCGGCGCGAACGCCGGTCGAGATCGGGCGGATCGATGCCGGGCGGGATCAGATAGATGCCGCCGGGCGCGAGTGACGGGAACAGGCGCGCGACCTCTGCGCGCGCGTACTCGCTGGGACAGACCACGGCCGCCGCGCGTGTGGCGATCTCGTACGCCAGGTGCCGATGTTCGGACTGATTGAAGCGACGACGATCGCCGGCATCGTCCAGGCAGCCGCGGCAAGTCGGGTCGTCGGTGCAGAACGCGCAGAAGCGCCCGCTCGGCATCCACAGATGCGGCCGCCGGCAGAAGACGCCGAAGTCGTGGATGGACAGCACGAGCGGTAGGCCGAGATCCGCGATCGCGAGCAGCGACGGCAGCGACAGGCCGGTGACGCCTTCGACGTGGATGACGCGCGGCGAGGTCCGCTCGACCGCGCGCATGACCGCGACTTCCCAGTCGCGATCGCGATCGAGCGGGTCGCCCGACCAGCGGCGTCCGTACTGGAGTCCGAAGCGCGCCTCGCTGGTCCACCAGTCGAGGCGGAGGGTCGCATCGAGCGGGGACACCAGCGCCACGGCGCGCTGCGTCGACTCGGCGCGGAGCCGTGCCATCAGGTGTCGTGCCGCGTCGCCGTGTAGTGCGCTCGCCGGCAGGCCGGTGAGGTTGAGCACCGGCGCGTGGAGGGCGTCATCGCTGCCGGCCGCGGGAAACGTCGAACGCCATTGCGATGCGCGCCAGCGGTCGCGCGCGCGATCCACAACGGCGCGCCAGCCTTCGGCGCGGAGCACGTCGACGACCCCGGCCAGCAAAGCGCCGGGATCGTACCATGGGGTAGATCTTGAACTTGAATCTGACCCCATGGAGCCCGCCGCAGGCGCGGGTCTACTACGGCTGGCTCGTCATGCTCGTCGCGGCGCTGGCGATGGTCGGCACGCTGCCAGGCCGGACGCAAGGTCTCGGCCTGATCACCGAGCCGTTGCTCGCCGATCTCCGCATCGATCGCGTGTCCTACGCCACGCTCAACCTCTGGGCGACGCTGATCGGATCGGCGGGCGCAATCGGCGTCGGCCGACTGATCGATCGCTTCGGCAGCCGGGTCGTGCTGACGGCGATCGCGCTGGCGCTCGGCGTCGTCGTCAGCGCGATGAGCGGCGTGGGTTCCCTGGCGATGCTGGCCGTGACCGTGACGCTGACGCGCGCGCTCGGGCAGAGCGCGCTGTCGGTCGTCAGCCTGGCCATGGTCGGCCAGTGGTTCTCGCGCCGG
This sequence comes from Vicinamibacterales bacterium, assembly GCA_035711465.1. GTDB lineage: Bacteria > Acidobacteriota > Vicinamibacteria > Vicinamibacterales > SCN-69-37 > DASTCC01. The sequence goes on from DASTCC010000157.1 coordinate 25,091, forward strand.
ATCGACGCCGCGATGGCCAGCTACAGCATCGTCATGAGCATCGGGTTCATGATCGCGTTTCCGATCATGGGATCGCTGATCCAGTCGATCGGCTGGCGCGGTGCGTGGCTGCGTCTTGGTCTCGCGCTGGTCGTCGTGCTCGCGCCGGCTGCGGCGCTGATGGTGCGGCGCCATCCGGAGTCGTGCGGACTAGCGATCGACGGCGATGCGGCGAGGATCATGCCCGTGCGCGGCGACGGCAATCTCGGCGGATACACCTGGCGCGACGCGGTGCGCTTTCCGGTGTTCTGGCTCTTTGCCGGCGGCGCCGCGCTCTACGGCCTGGTCGCGTCGGGCATCGGCCTGTTCAACGAGTCGATTCTCGCCGAGCGCGGATTCGGCGCCGACGTCTACTATCAGACGCTCGTCGTGACGGCCATGACCGCGCTCGCCGGCAATTTTCTCGGCGGCTGGCTCGCGCGGTTCGTGCGGCTGACCACCCTGCTCGGCGCGTCGCTGGCGATCCTGTCGATCGGGCTCGTCCTGTTACCGGAGGTCGAAACGATCGCGGCGGTGATGGTCTGGGCGACGGCGATGGGGCTCGGCGGCGGCCTGGTGATGGTGCTGTTCTTCAGCGTCTGGCCGCGCGTGTTCGGGCGCCGGCATCTGGGCCGGGTGCAGGGCCTGGCGCAGACGATGACCGTGCTGGCGTCGGCGATCGGTCCGGTGTTGCTGGCGTGGTGCGTCGATCGGACCGGCAGTTACGCGGCGATGTTCCGTATCCTCGCGGCGGTCATCGGCGCGACCGCCCTCGCGTCGTGGATGGCGCGGCTGCCGCCGCCGTACGATGGGGTCAGATCTTGAATCTTGGCGTTTGGTGCCAGGTCTTGAATCCCGGCTCCGCCGTTTGGGCCGATTTCGGCATACAGGACCAGCCATGGAATCCTGGTGTCCCAGATTTGGCCGAATCGTGGTTC
>DASTCC010000158.1:0-4300 GCA_035711465.1 Vicinamibacterales bacterium
CACGCCCATTGCCCGGAAATAGTCGCCGGCGACGGCGCTCGTGTAGGCCTGCGATTGTTCTCCGGATGCGGGTGGACGGCCGTCGATCGTCAGCGGCGCCCGAATGACGATCTTGGCGGCGCCGAACGGCATCGAGGTCACGCCGCCGGCCGCGACGACGCCAGGTAGAGGACGCATGCGTTCGAGCGCCTGCTCGAAGAAGACGATGCGCTTCGGCGGCGTATTGACGCGCGGCGACGCGAAGACCTGAAGCGCCGCCACGTCGTTGCGGCTGAAACCGGGATCGACGCGCTGGATGAGCACGAAGCTGCGCACGAGCAACCCGGCACTGACGGCGAGCACCAGGGCGGCGGCCACTTCCACGATCACGAGCGCGGCGCGCACCCCTCGGCGCGCGCTCGCGCGCGCTTCCCGCAACACGCTCGCCGCCGTCGGCCGCGAGAGCTGAATCGAGGGCGTGAGGCCCGCGATGACCGCGGCAACGAGAGTCACACCGCACGCGATGATCGCGGCGCGAGCGTCGATGGGAATATGATCGACACGCGCGACGTCGAGCGGCCGCAGCCGCGAGATCACATCGAGCGTCCAACGCGCGAGCGCGAGCGCCGCGGCCCCGCCCAGCGTCGCCAGCACGAGGCTTTCGGTGAGCATCTGCCGGACCAGGCGGGCGCGACCTGCACCGAGCGCCTGCCGTACGGCGAACTCGCGCGCCCGGCCGACGCCGCGCGCGAGCAGCAGGTTTGCGACGTTCGCGCACGCGACGATGAGGAGGATCGTCGCCGCGCCGAGGAGCAGCGGCAACACGTCACGGAAGCTCCCGACCAGATGCTCCCGAAGCGGCACGATCTGCGCCGCCACGTTCTTGTTGGTCTGCGGGTATTCGCGCGCAAGCTGCGCCGATACGGCGTCGAATTCCGCCCGCGCCTGCGCGATCGAGACACCAGGCCGCAGCCGGCCGAGGACGTTCCAAAATCCCGTGCCGCGCAGGTTCGGCTCGAACTGCTCGAACCCCGGCTTGGGCAGCCACACCGATGGTTCCGGCCGTGTCGCCCGGTTGTCGAACAGCCGCAGCTCGAAATCCGGCCGCAGCACACCGACGACGGTATACGTGTCGACGTCGTTCACGCGTACCCGACGACCGACGATGGACGGGTCGCCGCCGAACGAGTCTCTCCACATGGAGTAACCGAAGATGGCAACGCGTTCGCTTCCCGGCTGGTATTCCTGTGTCAAAAACGGTCGGCCGTGGAGCATCGGCGCGCCGAGCACCGTGAAAAACTGTTCGCTCACGCGCGCCGCTTCCACGGCCACCGGCTCGCGGCCGGGGACGCTCGACTGGACCGTCCACGGCTCCGCCACGGCGACCGCCTCGAACGACCGGACGCGCGTCATCCAGTCGATGGCGTTGGCCGGCGCGACGTCCTGCTGCGTGGCGCCGGTTTCACGGTTGGATTGCCAGACGGTCATGACACGCTCCGGCTGCTGCACCGGTAAGCGACGTACGAAGAACGCGTCAGCCACGCTGACGATCGCCGTCGTCGCGCCAATCCCCAGCGCGAACACGAGGAGGGCGATCGAGGTGAAGCCGGGGGTCTTGAGCAGCATCCGCGCGGCATGCACGGCGTCGTGAACCGCGTCGGCGTCGAGCGTGAGCTGGCGCCTGATCCACGCCGCGTCAGGAAGCGAGCCGAGCGCGCGGCGAAGCAATTCCATGTTCGTCCTCCACGTGAGTTGGCGCTGGTGCCGAAGTTCTGCCGATCGATGCCGCAGCTCGGCATCCCACTCGCGCGTCCAATCGGCGCGGGCCGCGCGCGGCACGAGGACGGCGACCACGCCGACCACCCGCAGGGCGAGCCACAATACCAGGCGGGACATCATGTGGATCGCGCCGGCCGGAGCCGTCGCAAGCGAGCCGTCACCGCCCGCGGCACGCGATAACGGACGACGGCCGTTTCGAGAACCGCCTGGCCAGCCGCGGTGAGCTCGTAGTAGCGCCGCGGCGGTCGTTGCTCGGCGTGCGCGATGGCCGCCTCTTCCCAATGGGCAGAGACGAGGGCTTCGCGCTCCAGGCGGCGCAGGATCGGGTAGACGGTGCCGCTCGGCAGCCCGGTCGCATCGAGAATGTCGAAGCCGTGACGAACGCCATGGGCGAGCGCATGGAGGACGAGCGTCGTGGGATACGTCAGATTCACGGCTGAGAATTCTACCTATGTAGAGTTTTGTGTCAAGCTTGCAGCACCACGGTCAGCGCAGCCGCAGGACGACCCCGGCGGTGAGCTCCGCCTGCCAGACGACGTCGACGTGGAGTGCGGTGACGCACGTGCCGGGCGCACAGGCGACGAATCGCGCCTCGGCGTCGACGAACGTGGTGAAGAGGCGGCCGTCCACTCGCAGACCGACCCGAGCGTAGGGGAACAGCTTGACGCCGCCCCCCGCGCCGATCGTGAAGCGGACTTCGCTGTCGCCCGCACCGGCGTAGCGTGTGAGACCGAGCACGCCCGTCACGAACGGACGCACTCGTCCGGCCGACAGCTCCTGCAGCCCGCCGACCTGCGCGTGTCCCACCGTGACGCCCCGCAGCGCGGGCGGCTCGAACAGGGCAACGGGAACCGGGACGTAGGCCTGCTGGCGTGTCACGAGCGCTTCGAGCTGCAGGCCATCCGACAGCGGGACGTCGACGACGACCCCCAGTGCGGGGGAGATGTCGAGGTCGACCGAGTCTCCGGCGACGAGCTCGAAGAAGTCCCCGCCCAAGCGATAGCCGCCGAAGAGCATCAGCTCGACGCCCTGGGCGAGCGCGGGCGGAGCCTGCGTGGAGAGGCACACGACTAACGTCCCGGCTGCGACCCGCGCCGCCCGATTCGAGGGCATCGAGGCTCCTGGCCTTACGTCCGGCTCGCCGGCCCTCGTGCAACGGCCGGTCCAGGCAAGCGCCTGCTTCCCTCCGCTTCGCCGTCCTGCACCGCTTACAGGGGCGCGTCGCGAGTCGTCTCGGCGCCAGCGGCCGGACGATCCCACGCCGATCGCGCCACGGTCCGGAATGTCGGGGGGGCCACGAGATCCCGGATGGTGCGGCCCTGTGGCCGGTCGTTCCCGGCGTCTGGACGCACACCCAATCTGCCGCTCGCGCAACGACTTGCGTCGGGCCGTGTGAACCGCCATGTCCGTGGCATGACGCGTGCGGTCACGCATCCGGGATCTCGTGTCCGCCGCTTCTGAATCGTTGACTCGCCGTCTCGTCGCCGTCTGGTCCGCTCGGGTTGCGTTCGTGCTCGCGCTCGCGGTCGCGGTCGTGGCGGCGCTCGGCGCGGCGGTCGCGCCGGCATCGGCCCCTGCGCGGGACGTCGAACCCGGCCGGTTCGTCTGGCGCGATCTGATGACCAAGGACGTGGACGCCGCGAAGCAGTTCTACGGAGAGCTGTTCGGCTGGCGCTTCGAGGACGCGCGGCGGGGCGACCGTCCCTATGTGATCGCGCGCCGGGATTCGATGCCCATCGCCGGGCTCGTCGACGTCAGCGCGATGCCCGATGCCGGATCGCAGTGGCTCAGCTTCATGTCCGTCGAGGACGTCGACAAGAGCGTCGCGTTCGTGCGGGCGGAGAACGGCACCGTGCTCGTCGAGCCGCGCGACCTGCCGATGGCGCGCGCCGCGGTGATCAGCGATCCGCAGGGCGCGCCGCTCGGGCTCGCGGAACTGCGGCGGGGTGCGCCCGATCCGGTGCAGCCGACGCCGCATCATTTCTTCTGGCAGGAGTACCTCGCGGGCGACGTGGATCAAGCGCTCACGTTTTACAAGCGACTCGCGGGGTACGACTCCGTGATCCTGGAGTCGCGGCTCGACGTCGACTACCACGTGCTGCGCTCGACGCGCGGCCGCGCCGGTCTCTTCCGGCTGCCCCCGACCGTCGTCGGCGTGCAGCCGAACTGGCTGCCGTACGTGCTCGTCAGCGATCCCGCCGCGCTCTCCGCGCGCGTGCCAGCGCTGGGCGGCCGCGTCGTTGTCGCCGCCGCGCCCGAACGGAGGAACGGATCGCTCGTGGTCATCGCCGATCCCGGGGGCGCGGTGCTGGCGCTGCAGAAGTTTCCGTTCTAGTGGTCGTCACCCATGACTTCGCAGACCCTTGCCTCGCGTCTCTTCCTCATCGCGCTGCTGGTCGCCGCGGCGCTCGTGGCCTCGAGCTGCGACAGCGTCTCCGGCGTCGGCATGGGCGTGGGGACGACAGCGAGGTGGGGCGGCGGGGGGACGTCGGGTCCGCCGATCTTCGTGGGTGGGCCGTCATATCAGTAGTTCAGTGGCGCG
>DASTCC010000159.1:0-6214 GCA_035711465.1 Vicinamibacterales bacterium
TCTTCCTGCTGCTGTCGCTCGCCGCGGTGGCGGTGATCTTCGGTTGGCAGGCGCTGTGGCTCATCGGCATCGGCCTGTTGCTCATCGGCGTGTGCCATCTGCCGCTCTCGCTCGGCACGCGCATCGGCGTGCTGACGGCGCTCGGCGTCGCCCTCGCGGTGATGCGCGCCGGGTGGATCGACGTGCCGTGGTCGGCGGCCATCTGGCCGATCCTCGGCTCGATGTTCATGTTCCGGTTGATCCTCTACGTCTACGACTCGCGGCGCGAGACGACGCCGGCGACGTGGCCGCAGCGGATCGCCTACTTCTTCCTGCTGCCGAACGTCGTCTTTCCGCTGTTCCCGGTCGTCGACTACAAGACGTATCTGCGCACCTACTACAGCGAGGAGCGCCACCGCATCTACCAGGTCGGGGTGATCTGGATCTTCCGCGGCCTGACGCAGCTCGTCTTCTACCGGCTGATCTATTACTACGTGTCGATGTCGCCGACCGAGGTCGAGGATCTCGGCGACATGGCGCGCTATGTCATCTCCGGGTTCCTGCTCTACCTTCGCATCTCCGGTCAGTTCCACATCATCGTCGGCATGCTGCGGCTCTTCGGCTTCAACCTTCCGGAGACGCACCATCTCTATTTTCTGTCGACGAGCTTCACGGACTTCTGGCGGCGCATCAACATCTACTGGAAAGACTTCATGATGAAGTTGTTCTTCTACCCGGCATTCTTCCGGCTGCGGAAGCGGGGGGAGACGATGGCGCTGCTGGCGGCGACGGCGCTGGTGTTCTTCGCGACCTGGGTGCTGCACGCGTATCAGTGGTTCTGGATCCGCGGATCGTATCTGCTCGCCTGGCACGACGTGATGTTCTGGACGCTGCTCGCGGTGCTGGTGATGATCAACACCGTCTGGGAAGCGCGTCACGGCACGGTGCGGCTGGTGAGCGGTCAGACGTGGACGGCGAAGCGCGCCGTCGGCGTCGTCCTGCGCACCGCCGCGACGTTCTCGGTGATCTGTCTGCTCTGGTCGCTCTGGACCGGCAGCTCGATGGCCGAGTGGTTCGGCCTGTGGAAGACGACGATCGCGAACCCGACGGTGAGCGACGCGCGCTTGATTCCCGCGGCGATCCTCGGCGTCCTCGGATTCGTCGCGGTGACGCTCTACTTCGCCGTGCGCGAGCGGAAACGGCTCGCGGGCGACCAGCAGCCTTTCGCGCAGTCGGCGGCGATGGTCGTGGCATCAGCGACGGCGCTGTGCGTCTTCGCGACGCCCACGCTCTACGCGCGCCTCATCCCGTCGTCGATCGGGCCGACTTATGCCGCGCTGGTGACCTCGACGCGGGAGCTGCGCTTGAGCGGCCACGACGCCGACATGCTGCAGCGCGGCTATTACGAAGATCTGCTGAGCGTCCAGAGCTTCAACACCCAGCTCTGGGAGGTCTACTCGAGCTGGCCGCTGAACTGGTCGCGGCTCGAGGACACCGGCGTGCTGCACCTGACCGGAGATTTCCTCAAGCAGGATCTCGCGCCGTCGATGGAGATCCACTTCCGCAACGCCACGCTCAAGACCAATCGCTGGGGGATGCGCGACAAGGAGTACACGCGCGAGGTGCCGCCGAACACGCACCGGTTCGCGATGGTCGGCTCATCGCACGTCATGGGCTACGGCGTCGACGACGGCCAGACGTTCGAAGCCGTGCTCGAAGCCAAGTTGAACGAAACGCGGGCTCCGGGCGCGGAGGCGGTGGAGATCCTGAACTTCGCGGTCGACGGCTACAACCCGCTGCAGGAGCTGCGGCAGCTCGAGACCCGGGTCTTCGATTTCTCGCCGCGCACCGTGCTCTACGTCGCGCACTACGGCGCGCCGTACCGGTCGATGCTGCATCTGGCCGAGATGGCGCGGACGGGCATCGAGATCCCGTACCCGGAGCTCCGTGAGATGGCGGCCCGGGCCAACGTCCCCGCCGGCACCGGCCGCTTCGAGAGCGAGCAGCGTCTGACGCCGTTCCAGAACGAGCTGCTGGTGTGGATCTACAAGCGCATGGTCGAGCTCTGTAAGGCGCGCGGGGCGGCGCCGGTGTGGGTCTACCTGCCTCAGGTCGGCGACGTCGTCGATCCGACGGCGCTCGCGAAGTTCGAACAGGTCGCGCGCGACGCCGGGTTCACCATCGTCAGTCTCGCCGACGCGTTCGACGGGCATCCGGCGAGCACGATCTGGTTCGGCGAGTGGGATCGCCATCCCAACGCCAACGGCCACAGGCTGATCGCCGAGTCGTTCTATCGAAAACTGCAGGGCGTCAACGCCACCATTCTGACCGGCCCGGCGGCCGCTCTGCCGTCCGGCGTCGAGTCCCGCGACTGATGCCCGGCATCGCGGCACTCATCCAGCCCGGGACCGACGACGCCCGCGCGCTGCTCGACGCCATGCTGCGGCGCATGGCGCACTACCCGTGGCTCAAAGCCGACGGCCGCCTCGGGGCGGGCCAGCGCGTCGGACTCGGCACGGTCGCCCATGAGTGGCGGTCCGCCGCGTCGATCGCGACCTCGACGGACGGGTTCCTCACCGTCGTGCTCGACGGCGAGTTCTTCACCGGTCACGGCGCCGGCCAGGCGGCCGAGTTCCTTGCCGGCTGGCAGGCGCACGGCACGGCGTTGCTGCCGACGCTCAACGGCGAGTTCAGCGCGGCGATCTGGGATGGCGTCCGCCAGGAGCTCCATCTCGTCACCGATCGCTTCGGCCTGCGATCGCTCTACGTCGCGCAGCCGCCCGGCGCCTTCGTCGCCGCCTCCGAGATCAAGTCGATCCTGGTGATGCCGTCGGTCGATCGCGCGTGGTCGGAATCGGGAGTCTCGGATTTCTTCGGGTTCGGCCACTTCTATTCCGACAACACCCTGCTTCGCGGCGTGCGTGCGGTGCCGGCGGCGACCTGCGGCACGTATCGTCTGGCCGACGGCAAGTACACCGAGACGAAGTACTGGACGCTCCCGGCGCGCAACGGCGATCGATCGCCTGCCGAATGCGCGGCAGCGTTCGACGAAGCGTTCGCCGCCGGCGTCCGGCGCCGTGGGGCGCCGGGCGAGAAGCTGGGTCTGTCGCTGTCGGGCGGCCTGGACGCGCGCACGATTCTCGGCGTGATGCCCGACGGGCTCGACTTGAAGACCGTCAGCCTCGGCATCGACGGCAGCCTCGATCACAAGAGCGCCGCCGAGATGGCGGCGATCGTCCACGTCCCGCACCGCCAGTTCTTCCTCGACGCGTCCTTCCTGGCCGGCTTCGAGCCGCACCTGCGGGAGATGGTGCTGCTCACCGACGGGCACTATCTCGATCAGGGTCTGGTGATGCCGACGATGCGGATCTATCGCGAGCTCGGCATCGACTTTCTCCTGCGCGGTCACGGCGGCGAGCTGCTGCACATGACCAAGGCCTATGCGTTCTCGGTCGACGACGCGGCGCTCGGCGCCGGCGAGGCCGGCATCGAGCAGTGGCTGTTCGACGCGCTCACCGGCTACATGCTCGCCGGCGTTCCCGACGATCTCTTCACGATCGATCTTCGCGAAGGCGCGCGCCAATCGCTGAGGCAGGCGATCGAGAGGTGTCAGCCGACCGATCGGCCGGTCGACAAGGTCTGGCAGCTGTTCCTGAACGAGCGCATCCATCGCGAGACGACGCTGTCGATGCACAAGTTCAACTGCTTCGCGACGATTCGCCAGCCGTACCTCGACAACGACGTCATCGACGAGATCTTCACGATGGCGCCCGAGCGCAAGCTTGGCGACGAGCTTCAGACCGCGGCGTTGAGGAAGCGGCGGCCGGCGTTCCTCGACGTCGTCAACGCCAACACCGGCGCGAAGATGGGCGCCGGGCCGCTGGCGACGACGCTGGCGAAGATTCGGCTGAAGGTCTTCGCGAAGCTGGGATTGAAGGGCTATCAGCCGTACGAGCGGCTCGGACTGTGGCTGCGCCGCGAGCTGCGGCCGGTGGTCGAGTCGGTGCTGCAGCACGAGCGGTTTCTCGACGCCGGTCTGGTCCGGCCCGACGTCGTCCGCCGCGTCGTCGCCCAGCACGTCGCCAACGACGCGAATCACACGTTCCTGCTGATGTCGCTGCTCATCTTCGCGCTCGGCTGCGAAGTCCGCGAGGATCCGGATGGCTTCCGGGCGAGGCTCGGTCCGGTATGAAAGCGACGTCCCCTGAACGTCAAGACCTGTCGACGCGGATCGCCGACCTGCTTGAAATGCGCCCGGACGATGTCGTGGCCGAGATCGTCGCCGCGGGCGACGACTGGGCGATCGGTCTCGAGGCCGCGCACCTGCTCCACGAGTTGATCGGACTGCTGCGGCCGCGAAGCGTGCTCGAGTTCGGCGCCGGCCGGTCGTCGCTGGTGATCGCGCACGCGCTCGAGCGCATCGGCGGCGGGTGCCTGACGTCGATCGAGCATCAGCCACAATACGTCACGAAGAGCTGGCAGCAGATGTCGCGGTATCGCGGCGTCGATGCTCTGCTCGTCGAATCGACATTGCGGCTGACGCCGTCCCGACACGGCCTGCTCTACGAATACACGAACATCGTTCCGAGCCTGCGCTCGCGCGGCCCGTTCAGCTTCGTCTTCATCGACGCGCCACCGAGCCGCTACGGCCGGGACTCGACGCTGCTGGCCGCGGCGCCCTACCTCGACACCGGCGCCATCGTGCAGCTCGACGACGCGGCGAGGCCGCAGGAGAAGACCGCGGTCCGGCGCTGGGAGCGGGCGCTCGACGTCCAGCACGTGTTCGATGCCGATCCGCTGGGCCGTGGTGTCGCCGTACTCCGGGTGGCGAGTCCGCGGGCGGCGTCGTTCGCCTGGCGCACCTTCGTGGGTTCCATTCAGGATCGTGTCCGCGAGCGACGAAGCGCGGGCGCAGGTTGAGACGGCCACAGCCGATCGCTCACGCCCATTCCCGAGCGGCTCCATGGACAAGCGGCCCATCGTCCTGGCGGTGATGCATCGCTGGCACGCGACGCTGAGCAGCGCGTTCCACGACCTCGCCGTCACCGACCTCGCCGGATATGCCGAGATCCGCGAAGCAGTCTGGCCGGTAGCGGGTCCCGTCCCTGACGACGTCCATGCGGTGCTCTTCTGTCAGATCCTGCCACCCTTCGAATGGATCGAGGCGCAGCGTGCGAGGGTCGTCTGGGTGCCGATGTGGGACGACGTCTCGGGTCACGCGGATGCGTGGTGGCACCAGGTGCCGAAGCGGGTGAAGGTGGTGGCCTTTTCGCGCGCGGTTGCGGCGCGCGCCCGTGCGGCAGGTCTCGAGGTCCTGGAGCGCCAATACTTCAAGGACCCAGCTCAGTTGTCGCGCGCGCCGTGGGACGGCGAGCGCGTCTTGCTCTATTGGAATCGCCGGGGGATGATTGGTCCGGGCTTCCTCCACAAGCTTTGTCAGGCGCTTGCGATCGATCGCGTGTTGTTTCGCAACGCGCTCGATCCCGGCGCCGATCCCGGCGCTGCCTACGAGTTGCCGAATCGCCTCGGCCGCACGGTTGTCGACGTGCTGCCACGGACGTCGAGCCGTGACGAGTACTTTCGGCTGATCGACCGCGTCAACGTGGTCGTTTCGCCGCGGTTGGAAGAAGGCGTTGGCATGGTGATGCTGGAGGGGCTGGCGCGGGGCTGCGCGGTGTTTGCCGCAGACGGACCGACGATGAACGAGTACATCCGATCCGGCGTGGACGGCTATCTCTTCCGGCCGAAGTCGTTCGCATCGCGGGCCGCTGGAGCGCTGCGCTCGCGCCTTGCGGGTCTCGGCGTTGGTGCGCCGCCCAGGAGATTCGGACTCGACGGCCGTCAGCCGTGGCGCGAAATAGCCGCGATCGAGCTCGAGGCGCTGGGACGTCGCGCTCGAGCCGCCCACGTCGAGGGCCGCGCGCGCTGGGTGCAGGCGCTTCCGGACTACGTGCGCTTCATCGTGGATTGACACTCATGATCGAGACAGCGGCTCATGCCGCGGTACCGGCCGTCGCAGCGGCGGAAGCCTGTCGGCTCTGCCAGTCGCCGGTCCGTGATCTCTACTCTCTCGTCGTCCTCGATCAGTACTCGACGACGCTCAGCCACTGCGGGCGCTGCGACCTGATTCAGACGGGCCGCCCCGTCTGGCTTGCCGAAGCGTATACGACGGCGATCGCCGCCCTGGACACCGGCGCGCTGGCACGCAATCAGCAGAGCGCGCATTTGACGCTTT
>DASTCC010000160.1:0-5224 GCA_035711465.1 Vicinamibacterales bacterium
GCGGCCGCGACGTCACCGTCCGCGCCGTCGATGCCAACTTCCTGCCGCTGCTGGGCGTTACCATGGCGGCAGGTCGGCCGTTCGAGACCGCCGAGGGACGTCCGGAGGCCGGCCGCGCGGTCTGTATCATCGCCGACGATCTCTGGAGGCGCGAGTTCGATCGGCGGCCGCTCGACGATCTCACCCTGACGCTGGGCGGCAGGACCTGCGCGGTCATTGGCGTCACCGGGCCGCGCTTCCTCGGCCTGGAGCTCGACCCCACCGATGTCTGGTTGCCGTTCGGAGCACCAGGGCTGGGCACGATCGACGAGAACGGCGCACCGATGCCGTGGCACCGAAGCGGCGTCGGACGTGTGCAGGTGCTGCTGCGACTGCCCGAGGACATCGCCAGACAGTCGGTGATCGAACGGCTCACGGCAGCGCTCGCCGCGACCGACCTCGCCGCCGGTCGCGCGTCACGAACGGCGTCGCTGGCCAGGGTCGGCGACCTGCCGGACACGCAACCCCTGCGAGCGCTCCGGCAGCTTGGCGTGGTCGGGGCGATCGTGTTCGCGATCGCCTGCGCAAACGCGATGCACCTCCTGCTGGCGCGCGGGCTCCGGCGGCAGCGCGAGATCGCAACGCGTCTCGCACTCGGGGCGAGCCGGGCACGCGTCGTTCGTCTTCTGATCGCCGAAGCGGCGACGCTGGCCGCGTGTGGTGGTGCCGTCGCCGCAGTCGTCGGCGGTTCGACCGCTGACGGCCTGCAGGGCATGCTCTTCCCCGACGCGCGGTGGACTACGGCGTGGCTCGATGGGCCGACGTTGATCTTCAACGCGCTCGCGACCGTCGCAGCGGGCGTGATCACCGGGGCCACCACCGGCTGGCTGCTGACAGGTTCCGATCTGGTCGGTGTGTTCAGGAGCGGCCGTGGCCTCAGCACCTGGCGCGCCCGACGTATGCGAGCAGGCCTCCTCGCGGCGCAGACCGCGCTGTCGCTCGCCCTGTTGGCGGCGGCAGGACTGCTCGGGCGCAGCCTGATCCGACTTCAAGCCGCTCCGCTCGGTTTCGATCCCGAAGGCCTGGTCTCGGTCGTCGCCGGCCCCGTTGATGGCGACCCGAGGCAGACCGACGGGACCGCCGGTGTGCTCGCCGCGCGGCTCAGAAGGGAGCGCGGCGTTCACAAGGTGGCGCTGACGTCGGTGCCGCCGTTCGGCGCCGTCAAGATGGCCGGGGTCTCGGTGCCGGGAAGCCCGTTCGCGCCCGAGAAGCCACGCGACTGGCCGCTGGTCATGGCGGTGAGTCCGGAGTTCTTCGAGGTGACGCGCACCCCGTTCCTCGAAGGCCGTACCTTCGGAGCCGGCGAGCTGGATCAGCCAGCCGTGATCGTGAATGCGTCGATGGCGCACGCCTACTGGGGCGGGACGCCGCCGCCGGGTGCCTGTGTGTCGCGGGACGGGTTGCCGTGCGCGCCCGTCATCGGTGTCGTCGCCGATGTCATCGAGATGCCGGCCATGAGCGCACCGTTGCGGTTCTACGTCCCACTCGGGATCGGCTGGGACGGTCCACGCGTCGTGGTGGCCCGCGCCGATCCCGCGGCGCTATCGGCGCTTCCCGCGCGGGTCAGTTCGGCGTTTCCCATCCTCAATCGGCGTGGCGTCGACGTGGCGAGCGATCGCCTGACGCTGACGCTTCGCCCGTGGCGCACGTCCGCACGCTTGTTCGCCGCGGTCGCCGGCGTCGCGCTGCTGCTCGTCTGCATCGGCATCTACGGCGTGATCAGCTGCGGCGTCTCCGAGCGAATGGTGGAGATCAGCCTCCGCGTCGCCTTCGGCGCAACGCCGTCGGCAGTGCGCCGGCTCGTCGTCGGCGAAGGGCTCAAGCTGATCGCCGCGGGTGCGGTCGTGGGCCTCGGTGCGGCGGCGCTGGTCGGCCGGCACCTCGAATCACTGCTCTTCTCGGTATCCCCTTACGATCCGTGGGTCTACGGGCTGGCGCTGGTCGCGATGATCGCGGCGGCGCTTGGTGCGATGCTGCCGGCGTCGATCCGGGCCTCACGGCTCGACGCGATCGTGGCGTTGAGGCGAGAGTGAGCGACAGGCTCCTTTCCGAGTCGATCGGGCGCGCCCTTCAGCACGCGTGCCATCAGGTCGCGCTTGATGAGCGGGCGGACGAACCACGGCGTGCCCTGGCACGTCGCGCGGAGGTGTCTCCGCCGTAGCCGTTTCAGCGGAGTGGCGTAGCCGCGAAGTGCGGACGCGACCTGCGGATGCCTTGATATAGACATTACGTCTATGTCATGCTCCGCCCATGCCGCCGGACCGCATCCCGACGTCCGAACTCCCCCTCAAGCCGGACGTGCTCCAGATCCTGCTGACACTCGCCCAGGGCCCGCTGCATGGCTACGCGGTGATGCAGCAGATCGAGGAATCCACTGACGGCGCCGTCGTGATGCAGGCTGGCGCCTTCTATCGCACGCTCCGAAACATGCTCGCCGACGGCATCGTCGAGGAGTGCGACGATCCGGCCCCGACAGGACGCGACCGCAAGGCGCGGCGGTTCTATCGCATCACGCGGAGCGGCCGCGCTGTCGCCCACGCCGAAGTCCAGCGGCTCTCGCAGCTCGTGCGTCTCGGCCACAGGCAGCTTGGCCGGCGGCGATCCTGATGCGCGCGATCGATCTCCTCCACCGCCTGTTGTTGCGCCTCTACCCGCTCGAGTTCCGCCGTCGCTTCGGCGCGGAGATCGCCGATGGATTCGTCGAGCGGATCGAGCGGCGCCGCGGCGCGCTCGCGCGTGGGCGTTTCGTCGCGGCGGCGCTCATCGACCTGCTGCTGGCGATCGCCGCGGAGTGGTGGCGGCTGTTGCGGCGCCCGGGCAAGGCGCGTTCGCAATGGCGCGGTGGGCACCTCGACGCACTGGGTCAGGATCTTCGCAGCGCGCTCAAGTCCGTACGCCAGCAGCCAGGCTTCGCCGCGGCCGTCGCGCTCACCCTTGGGCTCGGCGTCGGCGCCAATGCCGCCATCTTTCGGGTCGTCGACGCGGTGCTGCTCCGGCCGCTCCCGATTGCCGACCCCGATCGCGTCGTCGCGATCTTCACGGCGGACGACAACGAACGAACGTTGTACGGGCTCGACGGCGGGCTGTCCTACTCGACATTCCGAAGCCTGCAACGGGCGACGAAGACCCTCGACGCCCTGGCGGGCTTCATCGACGTCGAAGTCGGCGCGCAGGATGGCGCCGGCGCTGAACAGTTCACCGTCGGAGCGGTCTCCGGCGAGTACTTCAGTGTGCTCGGGCTGGCGCCGGCAGCCGGGCGTTGGATCACGCCGGCTGACGACGTGAAAGGCGCGGCCCGGACGGTTGCGGTCTTGAGCGATGGCTTCTTCGCGCGGCGGTTCGGCCGCGATCCCGCGGCACTGGGGCAGACGATTCGGCTCGGCGGCACGCCGTTCACGGTCGTGGGCATCGCGCCGCCGTCGTTCCGCGGCACCCGGCTGGCGAGCCAGCCCGAGCTGTGGGTGCCGCTCACGACGATCACGTCGCTGCGCGCCGGCGGCATTTGGATCGGTCCGCTAGGCGACCGGATGCTCGCCGATCACCCGCTCGGCTGGGTCTCCGCGATCGGTCGGCTGGCGGCCGGAGCGACCATCGAGCGGGCCGAAACGGAACTGAGCGAGCTGACGCGCGCGCTCCGTCCGGCGACGGATGCAGCGCCGCCCACCGAGCGCACGATGCAACCGATCGCGCTTCGGCCGATCACCGAAGCCGCCACGCTCGGCGATCGAACCAGCCTGGTGCGGTTCGTCGCCTTGCTGGTGGCGATTGTCGGCGCGACGCTTTGCATCGCCGTCCTGAACGTCGCCACACTGGTCCTCGTGCGCGCGGCGAGCCGCGGACGGCAGCTCGCTTTGCGAGCCGCAATCGGGGCGAGCCGCTTCCGCCTCTGCCAGAGCATCTTCGTCGACCACCTGGTCCTCGCCGCTATCGGCGCGGGCGCGGCACTGCTCGTCGGCGCGGCGGTGATCCGGCTGCTCGCCAGGTTCACGCTGCCGAGCGACATCGTGCTCGCCGAGGTGCCGCTCGCATTCGGCGCGCGGAGCGTTGGCGCGACGATGGCGCTCGCGACGATGGCCGCGCTGACGATCGCGATCGCCACCGCGCGACGGACAACGCGGCCCGATGCGCGTGCGCTCCTCCGCACCCACGCCGCCGCCCTCGCCCCGGCGCCTGGCGGCTGGCTCGTCGCCGGACAAGTGGCGCTGACGATCGTGCTGCTCGTCGGCGCGGCGTTGTTCGTCCGGAGCGTGCAGGCCGGTCTGCGAACCGATCTCGGCTTCCGCCCCGACGGACTCGCGGCGATCTCGATCGATCTGTTCCGGTACGGCTACAACGCGACGCGAGCCCGGACGTTCTACGACGAGCTGTACGCACGCGTCTCGGCCCGGCCCGGCGTCGAGGGCGCGGCGTTCGCGACGCACGTCCCGTTGTCCGTCTCGGGCACGCTGAAGTTCGACGCGCCGGCGGGCATCCGCGGCGCGGACAACCCGATCGATTCGGGCCTGAACCGGGTGTCGTCCGACTACTTCGACGTGATGGGGATTCCGCTCGTCGCCGGCCGCGGGTTCACGGCGCAGGACGGGCGTGGCGCTCCGCCCGTATCGATCCTCAACGTTGCCGCGGCGCGGGCGCTGTTCGGAGATCGCCCGCCCCTCGGGCAGGACGTCCGCATCTTCGGCAACCGCGCATCGACGGTGATTGGAATCGTGGCGAACTCGAAGCAGGTCACCGTCGGCGACCGCGATGTGCCGATGATCTATCAGCACTTTCCGCAAGAGACGGCGACCGGCGGCGTCTCCATCATCGTGCGGAGCGGCGCCGCCGATCGAATGCTGGACGAGCTCCCCGCCATCGTCTCGACGATCGATCCCGCGCTCGCCACATACGATCGCCGGCTGATCACCGATCAGGTCCAGGCGGCGCTGACAACGCAGCGCTTCGGCTCAACGCTCCTCGGTCTGTTCGCGACGATGGCGCTCGTGCTCGCCGCCGTCGGTGTCTACGGCGTCGTCGCCTACACGGTTTCTCTACGCCAGCCCGAGATCGGACTGCGCATCGCCCTGGGCGCGGCGCCGCGCGACGTGCTCGAGGTCGTGCTGCGCCGCTCGGGCCGCGCGATTGTCGTCGGCGTGGCGATCGGTCTCGTGGTTGCCGTCGGCGCCAGCCGCGCCCTCGAACGGTTCCT
>DASTCC010000161.1:0-10841 GCA_035711465.1 Vicinamibacterales bacterium
CGCCGGGTTCGATCTCAGCCGCCTCGCGCGCGTCGACGCGCTCGTCGACGCCGCCATCGCCGAGCGCCGCCTGCCGGGCGCCGTGCTCGTCGTCGGCCGCGGCGACACGGTGGTGTATCAGAAGGCCTACGGATCGCGCGCGCTCGAGCCGGCGCGCGAGCCGATGACGCTCGACACCATCTTCGACCTGGCGTCGCTGACCAAAGTCGTCGCGACGACGACGGCGGTGATGAAGCTGGTCGAGGACGGCGACATCCGGCTGAACGATCGGGTCGCCCAGCACATTCCCGAGTTCGGCAAGTACGGCAAGGAGCGGATCACGATCCGGGATCTCCTCACGCACGTGTCGGGGCTGCGGCCGGACGTCGATCTCGGCGATCCCTGGGTGGGCTACGACAAGGCGATCGCGCTTGCCGCGGAAGAGACGCCGACGGCGCAGCCGGGCCGCCGGTTCGTGTACAGCGATATCAACTTCTTCCTGCTCTCAGAAGTCGTCGCACGGGTGACGCAGCAGCCCTTCGACCGCTACGTCCGATCAGCGATCTTCGAGCCGCTCGGCATGACCGAGACGATGTTCGGGCCGCCGGCGTCGCTGGCGCCGCGCATCGCGCCGACGGAGTTCTGTACGCAGTACGGCTATCCCTGCGACGGACCCGATCGCACGATGCTGCGCGGCGTCGTCCACGATCCGACGGCGCGCCGGATGGGCGGCGTGGCCGGGCATGCCGGCCTCTTCAGCACCGCCGCCGATCTCACGAAGTTCTGCCGGATGCTGCTCGGCGGCGGCGCGCTGGGTGGCACGCGCGTGCTGGCGCCGCTGACGGTGGCGCGAATGACGTCGGCGGCGACGCCGCCATCCGAGAACAACATCCGCGGATTCGGCTGGGATCTCGACTCGACGTATTCGTCGAACCGCGGCGAGCTCCTGCCGCTCGGATCCTACGGGCACACGGGTTTCACCGGGACGTCGATCTGGATCGATCCGGCGACGCGGATCTTCATCATCTTCCTGTCCAACCGCGTCCACCCGAACGGCGCCGGCGACGTGACCCCGCTGCGCGCGCGCGTCGCCACCGTCGTCGCCGCGGCGCTGACCGACGTCGCCGCCTCGACGGCGCTGCAGGCGGTGTGGAGCCGTCAGTCGTTCACGCCGGCCGTGCCGGCGCCGCCGGTGGATCCCGAGCCCGTTCTCGCCGGCATCGACGTGCTCCGCCTCGACGGTTTTCGTGCGCTTCGCGGCCTTCGCGTCGCGCTGGTGACCAACCACACCGGCGTCGCGCGCGACGGCGCGACGACGATCGATCTGCTCGCCGGCGCGCCGGACGTCCACCTGGTCTCGCTCTTCAGTCCCGAGCACGGCATCCGCGGCATTCTCGACGCGACCGTGCCGTCGTCGATCGACGAGAAGACGAAGCTGCCGATTCACTCGCTCTACGGCGCGACGCGGCGGCCCTCGACCGAGACGCTCGCCGGGCTCGACGCGATCGTCATCGATCTCCAGGACATCGGCACCCGCTTCTACACCTACATGACGACGATGGCCTATGTCATGGAGGCGGCGACCGCGGCGAAGCTCAAGGTCTTCGTGCTCGACCGGCCGAATCCCATCGGCGGCGTGCAAATCGAAGGGCCGCCGCTCGACGCCACCGCGATCGGGTTCACCGGCTACCTGCCGAACATGCCGATCCGCCACGGCATGACGATCGGCGAGCTGGCGAGGCTGTTCAACGCCGAAGCGAAGATCAACGCCGACCTGACCGTGATTCCGCTGCGCGGCTGGCGGCGCGATCAATGGTTCGACGAGACCGGGCTGCCGTGGGTCAACCCGTCGCCGAACATGCGCAACCTCTACGAGGCGGCGCTCTACCCCGGCATCGGCGCATTCGAATCGTCGAACATCTCCGTCGGCCGCGGCACCGACACGCCGTTCGAGCAGATCGGCGCGCCGTGGATCGACGGCTCGCGTCTGGCGGCGGCGCTCAACGCGCGCCGCATTCCTGGCGTGCGCTTCTACCCGGTGCGCTTCACGCCGGCGTCGAGCAAGTTCGAGAACCAGGCCTGCGGCGGCGTCTTCATCGTCGTCACCGATCGCGACGCGCTGCGTCCCGTGCGCGTCGGCGTCGAGATAGCGTCGGCGCTCGTGAAGCTGTTTCCCGGGCAGCTCGAGATCGCGTCGGCCGGCAGGCTCTTCGGCTCGGCCGACGACCTGCGCCGCCTTGCCGCCGGCGACGATCCCGCGACGATCGCGGCGTCGTGGTCGGGAGCAGAGGCGAGGTGGCGGCTGTTGCGGGCGAGGTATCTGGGGTACTAAGAGACGCGTCAGGGGGTCAGTCCCGGCTTTCGCCAAACGGGACAGACCCCGCGTCATCGTCGGTGGGTCCCGGCTTTCGCCAAACGGGACAGACCCCATGTCAGCGTTTTGCGTATAACTACCTGATGACTACCTCCCGCCGTCTCGTCCGCTCCCGCAACGGCTGGATCGCCGGCGTCTGCGCCGGGATTGCCGAGTACCTCGGTTGGTCGACGGATGCCGTGCGGATCATGTACGTGCTGGTGTCGATTCTCTCGGCGGCATTCCCAGGCATCCTGGTTTACATCGCGCTCTGGATTCTGATGCCCGGCCCCGACTCGCGCGAGACCGCCGTCGCTGAGTAAGCCAAGCCCGCCGCCTGCCGCCCGCAGCCCGCCGCCTAGTACAGCATCAAGTACACCAACACCCCCGTCACCGACACGAACAGCCAGATCGGCAGCGTCCAGCGCGCGATCCGGCGATGACGGCCGTCGTCTCGTCTCAGGCCGCGGCTGAGAGTGACGATCGCGAGCGGCAGCACCGCCGCGGCAAGAATCACGTGGGGGATCAGAATCGCAAAGTAGATCGTGCGCACGAGCCCGGTGCCGGGAAACGGCTTCGATCCGACCTGTGCGTGGTACACGACGTACGAGATCAGGAACAGCGCCGAGGTGACGAATGCGGCGATCATGCAGGCGCGATGGGCGGCGATGCGGCCGGAGCGGATGTAGTAGTAGCCGAGCAGGAGCAGGAGGCCCGCGCTCGCGTTGAGCGACGCGTTCAGCGTGGGGAGCGACTGGACGTCCACGCGGGAAGCTAGCGCTTCATCAGCCCCATCAGCAGCCAGAGCAGCGGCAGATAGGCGATGGTGCCGATGAACAGCGCGCGCGCGTTGCCGTCGGTGCGCCCGAACGCGAAGCGGACCGCGAGCACGAACTGCAGCAGTCCGAGCACGAGGGCGCCGATCGCGTAGGCGGCATTCGTCAGTCCAAGCAGATACGGCAGCTGGCTGATCGGCAGGAGCGTGCCCGCCCAGAGCACCGTCTGGCGGCCGGTGAGCGCCCCGTCGCCGTCGACGACCGGCAGCATCGGCATGCCGGCCTGCGCGTAGTCGGCTCGGTACATCCACGCGATCGCGAGGAAGTGCGGCAGTTGCCACAGGAACATGATCAGGAACAGCGCCCAGGGCGCCGGCTCGGCGAGCGTGCCGCGCGCCGCGGCCCAGCCGATGAGCGGCGGCAACGCGCCCGGCACGGCGCCGACGACGGTGGCGAGCGACGAGACACGCTTGAGCGGCGTGTAGATCGCGACGTAGCTCAAGAGCGTCGCCAGCGCGACGATCATCGGCAGCCGCCCCCCCGCCGCCGCCCACAGCAGCAGGAGACCGACGCCGCTCAACGCCGCGGCGATGCCGCGCGCTTCACCGGGGCTCATCCGGCCATCGGCGACCGGACGATGCCGGGTGCGATCCATCAGCCGATCGAGATCGCGCTCGTCGACCTGGTTGAGCGCCGCGGCGCCGGCCGCGACCAGCGCGGTGCCGAGCGACGTCGCGACGAGCACGATCGGATCGACGGCATCCGCCCCCATGTAATACCCGCCTGCCGTGGTGACGACGACGAGCGAGTTCAGGCGGACCTTGGTGAGAACGAACAGATCCGCGAGCTTGGCGCGGGCGGGAGAAAGGGCGATCGCGTCGGTGTTCATGGACGGATTCCGGCGGGCTGCCAGTCGGCGGCGATCGGGCGCGAGGCGCGACGTTCGGCGAAGCGCGCGCGATAGCTGCGCAGCGTCAGCACGAGCGACGTCACCAGCACGATCGCGCCGGTGGCGACGTGGAGCGTATTGATGACCGGCTGTTTCCCGGAGAGCACGACGAGCGCGCCGAGCGCGATCTGGAGCGAAATCGCGGTGATCAGCAGCCAGACCGGCCGGGTGAGCTCGCGCCGCGAGCCATGATGCTGCCAGATGTAGCCGGCGTTCATCAGCACGACCAGGGTGACGACGAATGCGCCGACGCGATGCGCGAAGTGGATCGCGATCGCCGGCGTCCACGACGGCGGCAGCACCTGACCGAACATCAGCGGGAAGTCCGGAATCGCGAGGCCCGCACCGGTGTGCCGCATCGTCGCGCCGAGGAGGATCTGGACGTAGACGAGCGCGGTCATGGCGACCAGCCGGCGCCGCAGCCGCTCGTCGGCGACCGGAGCGGCGGCCGGCGCGCGCCAGCCGCGCGATGTGAAGAGCGCGATCGCAACGGTGAGACAGAAGAAGATCTGCGCCAGACCCGCGTGGCTGATCGAGATCGCGTCGGGCAGGAAATAGATGACGGTCAGGCCGCCGAGCACGCCCTGCAGGATCACGGCGCCGAGGGCGATCAGGCCGAGCCGCCGCATCCAGCGGCGATCGTCGACGCGCCACAGGAAGACGGCGAGGCCGATCGTGAGGAAGCCGACCGTCGAGGCGATCAGGCGGTGGCCATGCTCGTAGAAGATGCCGCCGACCATCTTGCTGGCCGGGAACGTGAACATGTTGTAGCCGTAGGTCGTCGGCCAGTCCGGCACGGAGAGGCCGGATTGCGTGCTCGTGACCATGCCGCCGGCCGTCACCAGCACCAGCGTGGCGGCGGCGAGCAGACGGGCGTAGCGATGGAGCCAGATCATGATCCGCTCGGGGCCGCCGCGAACGTCAACGAGAGCGTCTGCGGTTGATTGGCGGCGATGACGACGTCGCCGGTCTGGCGGCCGAATTTCTCGTGCCACGCCTCGATCGTGTACGTGCCCGGCGGCAGGCCCTTGATCTCGAACCTGCCGTCGGCGTCGGTGACCGCGAAGAACGGATGCGCGCTGACGCCGACCCAGGCCGCCATCCAGCCGTGGACGTCGCACTTGAAGCGGACCATCACCTCGGGCACGGTGAAGACCTGCTTCTCGCGCATGCCCTGGACCGGCTGTCCCTTGTTGAACTCGCCGTTCTTCATCGGGATCGCGTGGACGTTGTGCAGCGTCGGATCGCTGTTGACGATCTCGATCGGCTGGCCGGCACGGACGCCGATGACTCGCGGCGTATAGACGCAGCCTTTCTGATCGAGGACCGCCGGCGACGTCGGCACGTCGAAGCCGTACTCGGGATCGAGGCCGGTGAGGACGTGCACGTAGACGTTCTGTAGACCGCCGCTGTCGCTGATCAGCACCGCGTCGCTTTGCGGATTCGGCCCGGCGCCCTGCACGCAGGCCTGATCGGAGCCCATGCGCAGCGCCTCGACGGGCGGACGCGCGCCGGCGAACGTGATCCGGCCCGAGAGCGAGCTCGCGGTAGCGGGATCGACCTTCTTCGTGTTCGCGGCCGGCGGTGGCGGAGGCGGCGCGTCGTCCTGGCAGGCCGCGGACGAGCCGGCGCAAACGACGACCAGAGTAAGCAGTGCGAGGGAGCGGCGGATCATAGTCAGGAAAGGACTTGCCCGAGGGCTCGGCCCGCGAACGGACCGGCGACAATCAAACCCGTTCATTATCGCTGACTTGACCGAGATCGCGCCAGGATGCTACTTATGGAGGTTCCTGCCGCGCGTGCCGGTATCGTCTAGGGGTCAGGACACGTGGTTCTCAGCCACGGGACCGGGGTTCGAATCCCCGTACCGGTACCATCCTTCGCCAAACGCTCGCTTCGCTCGCGGCTACGGATGGCAAGCCGCGTCTGCGCTCTTATCGCTCGCGGCTTCGATGGCAGGCCGCGTTCCGCGAGCGCTCGCGAAGGATGGTCCACCGTAGCTCGCGAACGGCTCTTGTCCGGCGCGAGCGAAGGTGGACTCAGGTTGCGGTCGTTGCAACGCTCGAAATCCCAACCCCGAATCGAGCGCCCTTTCTAGTGGCAGGCGCTTTGCTCACTTTCCGCGTGTGTCCAAGCGTTACGTCTACGTTCTCAAGAACTCTGACAGCCCGCCACGGTACTACACCGGCCTGACATCGAATCTGGCCCGGCGCCTTGCCGAACACAACGCCGACGGCCCTCATCGCACGTGCCGCCACCGTCCCTGGTCAATCGACATCGTGATCGAATTCCCCGACGAGCAGCGTGCCGTCGCCTTCGAGCAGTATCTGAAATCCGGGTCCGGCGTTGCGTTCGCCCATCGTCACCTGCGATAGCCGCGGGGTGCAGCCTTTCGACACGGGCCGGTCCCGGTGGAGCCCGATCGCGTCTGGCGAACGTGAATCGCTGCCGATCCGGCTGCCACTCGTACACCTCGGTGACCTGGATGCTCGGACAGCAATGCGCGTCCTTCTCGAGCCACGGCGTCGATGAAAGGCAGAGCCGCGGGCGTCGAGCGCCGGCTGACCCACCGGCGTGCCGCACCACAAGCAAAGCGGCGCCGCAACCGAAGTCACGGCGCCGCCGGGGACCCGAGAACCCGAGAGCCCAGAACCGAAGTTTTAAGTTTTCAGATTTCAGTTTTCAGTTCTAAGTTGTCTGTGTCCTATCCTCCTAGAAGGGCCACCACCACGGCCGCCCGTCGTACCGCCGCCGCGCGTCGTAGCCTCGATCGTACCGCTGTCCGTCCGAGTAGCCCGAGGCGTAGCCGTCGCGGAACGCGTCGCGATAGTTCGCGCGGTAGACCTCCTTGTTGCCGTAGCGCTTGTCGTAGCCGTGATCGCCGCTGCGATAGCGGCTCTCAGCGATCGGATCGAAGCGCTTGCGGTCGCGGCCGTCCTTCAGGCCTTCGTCGTAGCCGTCGGTGAAGCCGATCTGGTAGGCGACGTTGTTGCGGCCGTAGGCGGAGCCGTAGCGATCGTTGCCCCAGTTGCCGCCGTTGGCCCGCCCGCGGCCCCAGCCGCGGCCGTTGCCGTTGTTGTAGGCGTAGTCGTCGCGGTAACGGCCGTAGCCCTCGCCGTAGCCGCGCTCGAAGCCGAGTCGGAACACGTCGCGGTAGCGATCGCGACTGCCGTACTGCGAGCGGTACCCCTGATCGCCGCTGCGGTAGTCGGACTCGTCGCGATAGTCGAATGCCTGTCCGCGCCGGCTGTCCTCTTCACCCGCGCGATATCCGCGCGCGTATCCTTCGGCTTCCGCGGGAGACGAGCCCGGTCGACTCCACGGTGCTTGCGCGTGCAGGAGGGTGGGCGTCGCCAGCGCCAGCGCGGCGACAATCGGTAGATGAATGAGAGCTCGCATCGAGCACAACCTCCTGCCCGGCCATAGTGCAAGACGGGGGCCAGTCGTGCCGCGAGCGATTTTCGTCCGTGGATTCGAGTGTTTTTCGACTACTGAGTCCAGATGAGGACACGCTCACCGCTCGTCGCCCGATAGTCGAAGACGAGCAGCGGACCGACGCGCTGCAGCTCGTCGAGATCGAGATTGAGGCGCTCGATGTCGAAGCCGCGATGGCCGAGCTCGATCTTCTGATTGCCCAGCCGCAGGATCCAGAACGGCAGCGTGATCCGCACCGTGCGTTCTTCGTCGGGATCCCACACGAGGATGGCGAGGTTCTCCGTGCGCCGTGCGGCCTGCGGCATCGAGGACAGTTCGCGCGTCGCGTGAGGACGCTCGCGATCGTCGAGCTCGAAGAGCGGCTTCTGATCCTTGAAGCGGGCGCGCGCATCGTCGAAGACGCGCACGACTTCGGCGCTGGAGACGCTCGACGTGTCGATGTGGCTGGCGACGAAGTAGACGCCGACGCCGGCGATGGCGAACAGCACCAGCACGCAGAAGCCGAGGCCGCCGAGGATGATCCAGAGCCAGGTCTTGCGCGATGCCATAGGTCAGGGAGCGCCCTGCGGCGTCACCGTGAGCATACTCGACTCATCGCTGCAGCTCCGGCGTGGAGCCGCGGTTGAATCGAAACGGCCGGCGCTCGAGCTCCGCCGCGAGACGATCGCCTAGCTGATCGTCGTCGTTGCGGCAGAGCGTCCGCGCCCGGGCGTATTCGGCGAGCGCCTCGGTGCGGCGGCCCGCAAGGTCGTGGACTTTGCCGATGTCTGTCCGGATGCGGCCTTCGATCCAGGGCGCCGGGCCCTGGGTGAGTGCAGCGTCGAGATCGGCGCGGGCGTCCGCGAGCCGGTTGAGCGAGATCCGGGCGGATCCCCGCTTCCAGAGCCACACGGCGCGTTCCCCTGGAAACTTGGGACGGGAATCGGCCTCCAGTTGTTTCAAGCCCTCGTTGAGCATCGCCTCCGCATGCGTTGATTGACCGGCCCGGACGGCGGCGGCGCCGGCCTCGAGGGTGAGCAACCGGTTGCGCGGGAAGCGCTTGCGCAGCCGTTCGGCGACCGCCATCGCGTCGGCGTGACGGCCCTCGCGGCTGTAGATGAGCAGCAGCGCCGAGCCGGCGTCGACGCGGCTGCGCGGATTCTGCAACGCCTCTTCGAGCAGTGCGATGCCGCGCTCCTTACCGCCGCCGAATCCGGCTATGTAGGCGAAGACGCGCGTTGGGAGGTTCAGCGCCGAAATCAGATAGCGATACGTCCCGACGACGACGCCCGCGTCCGTGCGCGTGGGATCCAGCTCGAGCACCTTCTCCTGCAGGTCGAACGCGCGCTTGGCGGCGCGGAAGGCGCTGCCGAGGCTGCCCTCGACGGACGCGACGTAGGACGCCTGCAGCGCGTAGGCGCCGCCGGCGTCGTACAGCTCCTGCACGCCGCTGGGCCTGGTGCGCAGCGCCGCTTCGGCAAGCGAGATCGTCCTGCCGAGCGCGGCGCGGAACTCGGCATCGACGTCGGCGGCCGGCTTCGGCCGCGACTTCTGATTCTTCGTGACGCCGCCCATGTAGTGATCGACGGTGACCGCGCCGCGCCGGAAGATCATGTGGAACCACAGAATCGACGCCACCGCGCGATGCGCGCGCGACGCTTCGGGCGCCACCTTCGTCGCCTGGCGGGCCAGTCCGATCGCCTCCTCGTAGTCGAGGTTGTAGGCAGCGTCGTAGGCGCGATCGAGCAGCGCGTCCAGCTCGCTCTGCCGTGCCGCCGCGATCGGGGACGCCACGAGCGCGAGCGCGATCGTCAGCGCCAGCAGCGCTCCGGCGGGCCTCGAGCCCCGAACCGCGGGCCGCGAGCCGCTCCGCCTCACTGCGGACTCCAGACCTGCCCGATCTGCTGATCGCGGGCGCGCGTGCATGCGAGCCGCGCGGCCAGCACGTCCTCGACCGCCATGCCGAGCGACTTGAAGAGCGTGACGTCGTCATCGTGCTGCCGGCCGGGGATGCGGCCGAGCACCAGCTCGCCGATCTCGCCGACGATGTGCGTGGGCAAGATCGCGCCTTCGCCGATCGGGATCATCAGATCGCCGGCCTCGCTGAGCGCGCCGGCGCGCGAGTCGACGTAGACGTGCGCGCGCGCGACCAGCGCCGTCGTCATCTCGCGATGCGTCGGACGACAGGCGCCGACCGCGGCGATGTGAGCGCCGGGATCGACGTCGACGGTGTCGAGGATGGGCGCCGTCGCCGCGGTGGTGAGCGCGACCAGAGGCGCGCCGCGCGCCGCTTCGGCCGCCGAGGACACGGCCCGCACCTCGATGCCGGCCGCGGCGCTCATCTCGGTCGCGAAGGCCTCGCGCTGCGCCGCGCGCGGGCTCCACACGCGAACCTCGCGCAGCGGCCGCACGTGCCGGATCGCTTCGAGATGGCTGCGGGCTTGAACGCCGCTGCCGAGAATCGCCAGCACCGACGCGTCCGGCCTCGCCAGCAGTTTCACCGACACCGCCGACACCGCGGCCGTGCGCGCTTCGGTGATGTAGCGGCCGTCGAGGATCGCCTCGAGCGCGCCGGTTTCCGGATCGAGGAGCACGATCGTCGCCAGGTGCGATGGCAGACCGCGCGCTTCGTTGCGATGGAAGACCGTGACCAGCTTGGTGCCGACGATCGGGTCGGGCGCATCGACGGCGGCGGGCATCACGCCGAAGAAGGCGCGGTCCGGGCCGACCTCCAGCACCTGACGCACCGGCTGCGTAACCGTGCCGCCGGAGAACGCGCCAAGCCCTTGCTCCATCGTCCGGATCAGGTCCGGCATCGGCAGCAGGCGGCGAACCTCCCGCTCGGTCAGAAGCACGGGCATGCGAAGGCCTCTTGGGACATGATCGGACGCGATGGCAAAACGGTCCCTGCCTCTATTGTTACGCACGTTGGACGGGCACACCGCCGGCGAGCCGCTGCGCCTCGTGCTCGACGGCTGGCCCGAGCCAGAGGGCCGCACGATTCTGGAGCGGCGCGCCTGGGCCAGGCAGCATCAGGATCATCTGCGGCGGGCGCTGATGTTCGAGCCGCGCGGGCACGCCGACATGTACGGCGCGCTGTTCACGCCGCCCGAGCGGCCGGACTCGGATGCTGGCGTCCTGTTCATGCACAACGAGGGCTTCAGCACGAGGTGCGGCCACGGCATCATCGCCGTCGTGACGATGGCCATCGAGCGCGATCTGCTGCGCGCCCGCGACGTCAACGCGACGTCACGGCCGGATGCCGAGACGCGGCCGATGCCGATCGGCGGCGGCCGGACGATGGCGCTCAACATCGACGCGCCGGCCGGTCAGATCCGCGCCCGCGCCGTCGTCGAGCCGCGCGGCGACG
>DASTCC010000162.1:0-3543 GCA_035711465.1 Vicinamibacterales bacterium
TCGCCGCCGCCCTCGCCGCGGCGGTCGCCGGCGCCGCCAGCGACGCGGGATCCTGGGCCGTGCGCACCTGGAATGTCATCCACGCCGGCGGCTCGGGCTCCTGGACCAGCGGCGTGTAGACGATCTTCGGCGGCGCTTCGCGCAGGTTCATCTGGTAGGTGTCTTCGACGACGCCGACCACCGTCAGGGGATCCTTCTCGTCGTTGAGAAACGCGAACGTCTGACCGAGCGGATCGCGATCGCCGAAATAGAACCTGGCCATCGTGTCGTTGATCACCGCGACCTTCAGGCTGCCGCGGACATCGGCATCGGTGAAGTGACGGCCTTCGAGCAGCCGGATGCCGAACGTCTCGAAATAGCCCGGCGTGATCATGTTCGTCCACACCGATCGCTGATCCATCGTCTCTGGCGTGCCCGGCATGTGGAGGGCGCGGGCATTGCCGCTGGTGTGGATGGGGGTCGAGCGCGACGCCGACACGTGGGTGACGCCGGGCAGCGCACGCAGGCGCCCGAGCAGGTCGTCGTAGATGGCGGCGCGCCGCGGCGCGTCGACTTGCATGCCGTAGCTGTCGAGCGTGAACAACAGCAGGTGGTCGCCGCGGAAGCCGGCATCGAGCGACTTCAGGTTGTAGAGGCTGCGCGCCAGGAGCGCCGCGACGGCGATCACCATGACGCCGAGCGCGAGCTGCGAGGCGGCCAGCGCATGGCCGGTCATCCAGCGGCGCGCCCGGACGGTCGTCGATCCGCCCTCCTTCAGCGTGGGCGTCAGATCGATGCGCGTCGATTTCAGCGCCGGGATCAATCCAAACAGCACGCCGGTGGCGATTGCGATCGCCGCGGTGAAGGACAGGACGCGCGCGTTCGGCGCGACATCGAGCAGGATCGGCGCCTCGAGCGAGCCGAAGAACGCCATGATCGCCTGCGTCCCCCACTGCGCCAGGAACAAGCCGAGCGCCGCGCCCGACAGCGCGAGCAGCACGCTTTCGGTGAGGAACTGGCGGATCAAGCGGCGCCGGCCGCCGCCGACGCACAGCCGGATGGCCACTTCCTTGGCCCGCGCCTCGCCGCGCACCAGCATCAGGTTGGCGACGTTCGCCGAGGCAATGAGGAGAATCAGGCCGACCATGGCCATCAGCACGGTCAGCGGCATCGCGTATCGCTGCCGCAGCACGGCCGAGCCTTTCGCCGCCGGCAGGAACCGCGCCGCCGAGAACGCCTCGGGGTTGCGTTTCGCGATCCACTGGTTGTCCTTCTCGGACATGTACTGCTTGAAGGCGACGTCGGCCGCGGCCAGCGCCTGCGCTTCGCTGATGCCGGCCTTGAGCCGCGCCAGGATCGGCATGCTCGTCCACGTGTCGCGCGTGTCGAGGAACTCCGGTTCGTCCAGCACGCGGACCGAGAGCGGCAGGGTGATGGCGGGCTGCAGTCCGGGAACCAGGCCCGTAAACTCCCTCGCGGTCACGCCGACGATCGTCACCGTGTGGCCGTTGACGATGAGCGGCTGCCCGAGCACGTCGGGCGAGCGGCCGAATCGCCGCGCCCAGAACCCGTCGCTGATGACCGCGATCGGACTGCCGCCTGACTGCCGATCGCGTTCAGACGCAAAGCCGCGGCCGAAGGCGATCGGCACGCCGAGTACGGCGTGGAAGTTGCCGCTCACCCACAGGCTGTCGACGCTCTCGACGCCCGCACTCGTCTGGAGCTTCAGCCCGGACGTGCTGTAAGCGGTGACGCCGTCGAATACCTCGGTCAATTGCGCGTAGCGCTCGAACAGCCCGTAGTTCGAGCTGGTGCCGGGGGTGTCGGCGCCGCCATGCGCGAGAAAGAACAGGTTGCGCGGATCGTGCATCGGCACCGCGCGAATCATCACCGCGTCGACGAGGGTGAACATGGCAGTGTTGGCGCCGATGCCGAGCGCCAGCGACACGATGGCGGCGGCCGTGAAGCCCGGGTTCCGGCGCAGCAACCGAACGGCGTAGCGCACGTCCTGCAGCGTCGTGTCGACGAGCCGCAGGCCGCGCGACTGCCGGCAATCGTCGGCAATCGCGTCCACGGTGCCGAACTCCATGCGTGCCCGCCGCGTCGCCGCCGCGCGCGAGAGTCCGGTGGCCATCAGATCGTCGATGCGGGCGTCGAGATGGAACGCCATCTCGGCGTGCATGTCGTCCTCGAACCGGCGCCGGCCGGCGAGGGCCGCGAGGAAGCTGCGCAGTCGTGCCCACATGTCACACCTCGTCGGGAGTGGTGTTCAACGCCGACTGAATGGCCGTGGCCAGGCGGTTCCAGCCCGCCGCTTCTTCCTTGAGGCGCTTCCGGCCCGCGGAGGTCAGCGTGTAGTACTTCGCCCGCCGCTTGTTCTCGCTCTCGCCCCACTCGGCGACGATCAGCCCCTGGTGCTCGAGCCGATAGAGCGCGGGATACAGCGAGCCCTGCGGAATGTCGAGCGCCGCGCCGGAGATTTGGTTGATGCGGAGCAGGACGCCGTATCCGTGCAGCGGCTTGAGCGACACCGCCTTCAGGATCAGCATGTCGAGCGTGCCGGGGAGCAGGTCTGCGGATTTGGCCACGGCGGCTCCTTCCCTAGTCAGGCTAGGAAGGCTACCACCGCTCTCCTAGTTTGACAAGGGAAGGGGCTGCGGCCGAGGTGAGCCTACGGTTTCACGAACAGCTTCTCGTCCACGGGCACGTTGTTCGCGGCCTTCGCGATCTCGACGGTGAACGTCTGGATGGACGAGGACGACTGCAGGCGGAACGGCAGCTTCACGCCGTCGACGTCGCGATAGTCCGACACGGTGGTCGTCTGCTCGACGTCGGTGCCGATTTGCGGCACGTTGACCTTCAGCATGAACTTGATCGGCATGAACGTCTCCGCATCGATGAACTGGCGGATGGTGGAACCCGACGGCGGCTCGAACACGATGACGTACGCGTCGCGATCGCCGGCCTTCTCCTTGCCGGCCAGCGTGGCCTTGATCCCGAGCTCCTTATAGGTCATGAACGCGTGCGGGAAGCCGGCGTTGCGCATGTTGTCGAGCTGGTTGCCGGTGACGTCGCGATTGCCCTGCAGCGAGTCGAGCACGTAGCCGGTCTGGCCGTCGAAGCGCTGATCGATCACCAGCGGTCCGGCGCCAAACGCCGACAGGTCGGCCTTGATCAGGGTGCGCGCCTTGTTGGGGCGCGCATTCATGACCTCGATCGTCCCGGGTATGTCGCCGGCCGGCGTGTTCAACGTGATTGTGCCGGTCATCGAGCGCGTCTTGATCTTGTCGAACGCGGCGCGGCCGCCCATGGCGGTGATGCTCTTCTCGATGATTTCTTCGGCGGTTTGCGCGGCGGCGGCCTGCGCACACGCCAGAGCGAGAAGGATGAGGACGGCCTGCCGGATCGCGATGGTCATGAGGACACTCCTGGACCTATCTTATGGCGCTTCCCGAAACGCAAACCCGAGCTTTCGTGCAAAGCCGGGATCGAGCGATCCGTCGCCGAGGTAGAGGCAGCGCGCCGGATCGAGCCGATGGCGCCGGATGGCCGCAACACCCAGGC
>DASTCC010000163.1:0-5415 GCA_035711465.1 Vicinamibacterales bacterium
GAAATGTTCGACATCACCGAGAACGGTTCGCGGCATCAGCGTCGGTTCGTCCGGATTTGAATAGCATCTATATTCAAATCGTCGTTGTCAAGTCGAGAGCGCCGACCTTGCGCTCATACATACGTCTGATACATACTCATACATATGAAAACAACCTTGAACCTCGACGACGCGCTCGTCGAACGCGCCCGTTGGCTGACGGGCGTGGCCGAGAAGACGACGCTCGTTCACGAGGGGCTGCGGGCGTTGATCGCTCGTGAGAGCGCGCGGCGGCTCGCGCAGCTCGGCGGCAGCGAGCCCGACCTCGAGCCGACGCCGCGGCGTCGCGCCCGCTCCGTGCCCAGACGGCGTCGATGATCCTGGTTGATGCGTCGGTGTGGATCGACCATTTCCGCCGCGGCCGCGCCGATCTCGCCGCGGCCCTTGAGATCGGTGCGGTCGGCGTTCACCCCTTCGTCATCGGCGAACTGGCGATCGGGTCGTTACGGACTGACTCGCCGATTCTCGAGGCGATGGTCGAGCTGCCGATGGCGCGGCAGATCGGCCACGAGGAAGCGATGACGCTGATTCACCGCCGTCGTCTCGCGGCGCGCGGCATCGGCTGGATCGATCTCCATCTCATCGGCAGCGCGCTGCTCGAAGGCTGGTCGATCTGGACGCTGGATCGTCCGCTCGACAGGGCCGTGCGCGATCTGAAGATTGCGTGGGAAGGTTAAGAGAATCCCCGGTCTTTAGGTCCGCGACCCGCGATACACCGGAATCACCAGCAGGCTGGTGAGCGCCAGCCAGGCGAGTCCGAGCGTCATGATCGCGTTGCCGAGCGTACCCGGCCCGTACCAATCCCATAGCGCGAGCGCCAGCACGATCCACGTGAACGCCGTCGTCAGCTGCGCATACCAGCGCGGGAAACCGCCATAGCGCATCGACACGAACGACACCGCCAGCGTCAGCACGAACAGGATCGACGGCGTCAGGATCAGCACCGAGTCCCTGCCGAGGACGCCCATCAGCCGCGCGCCGGTGCCGTCCTGATAGGTCGTCGCCAGCAGAATTGCGGCCGAGTTGAACATCGCGCTGAGCAGCCACACCGCGCCCCAGACGACGCCGACGCCGAAGGAGATCGAGGCGAGTCGGCCGGGCTCGCCTTCGGCCTGGCGCAGACGCCCGGCGAGGCTGCCCATGAACCAGATGATCATCAGGCCGCCCATCACCCGCAGCGCGGTCGCCCATTCCCAGCTCGCGCGCTCGGCGACGAGCGTTCGCACGAAGTCGACGTCGGCGCCGAGCGGCGTCGCCACGCCGCCGCGCGGCAGGATGAGATAGTGCAGGGCAATCCACAGCGCCGCCCAGGCGCCCGCGCTGGCGCCGAGCTTCTCGGGAAGGGTCGAGCCCGGTTCGGGTCTCACGTCCGCACCTCCGTTTTCGATCGCCGACGCATCTGGTTGACGAGCGCCACTCGCGAGATCGGATCGACCGCGAGGAACACCGCCGTCGGAATCACGCACATCAGAATCAGGCTTGCCGGGAAGACCCAGGCAACCGCTTCCGGCGAGGCCGACAGGATGCGGCTCGCTGCAAGCGTCACGCCCGCATACGTCGCGCCCATCGCGAAGTAGCTCTGCGGCGCGAACGTCGACAGCGTCTCGCCGCCGCCGGCCATCTCGATCTTCCCGGCGCGAAGCGCCTGGGCGTCGTGAAACCAGCCGCCGAACGCGGTCGCGGCGCCGGCGATGACGACGACGGCTGCGGCATCGAAGGCGCTGGCGATCTCGTCGAGAGATCGCACGACCAGCAGCAGGACGAACGCGAGTTTCGACGCGTAGATGAAGCCGTGATGCACGTAGTACGAACCCAGGCGCGGTCCCGACGTGAATCGCCACCGCTTGACGACATGCGTGGCCACCGCCGGCATCAGGTAACCGAAAATCACCGGCACGCCCATGACGACGATCGTCAACGGCCAGGAGCCGCCGCTCGTCCGCCACCAGGCGTAGCTGACCAGCGGAAAGCCGACGATCGGGAACAGATAGGTCGAGAAGAACAGCAACGCCTCGCGGAGACCGCTCGATCCCGATGCCGCGCCGCTCCCGGTCCTCACCACGCTGGCAGCTCTTCGATGAATCGGACGTAGCGCTCGAGCGCGGCGTCGCTGGGCGCGAAGGCGCCCGTCCACGCGATCCGCTCCATGAGTTTGAGGTCGTCGAGCGCGGTAGACCAGAGAATCGCCAGCGCCCGCGGCAGCTCCATCCGCCGCCTGAGAAACAGCATCGTCCTCGTTCGCGCCTGCAGCTTCGCGTCCACGCGCAGGGTGAAGAAGATCAGGAACTCGATCGGCCGGCGGACGTGGACGTGGACGATGCCGCCGCCGAACTGCGCGAAGGAGAAGTCGAGCTCACCGCCGCCGAGGCCGACGACTGCCAGACTTGCGCGGCGCGACAGCCGGCCGACGATGCGATGGTCGATGGTCCAGCGATCGGTGTCGAGCGCCGCCGTCGAGGCGTCGATGCCATGCGACGGGCCGAAGTGCGCCAGATCGAAGCCGTTTGAAAAGATCACGTCGGGGTGCGCCTTGACCCGCTGCGGCGCGAGGACCACGCGCTTCCAAAGGTTCGGCGGCACGGCCGGCAGATCGAAGGCCGGCTCGCCCCCGAGCCACGCCCACACGAAGCCGTGCCGCTCGGTCGAGGCGAACGTCTTGAGGCGACGCTTCGGGAGCTCGGCGTTGCCCGGCGCCTCGACGCAGGTGCCGCTCGCGCGATCCCAGCACCAGCCGTGGAACGTGCACCTCAAACCGCGTTCGGTGACCGACGCGAGCGCCAGGTCGCTGCCGAGATGCGGGCAGCGATCCGCGACGACGTGCGACCTGCCGTCGAGATCGCGGTAGACGACGAGCCGCCTCGCGCCGATCTCGACCGCGCGCACCTTGCCCGGCTTGATCGATCGTGACGACGTCAGGAGGTACCAACCCTGTCGCACGACTCCCGGGCGGGCGAACGTGCCTGCCGCCCGCGGCGTCGCCGCAATCGCGATCGCGTCGATGGGCGGGCTCACCATTCGGGAATGCTTTCGACGAGGTCGACGTAGCGGGCGAAGACGGCGTCGGACGGCACGAAGCCCGGCCTGAACTGGAGTCCGTCGAGCACGTGCCGATCGGCCCACGTCGTCGCTACCATCATCGGCAGCGCGCGCACGATCGCGCGCCGCCGCGGCAGGAAGAAGAGCGTCTGCGTGATGCAGCTCCCGTCGGGAAGCGGACGCGCGGCCCAGAGCAGCTCGAACGGCGTCGGCGCCGACACGTTGACCCAGGCCAGGCTGGGGCCGATGTTCGTGAACCGCCATCGCGCGGTCCGGTTGGCGACGCCGAGGACGCGGCGCATCATCGTCGCGTCGAAGCGCGTGTGCACGCTCACCGACAGACGATCGGGACCCGACTCCACTACGGGATCATCGAGGAATCGGAAGCGGTGGACCGGAATCACGTGCGTGACGTCGAGGCCGTTGCCGAGCACGACGTGCGCGTGGCAGCGCAGCCGCTGCGCCGGCAGCCGCAGCACGTGAGCGCGATTCGAGCGCTCGGGCATCGGCAGGTCGTACGCGGGCTTGCTTCCGGCCCAGATCCACGCCAGGCCCCAGCGCTCGCGGACCTC
Organism: Vicinamibacterales bacterium; assembly: GCA_035711465.1. Lineage (GTDB taxonomy): Bacteria > Acidobacteriota > Vicinamibacteria > Vicinamibacterales > SCN-69-37 > DASTCC01. The sequence continues at coordinate 3,648 of DASTCC010000163.1, forward strand.
GTAGCCGCCGATGCGCGCGCCGGCGGCGACGCCGCCTCCCGCGGTGCAGCGGCCGTCGCCGCTCCAGCACCAGCGGTGGAACGCGCACTGGAGCCCCTTCGCGGTCACGGTTCCTTTCGAGAGGTCGGCGCCGAGGTGTCCGCAGGCCCGATCGACCGCGTGCAGGACGCCGGCCGCATCGCGAAAGAGGACGAGATTTCGTTTGCCGATCGACACCGGGGCGATCGCGCCGCGCCGGATGCCGCGCGCGGATCCCACCGCGTACCAGCCCTCGCACACGGCGTCTGCATTGGCGAAGCGCCGCGGCACGATCGCGGGCGTGGCGGCTTCGTGCGAGGCGCGGAAGGCGAGCGTCACCGTTCGATGTGCGCCGCCGGCGCGGCGTGCTGGCGGCGTCCGAGCACCGATTCGTCGCCCTGCCAGAAACGCGCGCAGAACCCGGCCATGAAGCGCGTGTACGACGCCGCCTCGACGGTGTATGGCAGACGCGATCGCAGCAGCGCGCGCAGCCGCGGCAGGTTGTAGCTCGGAATTTCCGGAAACAGATGATGCTCGAGGTGATAGTTCTCGTTGAGCAGGAGGAACGAAACGACCGCGTTGCTCTGCACCGATCGCGAGGCCAGCAGCTGATCGTGCGCGTCGGTGAGCGCATGCTGTGCAAGCGCCCGGACTGCGGAGACGTAGCCGACGACGACGCCGGGGACGAGCCAGACCTGGAGCAGCACGCCGATCGGCACGGCGGCGAATACGGCGGCCCAGATCGCGGACATTGCCGCGTACTCGCCGGCGATCCAGGGGCGCTCGTCGCGGCGCGCGCGCCGCCACGCCACCAGCGGAATCAACGGCATGTAGACCAGCGTGCCCATCGTCAGCCGCACCCACTGGAGCACCCAGCGCAGCCGCGCGCTGCCGGTGTAGTTCCGGTATTCGTCGGGATCGCCCGGGCCGCCGAGATGCCGGTGATGGAGCTCGTGCAGCACGCGGTAGGCGCTCGGCGAGTGCAGCAGCGGCACGCACAGCGCGACGTTGACGCCATGGTTGAGCGCCCGATTTCGAAACAGCAGATGATGGTGGCCTTCGTGCGAAAGCAGGTAGTACGCGTTGAGCGCGGCCGCGGCGGCAGCGATCCCTGCCACTTGCAGCAGCGCCGCGGCAATGCCGCTGCTGGCGAGGCCCGCGAGACCGAGCCCGATGCCGATCGCCCAGAGCACGGTGAACAGCGCGATCTCGCCGGCGCGCCGGCCTGGACGCTGCCGGCGCAGTGCGTCGATGTCCGTCTCGAGTCCGCGCGACAACTGCTGCCGCGCGCTCATCACGATGGCCTCCGATCATGAAGCCACGACATCGCGCGCCCTCCCCGATTCTTCAGCGATTCGATTGGCGGACGAGCGGCAGGATAGCAGACGACGCGAATTAGTACCAGACGCCGGAGACGGGAGCCGGTAGGATCGCGAACGGAGTACCCGAATGGCGCGCTTCATCGGCCAACCCGTGCCGCGCACCGAGGGGCGCGCGAAGGTCACCGGCGCCGCCAGGTACGTCGACGACGTCTCGCTGCCCGGAATGCTGCATGGTGCCACCGTGCGCAGCCCGGTCGCGCGCGGCCGGATTCGGGAACTGCGCTTCGACGACGGCGTCCCCTGGTCCGAAGTCATCGTCGTCGCCGCCGGTGAGGTGCCGGCGCCGAATCGGCTGGCGCTGATCGCCGACGATCAGCCGGTGCTGGCCGAAGGCGTCGTCAATCATCCGGAAGAACCCATCCTGCTCC
>DASTCC010000164.1:0-5848 GCA_035711465.1 Vicinamibacterales bacterium
CGTACAGCGCCCACGTGCCGCTCGAGCCGCGCGCCGCGGTGGCGGAGTGGAGCGGCGGCAAGCTCACGGTCTGGACGGGCACGCAGCGGCCGTTCGGCGTGCGCGCCGAGTTGATGTCGGCGTTCTCGCTGGGCGCATCGCAGGTGCGCGTCATCGTGCCCGACATGGGATCGGGCTACGGCGGCAAACACACCGGCGAGCAGGCGATCGAAGCAGCGCGCCTGGCGAAGGCCTCAGGCCGGCCCGTGAAGCTCGTCTACCGGCGCGACGAGGAGTTCGCCTGGGGCTACTTCCGACCCGGCGGCGTCATCGACGTCCGCGCCGCCGTCGATGCGAACGGCCAGTTGGTTTCCTGGGAGTTCGAGAATTGGAACTCGGGCGCGTCCGGGCTGGCGACGCCGTATCGAATCGCCAACACCCGCGAGCTGTTCCAGGCCGCCGACTCACCGCTGCGGCAGGGCTCGTATCGCGGTCTGGCCGCGACCGCGAATCACTACGCCCGCGAAATGCACATGGACGCGATCGCGCGCGCGCTCGGCGTCGACGCCGTCGAGTTCCGCTTGAAGCATCTCGACGCCTCGCGTCCGGAAAGCGCGCGGCTGCGCGCGGTGCTGACCGCGGCGGCGGGGAAGGTGGGCTGGCCGCGGCCGTCGCGGCCCGACCGCGCGCTCGGCATCGGCTGCGGCACCGAGAAGGGCAGCTACGTCGCCACCGCGGCCGAACTGTCGAAGTCCGAGACCGGCTTCAAGGTGGAGCGGCTCGTCGTCGTCTTCGAGTGCGGCGCCATCGTCAATCCCGACGGGCTGCGCAACCAGGTCGAGGGCGCGGTCGTGCAGGGCCTCGGCGGCGCACTGTTCGAGTCGGTTCGCTTCGCCGGCGGGCGCATCGAGAACGGCACGATGCGCAGCTACCGCGTGCCGCGCTTCAGTGACGTGCCGGCGATCGAGGTCGTCCTGCTGGACCGCAAGGACCTGCCATCAGCCGGGGCGGGCGAGACGCCGATCGTTTGCGTCGCGCCCGCGATCGGCAGCGCCGCGCGCACGTTCGGCAAGGTGGCCGACGAGTTGCCAGTGACTTTGGTGTCAAGAGCCGCGTTAACTTAGAACTCAGAACTTAAAACTTAGAACTCAGGTGCGGCGCGTTGCGCCGGTTGAAGAATTCCTTCAATTGGGCGTCCACCCATCGTTTCTGAGTTCTGAGTTCTTCTGAGTTCTGAGTTCTAAGTTCTGAGTTCTAAGTTAGCGCCGCCCCAGACGCGTGTTTTATCCTCCGATCTTGTTCCCGTTGGTGTCGTACTGCTGAACGGTACCGAACGACTTGAGGATGTCGGCGACCTTCGTCGCGTCGCCGACCGCGACGATCTGCAGGCGCGCCGGATCGAGGTATTTCTTCGCCGACGCCTGCACCTGCTCGCGCGTCACCGCCATCGTCCGCTCCGCGTACTTGTCCCAGTAATCCACCGGGAGGTTGTAGAGCCAGCGGGTGATGTGGTTGCCGAGCACCGCGGACGGCGACTCGAGCGAGAGCGCGAACGACGCGACCATGCCGCGCTTGCGATCCTCGAACTCCTTTTCGGGCACGAGCTCGTCGCGCATCCGCGCGATCTCGGCCATCAGGTCCTTCAGCGCCGGCTGCGTGACGTCGGTGCGCACGTCCATCGAGGCGAGCCAGGCGCCACGATAGGGCGCGGCGAGCACGTTCGAATAGGCGCCGTAGGTGTAGCCCTTCTCCTCGCGCAGATGCGTGAACAGCCGGCCGGTCGGTCCCCCGCCGAGCACCGCGTTCATGACGTTGACGACGTCGTAGTCGGGCGCGGTGCGCGAGACCATCTGCGTGCCGACCCAGAGGCTGGTCTGCACCGAGTTGGGACGGACGACGAGCGACACCGCGGCCGGTCCGATCGGCGCCGGGTCGGTCGTCTTCGGCATCGCCGCGCCGGCCTTCTTCCAGCTGCCGAGCAGCGATTCGGCGAGCGTCCGGGCCTCGGCGAGCGACATGTCGCCGGCGATGGCGAGCACCGCGTGATCGGGGACGTACTTCTCACGATGGAACGCCACCAGACGATCGCGGGTGACGGCGTCGAGCGCCGCCGCCGTGGTGGTCAGGCGCGCCGCGGGATGATTGCCGTAGATCGCCTGGTTGAAGCGTTCGTTGGCGAGGAAGCCGGGATTGGCGCGCTGCTGCACCAGGCCGGCGCGCGTCCGCGTCTTGTAGCGGTCGAGCTCCTCCTGCGGAAACGTCGGGTGGAGCAGGATGTCGGCCGCGAGCGACAGCGTCTCCTTGAAGTTCTCGGTCAGGCTCGATCCGCTGATCGCCGCCGTCGGCGACGACGCGCCGGTGGAGACGTTGACCGAAGCGGCCATGGTCTCGAGCTTCTCGGCAATCTGCTGGGTGTTCAGCGTCGTCGTGCCCTCGCGCATCATCGCCGCGGTCATCGACGCCAGGCCGGGCAGCTCGGCGGGATCGTCGTAGCCGCCGGCGCCGCGGATCAGGAGCTGGAACGTGACCTGCGGCAGCTTCCGATCCTCGAGCACCATCAGGTGCAGGCCGTTGGCGAGGTCGGCCTCGGCCGGACGCGGCAGCTTGATCTTCAGCATCTCCGTGGAGACCGGCGCGCGGCCTTTCAGCACGACGGCTTGCTGCGCCTGCCGGGCGCCGGCCAGCGCGCCGGTGGCGACGATGGCCGCGGCGCCGAGGGCGAATCCGGCGCGGCGCCGGCGAAGCGATGTCACACGGGCCATCATCGGCCTCCTTCAGACGCCCCGGTGGGCTTGGGATTCGTGATCACCACCGTGCGGTTGGTCTCGACGAGATACTGTTTCGCAACGCGCTGCAGATCCGCGGCGGTGACCTTGTTGATCCGATCGGTATAGGTGTTGATGAGATTCGGATCGTTGTAATAGAGCGCGTACTGTCCGAGCAGCACGGCGCGCTGCAGCGAGCTGCCGAGGCCGCCGACGAACTGACGCTTCTGCGTGTTGCGCGCTTTCTCCATCTCCCAGTCCGCGATCGGCCCGGTCTTGACGCGCTCGATCTCCGCGTAGATCGCCTGCTCGAGATCGGCGATCGACTTGCCCGGCAGCGCGTTGCCGCCGACGCTGAACAGGCCCGGCCCGCGCGTGCTCGCCGAGCTCGCCGACACGCCCTGGGTCAGCTGCTTGGTCCGCACCAGGCTTTCGTAGAAGCGCGAGCTGCGCCCGCCCGACAGCACCGTCGCCAGCACCGTCAACGCGTCGTCGTCGGGCGTGCCGGCCGGCGGCTGATGCCAGACGATGTCGATGCGCGGCAGACGGGCGAGCGCATCTTCCACGACCTGACGGCGCTCGGCGGTCTGCGGCGGCTCGGTCATGTCGACCGGCTGCGGCGCCGGCTGCGACGGGACGCGGCCGAAGTACTTCCTGACCTTCTCGATCGTCGTCTTGGTATCGACGTCGCCGACGATCGAGAGCACGGCGTTGTTCGGCGCGTAGTAGGTCCGGAAGAACGACTTGACGTCGTCGACGGTCGCCGCAGAGAGGTCCGCCATCGAGCCGATGACCGAGTGCTCGTAGGCGAAGTTCTCGTAGGCGAGCTCGTTGATGAGCTCGAAGGTGCGGCCGTAGGGCTGGTTGTCGACGCCGAGCCGGCGCTCTTCCTGGACGGCGTTGCGCTGGTTGTCGAGGTTCTCCTTGGTCACCTCGAGCGACCACATCCGATCGGCTTCGAGGAACAGCGCCAGGTCGAGCTGATTCGAGGGCAGCGTCTCGTAGTAGAGCGTGCGGTCCTCGTTGGTGGTGCCGTTCATCGAGCCGCCGTTGTTGAAGATGAGCGTGAAGTGCTCGCCGGGGCCGACCTGCTCGGAGCCCTTGAACATCATGTGCTCGAACAGATGCGCGAACCCGGTGCGGCCCTTGCGCTCGTCGCGCGAGCCGACGTTATAGGTAACGGCGATCGAGAACACCGGCGCGCTGTGATCCTCGGAGACGATCACGCGCAGGCCGTTGTCGATCTTGGTGTCGGTGAAGGTGACCCGGCTTCCGGGCGTCGATTGCGGCGCCTGGGCCGCCAGCCACGGCGCGGCGGCGAGCATCAGGACCGCGAGCGCCGTCGAACGCGAGCGAGAAACTGTCATGGACCGTGCCTCCCGAAGGTAGGGCATGTGTTGTGAGTCTCGACGATTATACGGAGGTCCCGGCCGGCCCGTTTGCGGGCGCCAGTCGATTTGCGGTGACGAACCGTGGGACGGGTCTACCGATCGGTGACCACGAACCGGGCACGCGTGTCCTTGCGGCAGCGGTCGTCGATCATGAGGTTGCAGTAGATCACGAAGGTGCCGGCCTTGTCGGCGCGGAAGTCGATGGTCGTCGCCTTGCCCGGCTCGGCGCGCTTGCTGATGCGGTAGTGGTCGTCGTCGATCGTGAAGCTGTGCGGGATGTCTTCGGCGGAAAAGGTGATCCGGACCAGGTCGTTGAGCTGCACGCGAATCTCGGCCTGATCGGAGCCCGTCACCGTATAGGCGTACTTGCGCGCCGACACCGAGAACTCGCGCCGCGCCTGATCGGCCAGCACCGCGCCAGTGGCGGCGACACAGACGAGCACGCCGCAGAGAACAGGGAAGAGATACCGGGCGGGAAGGTTGGCGGCTGAACGCTGCACGAAGCCCTCCGTGCTGCTTGAGACGATGCTCACCAGGATCCGGCCGGGAAGCTCCTCTCGACGATAGCAGAACGGACGCCCGCGGGCGATTTCAAGAATGTAGGTGGTGGGTGGAGGGTGCTGGGTGCTGGGTGCTGGGTGCTAGGTGCTAAGTGCTGCGTGCGGGTGCTGGGTGCCAGGTGCTGCGTGCAGGTGCTCGGTGCACTCAGCACCTGCACGCAGCACCTAGCACCCAGCACTCAGCACCTAGCACCCAGCACATTAGCTAATGCCGCCGCGGCGGCCGTCCGCCGCGATCGCGGTCGCCGCGACCGCCGCGATGGCCGTGGTCGCGGCGGCCTTCGCCGCCGCCGCCATCGATCGGCGTGTCGTGCACCGGACGCGGATCGCGCGGCGAGGTGCCCTCGTCGGGCGCGAGCAGCGCCTTGCGGCTCAGCCGCACCTTGCCGCTCGGGTCGACGTTGATCACCTTGACCATGATCTGCTCGCCTTCCTTGAGCTCGTCACGGACGTCCTTGACGCGGTAGTTGGCGATCTCCGAGACGTGGAGCAGGCCGTCGACGCCGGGCATGATCTCGACGAAAGCGCCGAAGTCGGTGATGCGCTCGACACGGCCGAGGTAGCTGGCGTTGAGCTCCGGCGTCGCCGTGAGCTCCTTGATCATCTGGATGGCGCGCTGCGCCGCCGCTTCGTCGGCTGACGCGACGTTGACGCGGCCGTCGTCCTCGACGTCGATCTTCACGCCGGTCTTCTCGATGATGCTGCGGATGGTCTTGCCGCCGGGCCCGATGACGTCGCGGATCTTCTCGGTCGGGATCCGGATGGTGACGATGCGCGGCGCGTAGGCGGAGATCTGCGTGCGCGGCGACTGCAGCGCCTCGGCCATCTTGTCGAGGATCTCGAACCGGCCTTGACGCGCCTGCTCGAGCGCCTTGCGCATGATGTCCATCGTGATGCCGCCGACCTTGATGTCCATCTGCAGCGCGGTGATGCCCTCGCGCGTGCCGGCGACCTTGAAGTCCATGTCGCCGTAGTGGTCCTCGGCGCCGGCGATGTCGCTGAGCACCGCCCACTTGCCGGTCTTCTCGTCCATCACCAGGCCCATGGCCACGCCTGCGACGGGCGCCTTGAGCGGGACGCCGGCATCCATCAGCGCCAGTGCGCCGCCGCAGACCGAAGCCATTGACGAGGAACCGTTCGACTCGAGGATGTC
>DASTCC010000165.1:0-4490 GCA_035711465.1 Vicinamibacterales bacterium
GACCTCCAGCGAAGGATCGTCGCGCGTCAACATCACCTTCAATCTCGCGAAGGACCCCGACGTCGCCGCGCAGGAGGTCCGCGCCAAGGTCGACCCGCTGATCCGGAACCTGCCGGAGACCGCCGATCCGCCGGTGGTGCAGAAGCAGGATCCCGACTCGACGCCGATCATGCTGTTCTCGGTCGCGGCGCCGCTCCTGGCGGTCGAGCTCACCACCTACATCGAGCAGAACATCCAGAAGCGGCTCGAGTCGGTGAATGGCGTCGGCGAAGTGATTCTCTACGGCGCGCGGCGCCGCGAGCTCCAGGTCAAGGTCGATCCCGACCGGCTCAACGCCTACGGCCTCTCCACCGGCGACGTCGCCAGCGCGCTGCGCGCGCAGAATCTGGAGCTGCCTGGCGGCCGGCTCGAACAGGGGCTGCGCGATCTCTCGGTCCGCACCGTCGGCCGGCTGTCGCGGCCGGAAGAGTTCCTCGATCTCGTCATCACCCGCCGCGGCAGCATCCCGATCCGCATCCGCGACGTCGGCATCGTCGAAGACACGGGCGCGACGCCGACGTCGGTGACCACGCTCAACGGCCGGTCGGCGGTGTCGATCGCCATCCGCAAGCAGAGCGGCGAGAACACCGTGGCGCTGGCCGACGCCATCCGCGCCCGCATGGCCGAGGTCGAGAAGACGCTGCCGCCGAATTTCGACATCCGGCTGATCCGCGACGACTCGGAGTTCATCCGCGCCTCGATGCGCGCCATCGAGGAGCATCTGATCCTCGGCGGCATCCTCGCGGCGCTGGTGGTGCTGCTCTTCCTGCGCAACCTGCGCTCGACGCTGATCACGGCGATCGCGATTCCGACCTCGATCATCGGCGCGTTCTCGCTGATGGCGGCGCTCGACTTCACCCTCAACCAGATGACGATGCTGGCGCTGACGCTGATGGTGGGCATCGTCATCGACGACGCCATCGTCGTGCTCGAGAACATCTACCGCTTCGTCGAGGAGAAGGGGCTGTCGCCCTTCCAGGCGGCGATCGAGGGGACGCGCGAGATCGGCCTTGCGGTCATGGCGACGACGCTGGCGCTGCTGGCGGTGTTCGTGCCGGTCGGCTTCCTCGGCGGCATCGTCGGCCGCTTCATGTCGTCGTTCGGCCTGACCTCGGCGGCGGCGATCGCGATCAGCCTGTTGGTCTCGTTCACGCTGACGCCGATGCTCGCCGCCCGCTGGATCAAGCCGCGTCGCGCTGACGACCGCGCGGCTGAGGCCGGCGGCGAGGCGTCGCGGCGCGGCTTCTATCGCCACATCGATCGCGCCTACACCGGCATGTTGAGATGGTCGATGGCGCACCGGATCGCGATCGTCGCGATCTGCGCGCTGGTCATGGGCTCGCTCGTGCCGCTGTTCCGCGTCTCGGGCGTGAACTTCACGCCCGACGAGGACGAGTCGCGCTTCCAGATCACCGCGCGGCTGCCACCGGACGCCAGTCTCGCGGCGACACAGACGCTGCTCGATCAGATCGCCCGCGACGCCCGCGAGAAGCTGCCGGGCGTCACCGACACGCTGTGCATCACCGGTTTCGGCGGCGGCGGAGGCCTGCCCAACGCCGGCATCGTCTTCGTGCGGCTGGCCCCGATCGAACAGCGCGAGCACTCGCAGCAGGAGCTGGTGATCCAGGCGCGGCAGCTGGTGCAGCCGTACCGGAAGGCGGCGGTGATCTCGATTCAGGGATCGGGCGGCCTGACCGCGATCAGCGGACGCGGCGCCTCGATCCAGTACGCGCTCGTCGGCCCGGACCTCGACAAGCTCGACGTCTACACGACGCAGGCGGTCAAGGCGCTGCAGAGCTCGACGCAGGTCGTCGACGCCGATCGCGGCTATCTGCCCGGCAAGCCCGAACTGCGGATCAGCGTCGATCGCAACCGCGCCGCCGATCTCGGCGTGCAGATCGAGACGATCTCGCAGACGGTGAACGCGCTGCTCGCCGGGCAGGAAGTGACGACGTTCAATGCGGCGAGCGATCAGTACGACGTCGTGCTGAAAGCCGCCGACGCGTTCCGCCGGACGCCCGACTCGGTCGCCGACGCCACCGTCCGCACCGCGGGTGGTCAGCTGGTGCCGCTGCGGACGCTGGTGACGTTCACCGAGGGCCAAGGGCCCGGATCGATCGATCGTCTGAATCGCCAGCGCCAGATCACGATCTCGGCCAACCCGGCGCCCGGATTTTCGCAGGCGGAGGGTCAGCAGGCGGTGCAGGCGGCGTTCGAGGCGCTCGACACGGAACCGGGGTACAGCCTGGTCGCGAGCGGGAGCTCGCGCGAGCTCGGCCGCGCCGCCTACTACTTCGCGATCGCGTTCGCGCTCTCGTTCGTGTTCATGTACATGGTGCTGGCGGCGCAGTTCGAGTCGTTCATCCACCCGGTGACGATTCTGCTGACGCTGCCGATCGCGGTGCCGTGCGGGCTGCTCGCCTCCCTGCTCTTCGGCCAGCAGCTCAACATCTACTCCGCGCTCGGCGTCCTGCTGCTCTTCGGCATCGTCAAGAAGAACGCGATCCTGCAGATCGATCACACCATCGGCTTGCGCGCCAAGGGCTACGAGCGCGACGTCGCGATCATCCAGGCGAACCGCGATCGCCTCCGGCCGATCCTGATGACGACGCTGTCGCTGATCGCGGGCATGCTGCCGCTCTGCCTCGGCTCGGGGCCGGGCGCCGAGACCAACCGATCGATCGGGCTGCTCGTCGTCGGCGGGCAGGCGCTGTGCCTGGTGCTGACGCTGCTGGCGGTGCCGGTCTTCTACTCGCTCTTCGACGACGCGGCCGCGTCGCCGGCGTGGGCGCGCTACGCCGACCGTTTCCGCCGCGCCAGTGGACCGGTCACGCGCACGCTGCGCCGCCTGACCGGCCGGGTGCCGGAGCCGGCCAAGCAGGGAGTCGATCGATGACCGCGCTGTTTGCCGCCATCGGCATCGCCGCCCTCCTCGCCCAGACGCCGCCGACGGTCGCGGCGGCGCCGCAGATCGCCAATCCGCTGCCGCCGCGCGTCGGCGTCGAAGGCGCGCCGCTGCCGCTGACGCTCGAGGACGCGATCAGGCGCGCCCTCGAGCACAACACCGACGTCTCGCTGGCGCGGATCGACACGATGGTGGCCGCCGAAGATCTGCGCGCCGCGCGCGGCGCCTACGACGTGCGACTGTTCCCGACGCTGTCGTTTCAGCGCGCGATCAACGCCAGCGCTTCCGCGCTCGGCGGCGCGACGCAGGGCAGAGTCGAACAGCGGCAGCTCTTCGGCAGCGCCGAGCTCAGCGGCCTCACGCCCTGGGCCGGGGGCCGCTTCTCGATCGACTTCACCTCGACGCGCATCTCGACGAGCAACCAGTTCTCGCGTCTCAATCCGCAGTTCCCGGCGACGTTCGCGATGAGCTATACCCAGCCGCTCTTGCGCGATCGACAGATCGACAACGAGCGGCGATCGATCCTGCTGGCGCAGCAGGCAACGGACCTGACGCAGGCCGAGCTGACCCAGACGCTGATGGACCAGCTGATGTTCGTCGAGCAGGCCTACTGGGAACTGGTCTACACGGCGCGGTTTCTCGAGGTCCAGGGCACGGCGCTCGCCCAGGCCGAGGCGCAGGTGGCGAGCAACGAACGGCAGGCGCGTGAAGGCACGCTCGCGCCGATCGACGTCGTCGAAGCGCAGACGCAGGTCGCCAACTTCCGGCAGAACCTGTCACTGGCGCAGCAGTCGCTCACCGAGGCCGAGAACCGGTTGAAGCTGCTGATGCTGACCGGACGAGAGTCCCCGGAGTGGAACCAGCCGATCGTCGCCTCGGATCCTGTGGATCGCGAGAGCCCACCCTGGTCGCTCCAGGAGGCGGTCAAGGTCGCGCTGACGAGACGCCCCGAGCTGGCCGCGCTCGAGACGGTGCGCGCGAGCAACGAGGTCGAACGGCGCTTCTTTCAGGACCAGGCGCGGCCGCAGGTCGATCTCGTCGGCGGCGTCACGCTCTCGGGGCTGGCCGGCGGCGCGCTCAGCGAGACCGACGACACGATCCCGCCGTTCCTGATCGGCGACTACGCGACGTCGCTCGGCAACCTCTTCGCCAGCCGCTTTCCGACCGCGATCGTGCAGCTGCAGATGGACCTGCCGCTGCGCAACACCACGGCCCGCGCCAACCTCGCCCGCACCGAGCTGACCGGCACCCAGATCACGCGACGGCGTCAGCAGCTCGAGCAGTCGATCGAAGCCGACGTGCGCAACGCGATCCAGGCCGCGAATTCCGCCCGCGACCGCCTGGTCGACGCCTCACAGGCCAGCCGGAACGCACAGGAACAGTACGAGAGCGAGCGGCGCCGCTTCGACTCCGGGTTGAGCACGGTGTTCCTGGTCCTCGATCGACAGTCGGCGCTCGTCACCGCCCAGGCGCGCGAGCTTCGGGCGCGTGCGGATCTCAACCAGGCGCTGGCGATGCTCGATCGCGCCGTTGGAGTCACGCTCGA
>DASTCC010000166.1:0-10571 GCA_035711465.1 Vicinamibacterales bacterium
AGGAGGGAAAGGAGATCGGGGCGGACGGTATCCCGCCCGACAAGCCCCTCGACGATGACACCGGAAAATGCCAAGCCCTGAAAGGCGGCACCAGCGGCCGCAATTGCCATCCGTCGCGCACTGAGGCCCGTGCCGGCAACGGCGCCAATTCCCAGCACAAATGCGACGGCAGTCATCGTCGACACTTGAAACGTCGCGTTGATGATCGGCCACCGCAGTTCGGTAACGCGCGTGAACGCGACCCCCGCTGCGGCCACTGCATAGAACCAAATGACCGAGGAGGGTACGTGTCGAAGGTGCCGGATAATTCGCAGCGCCAGCACGGGCAGCGCGGCAAGGAATATCGCGTGGACCAGCAGAAAGGTTCGTCCGAACCGTGAAGTCCACGGAGCGAGCGCGATGACTGCGAGAAAGAGAAGGACGTCGAATCCAGGAGACCGATGCGATCGATCAGAGCGTAGAACCTGAATCGTGGCAGAGGCGATGAACAGCCAGGCGAGTGCGGATACGAGCCAGGCCGTAAACCTCATGGAGTTCGCTCGCCGGCAAGGCGTCGAACCAATGCCGCGCCTTCCTGGAACAACTCAGGTCGGTCGCCTCGCTCGATTGACAACAGAACTCGCCCGGTTCTCGACACGATGACGAGCGTCGGGACTGTCTCCAGGCGCAAGTGGCGTTGGCTGCGGCCTACTATTTCGTCTCGACTAAAGCCGAGCGACTCGCCGAAATCGATTTGATCGGGTCCGGTGCCGGCAACGGCAATCAACCGCCTTTGAAATTCTGGCGAGGACTTGGTTGCTGTCACGACATCCGCGACCAGCGGCCTCACTTTCTGACACACCTGACAAGTGCTTCGCGCGAATACGATCAGCGTGTACGTGCTCCCTTCGTACACATCCGGCGCAACGTCGATGACGCTGTTGACCGGATAGCTACCAGTCGTCTCCGCGCGAAGCCCCAACCTAATCAGTACAGCGGGTAGAAACAGGACCACCACCGTGAGCAGAACGAGCCCAGCCGAAATCCAGGGCAACCATTGCAGCAAGCGATCGGCTGGGCTTTGTCGACGCGTTCCGTTCACGTCTACCTCGCGGTTAAGACCGCGTCCTCAAGCCTGGACCCGGCACGTGCCATCGCACGTCTGGTTCCAAAACCATCCGCACGCCGGCCATTCATCGTCGACGGAACAGCCTGACCCGGTCGAACAAGAATTCGTGTACGAGTCGCAGCCAAAATCCTGCGCGCAATCGCAATCGTCGCCACCACCCGCCAGCACGACGACCCAGCCGCGCACCTTGTTCGCGAACTTGTGCGACAGCGGCTCGATGCTCGCGAACGTCCCGTCGGCAGGCCCGAGACGATACAACAGCGACCGCGCCTCTTCACGTCCGATCAGCGCCTCGATCTGCTCGGAGAGCATCCGCGTCTGCGCCTGCAGCGTCTTCGACGCCGACGCCGAGAACGCCTCCGCGGTTGCCAGCGCCATCGCCGCGCGAATCGACGTCACCGCGGCGTCGTCGAGCGACGGATGCGCGTCGAGATACTCCGCCAGATGACGCCGCCACACCGTCGCGCGCTTCTCCGGCGTCAACGCGCGCATGATTTCCTTGCGGTACATCAACGGATAACTCTCGATGCGCGTCGCCGCCTGGTCCAGATCGGCCGACGTCAACGACGTCGTCCAGGTCCGGGCAGCGCTTTCCGCGCTGGGCTCGGTCACGGCTTGCACGAGAATGGTTTCGGCGGGGAGCGCGATGACGAGCGCGATTGTACACAGGACAACACGTTGTCTGATCTTCGTTGGAGTCACGATTGCACCTCATGAGCGGAGCTGGACGCGCAGAGGATTCCGAGCGTCGATGGGGGTTAGGAGCAAGCGGACTCTAACGACGCCCCACCGCTTTTTCAACGACAGGTATTGAAATCGGGGCGCGTCGGCGCCCCGGGAATCGTCCGGATGCGTGCGAAAGTGACGTTCGTGTTCGCTAGAGTCCGTTAGGACGTCACGCGGTAGCGCCCATCGGGCACCAGATGGCCGTTCTCGAGGCGCAGCACCCGATCGCAGAGCCCGGCGAGCACCGGGTTGTGGGTAACGATGATCGACGTCAAATGATGCTCGCGGTGCATCTCGCGCACCAGGGCGTGGAGATCCGCCGCGGTGCCCTCGTCCAGGTTGCCGGTCGGCTCGTCCGCGAGGAGGAGCGCGGGGTGGCAGACGAGCGCACGCGCCACCGCGACCCGCTGCTGCTCGCCGCCGGACAGCGCGCCAGGTTTGTGATCGGCCCGATCCGAGAGGCCGACGCGGGCCAGCAGCGCCCGGGCCTGCGTTGCGCGATCGGCCGCCGCCCGGCCGCCGATGCGCAGCGGCATCTCGACGTTCTCGAGCGCGCTGAACTCCGGCAGCAGGTGATGGAACTGGAACACGAACCCGACCTGCTGATTCCGGAACGCCACCCGGGCCTCGTCGTCCATCCGATCGATGTCGGCGTCGCCGATCCGGAGCGTGCCGGCTTCGAACGCATCCAGGCCGCCAAGGACGTGCAGGAGCGTACTCTTGCCGACACCAGAGGCGCCGACGATCGCGAGCATCTCGCCCCGCTCGACCGACAGATCGAGCCCGCGCAGCACCGGCAGCGGCCCGGATTGCCGCGGGTAGGACTTGACGAGACCCGAAGCGGTGACGAACGGCATCGCTACTGGTTCCTCAAGGCCTCGGCCGGATCGATCCGGCTCGCCTGCCGCGCCGGGTAGATCGTCGCGACGAAACAGATCATCGTCGCCGAGAGAAACACGATGAGGACGTCGAGCGGCTGCAGCCGGAACGGCAGATAGGTGATCTGGTAGACGTCCGACGGCAGCTTGATGATCTGGTAGTGGTCGGCGATGCGCGCGACGACGATGCCGAGGATCGTGCCGGCGGTGGTGCCGACCAGACCGATGGCCAGCCCCTGCATCATGAAGATGCGACGAATCGCGCGCGCCGGCGCGCCCATCGTCCGCAGGATGGCGATGTCGCGGTTCTTCTCCATCACCATCAGCACCAGCGAGGCGATGATGTTCAGCGCCGCGACCATGATGATCAGGCCGATGGTGAACGAGATCGCGACCTTCTCCAGCCAGAGCGCCGAGTAGAGCGACCGGTTGAGCTCCGTCCAGTCCTGCACGAAGTAACTCGGCCCGAGCGCGTCCTGCATCTGGTCGCGGATCGCCGCCGATCGATCGCGATCGGCAAGCTTGAGCTGGATGATGTCCGGCCCCTCGCGCCCGAGCATCGCCGCCGCGCTCTCGAGCGACACGAAGGCCTGATTGGCGTCGGTGCTCTCGAACCCGAACTGCACGAGCGCGACGACGGTGAACGGGCGCCGCTTGGGCATCATGCCGGCCGCCGTCAACGTGCCGGCGGTGCTCAGCACCGTGACCGGATCGCCGATCTTCAGGCCGCCCAGCTTCTGCGCCAGCCCGGCGCCCAGCACGATGCCGTCGAGCGACTCCTCCGGGCGGTTGAGCAGCGCCGCGAGCGATCCGGCTTTCACGGCGTCGCCGATGTCGGTGATTTCCGCTTCACGGGCCGGATCGATGCCCTTGAGCAGAACGGGCGCGACACCGCCCGGCACGCTCAACAGCGCCTCGCCGCGAATCGCCGGCGCGGCGCCGACGACGCCGTCGAAGCCGCGCAGCCGCTGGATCTCCTGATTGAGGTCATCGAACGCGCCGCCGACGCGGTAGACGTAGACGTGCGCCTCCGAGCCCAGAATGCGATCGCGCAGCTCGCCCTGCACGCCGGTCATCAACGCGAGCGCGACGATCACGGCCATCACGCCGACGCCGACGCCGAGCACCGACACCGCGGTGATCAGCGAGATGAACGCCTGCTTGCGACGCGCGGTGAGATACCGGCGGGCGACGAACCACTCAAAGGACATCGGGGAATCGCGCGATCGGGGGATCAGGGAATCGCCGATCGGGGGATCGCGGAATCGGGGAATCGGCTCGCACGCTGCTCAATAGCTTACCGGTTCTCTGCCGGTCACGCTCTTGTGGCCCCCACTTCGATTGCCCGATTCGGCGATTCGTCGATCGGCGAATCCCCGATCGCGCGTTTCTCCGATTGCCGATTACAGGGTCCTCATCAACGGAAACAGGATCACGTCCCTGATCGAGAGGCTGTTGGTGAGGAGCATCACCAGCCGATCGATGCCGATGCCCTCGCCGCCGGTCGGCGGCAGGCCATATTCGAGGGCGCGGATGTAGTCCTCGTCCATCTGGTGCGCTTCGGCGTCGCCGGCCGCGCGGTCCCGGAGCTGCGCCTCGAAGCGGCGGCGCTGTTCGGCCGGATCGTTGAGCTCGGAGAAGCCGTTGGCGATCTCGAAGCCGCCGGCGTAGAGCTCGAAGCGCTCGACGGTGTCCGGATCGTCGGCCTTCTGCTTCGAGAGCGGCGAGACCTCCGTCGGAAAGTCGTAGACGAAGGTCGGCTGAACCATCTCTTCCTGCCAGAGCGCCTCGAAGACGAGCATCGCGATCTTGCCGGGGCCGTGCGCCGGCGCGAACTCGACGCCGAGATCGCGCGCGACCGCGGCCGCCCTGCTCCGGTCGCGGAGGTCGGCGGCCGACACGGCCCGGCCGAGCTTCTTCGAGGCCGCTTCGGCCGCGGCGTCGCGCAGCGAGAGCCGGCGGTACGGCGCCGCGAACGACACGCGATGCTCGCCGAACGGCACTTCGACGCCGCCCGTCGCTTCGACCGCCACCGTCGTCAGCATCTCCTCGGTCAGCTGCATGAGGTGCTCGTAGTCGACGTAGGCCTCGTAGAACTCGAGCATCGTGAACTCGGGGTTGTGCTGGGTCGAGATGCCCTCGTTGCGGAAGTTGCGGTTGATCTCGTAGACGCGCTCGAAGCCGCCGACCGTCAGCCGCTTGAGGTACAGCTCGGGCGCGATCCGCAGGTAGAGATCCATGTCGAGCGCGTTGTGGTGCGTCTTGAACGGACGCGCCAGCGCGCCGCCGGCCAGCGGCTGCATCATCGGCGTCTCGACTTCGAGGAACCCGCGGGCGTTGAGGAAGCGGCGGATCGACGCCACCACGATCGCGCGGGTCTCGAACACGCGGCGCGACGCCGGGTTGACGATCAGATCGAGATAGCGCTGCCGGTAGCGCGTCTCGATGTCGGTCAGGCCGTGCCACTTCTCCGGCAGCGGGACCAGGCACTTGGCGAGGAACTCGATCTTCGCGGCCCAGATCGTCAGCTCGTTGGTCTTGGTCCGGAAGACGCGACCCTCGACGCCGATCTGATCGCCGAGATCGAGGTGGCCGTAGATCTGGAAGTCGCGCTCGGAAAGCGCATCCTGACGGACGTAGACCTGCAGGCGCCGCAGGCCGTCGGACAGCACGAGGAAGTTGGCCTTGCCGAACCCGCGGCTGCCGAGGATGCGGCCGGCGACGCGGGCGACGGGCGCCTCGCGTTCGAGCGCGTCGCCCGGCTTCTCGCCATGCTCGGCGATGACGGCCGAGATGGTGGCGCTGCGATCGAAGCGGTTGGGATAGGGCGCCACGCCCATCGCGATCAGCGCCTCGAGCTTCGCGCGTCGTTGAGCGATCTGTTCGGCTTCATTCGACATGGGTCACTGACTCTCGGACGGGTCGGCGATCGATCGCCGGATGGCGTCGAGCACGCCGTTGACGAACGGCACCGCCGCCGGGCCGCTGAAGGTGCGGGCGAGCTCGATCGCCTCGTCGATCACGATCGCCGCCGGCGTCTCCGGCTCGTGCCGGAGCTCCCAGGTCGCCATCCGCACGACGAGGCGGTCGATCACCGCAAGCCGATCGAGCCGCCAGTTCTTGAGGTGAGGCTCGATCGCCGCGTCGAGCGCCGCGACCTCGCTCACCGTGCCGCGCACGAGGGCGGCGGCGAAGGCCCGCTGCGTCTCGTCGAGGTCCGGGTGGTGCTCGCGGATCGTCGCCGCGATCGCCTCGGCCGGCTCGGCGCGCCCGACTTCCCAGAAGTACAGCGCCTGCAGCGCCGCTTCGCGCGCCTGGTGCCGCGCGGTCTTCACGGCGACCCCGCCGGCGGCCGTGCCGCGTCGATGCGCGCGTACAGTTCCGCCATCTCGAACGCGGCGATCGCGGCCTCGCGGCCTTTGTTGGCCGGCCCATCCGCCGCCCGCGCCAACGCTTCCTCCGCCGTGTTCGTCGTCAGCACCCCGAACGCGATCGGCACGCCGGTCTCCTGCGCGGCCCGCATGATCCCGTGCGCGGCCGCCTGGGCGATGTAGTCGAAGTGCGGCGTCTCGCCCTTGATCAGACAACCGAGACACACCACCGCGCTCCACTGCCCCGTCCGCGCCACCCGCGCCGCCGCCTGCGCCAGCTCGTACGCGCCCGGCACGGTCAGCGTCGTGATCTCACCGTCGCTCACGCCCCGCTCGACGAGCACCGCACGCGCCCCGGCTTCGAGCCGCGCGGTCACGAAGTCGTGGTACTGGGAGACGATTAGGGCAATGCGCATGGCTCGGGATTCGGGACTTGGGACTCGGGGCTCCGAAGTTCTGAGTTCTAAGTTCTGAGCTCTGAGTTTTCAGTGTTCAGTCTTGAGTTTCCAGGACCTACCGTCCCTTGAACTCCGGCTTCCGCTTCTCGAGGAAAGCGCGCGTGCCTTCGCGCATGTCTTCGGTCGTCGACACCAGGCCGAACAACGTCGCCTCGTAATCCTGGGCGTCGTCGAACGACATCTCGAGGCCGCTGCCCACGGCTTCGAGAATGTAGCGCACGGCGATCGGCGGCTTCGAGGCCAGCGTGTGGGCGAGCGCACGGGCTTCGTTCGAGAGATCCGCGGCCGGCACGACGCGGTTGACGAGGCCGATGCGCCAGGCCTCCTCGGCCGAAATCTGGGCGCCGGTCAGCAGCAGTTCGGTGGCACGGCCGCGGCCGACGAGGCGCGGAAGACGCTGCGATCCGGCATAGCCCGGCAGCAGGCCGAGATTGATCTCGGGCTGGCCGAATTTCGCCGTGTCGGCGGCGAGGCGAATCGTGCAGGCCATGGCCAGCTCGCACCCGCCGCCGAGCGCGAAGCCGTTGACAGCCGCGACCACCGGCTTGCCGAGCCGCTCGATGCGATCGAAGAGCGCCTGCCCGTGCCGCGCGTGCTCGCGGCCGCTCACCGGCGTCTGCACGGCGAGCTCGTTGATGTCCGCGCCGGCGACGAACGACTTCTCGCCCGCGCCGGTGAGCACGATCGCGCGCACCGACTCGTCGAGCCTGGCTTCCTCGATCACCTGCGACAGCTCGAGCAGCGTCGCCGCGTTCAACGCGTTGAGCACCTTCGGACGGTTGAGCGTGACGATCAGAATCGCGGCATCGCGTTCGACGAGCAGGTTTTCGTAGGCCATAACCGGGCGATTATACTTCGCGGCCTCGCAGGCCGCCGCCCGACGCCATCCGCGCGACGATCACGATCGCCGCCACCGCCAGCGCGGCGCCAACGGCGTCGGCGATCCAGTCGTCCAGCGCCGCCGTGCGGCCGGGCACGAAGCGCTGATGCAGCTCGTCGGTGGCCGCGTACGCCGCCGTCACCAGCCACGCCACCGCGCCTCTCTGCCACGTGATCGATCGCCGCTGTCCGTCGGCGCAGCCGCGCAGGACGAGCGCCGCGAGCGTGCCGAACGCCGCGAAGTGCGCGAGGAGATCGGATCGGCCCGGCAGCGCCACCGACTCGCGGCTGGATTGCACGAAGATCGCGGCCGCCAGCGCGATGGCCGGGCCCCAGATCCAGGCGAGATGGCGCCAGCGCTCGATCGCGGCCGACACGAAGGGCTCGGTCAGAAGACCAGGTACATCAACCAGCCGAGGACGAGCGCGCCGCCGACGAGCGCGCCGAAGATCTTTCCGCCGACGCGGCGCTGTTCGACCGCGTCGTCGCGCAGCAGCGTCGCGAAGACGACCGCGACGCAGCCGGCGAAGAGCAGCATCACGCCGAGATGACTGGTCATGATTTCCGCCCCGCCGCCAGGTCGCGTGCATCGAGCACGACGAGCAGGTTGAGCAGGCCGGCCGTGATCAGGAACGAGTTGCCGTACTCGTAGGTGTCGGCGACCACGCGGCCGGCGCCGAACCCCGCGGCCGCGCCGATCAGCCGCGGCACCGCGATCGCCCACTCCGCGATTGCCGCGAGGAAGACGAGCGGGTCGGACAGCTGCAACGGAAACAGCCGGCCGCCGAACATCAGACCGAAGACGAACATCGCCATCAGCACGACGAAAAACGTCACCGCTTTGCGGGTCTGGCCATGAGACGCGTGCCCGGCGCCGGGTACCAGCAGCGCGAGCACGGTGGTGGCGCCGACGCCCAGGCGCGTCTCGTCGGCCGCGGGGGCGACGCGCGCGGCGGTCCCCCGCTTGGTCGGCTGGTTCATGCGACGTCAGTGTACTCCATCGATTCGAACCGTCCTGCGGCCGCGCGCACCAGCACCCACGCGATCGTGGCGCCGAGCGGCAGCGCCGACGCCGCGCGCATGGCATTGGTCACCGGGGCCGCGCCCGACCACTCGATCGCCAGCGTCAGCGCCGTCGGCACCGCCGCAATCGCCAGCCACCAGCGCGTGCGCTCGCGCAGACGGCGACGCAGCGCGATCACCGCCGCGATCGCGCCCGCCGGCGCGCCGAAGTAGAGACCCGCGCACCGCCCGCACACGGGCCATTTCACGCCGTCGGTGTGAAACGATCGCTCGGGCCGCTGATGGCAGATGCGTGACCCGATGGCATAGACGACGGCGGCGCCGACGCCGCCGGTGTGATTGACGCGCGCCGCCGTCGTGCCCGCGAGCAGCAGCGGCCACACGATCGACGCGGCGACGAGGACCTTCACCATCCGGCGAGCCCGCGCAGCAGCCGGCCCCACCATGGCGCCAGCACGGCCTTGAGCAGGATATCGAGGGCCAGCAGGCCGGCGCCGGCGCCGATCCAGCCGCGATGCGCCCGCAGATCGAACCGCGTGCCACTGACGCGCGCGACCAGCGGACCGGAGAGCACGACGCCGAGGATCACGAAGCCGACGATCCGCACGACCGCCCACGGATGCCATCCGAGCAGCGCCGATGCCACCGGATGCGCGCTCGCCCCGGTCATGGTGCCGACGTAGTCGCCCATCGAGTTCATGAGCATCGCGCCCATCGGCATCCCCAGCAGGCCGCCGGTCGCGAGCGCGGCCATCGCAAACACTGCTGCGTATCCGGCGTGGCGAGGGATGAACACGGACGGCTGACTCTCCGGGCCGACGCCGGTCCGCACCCACTCGAGCATCTGCTCACGGTAGTCCGACTGCAGGAACAGATCGCGTCCGCCGGAGACGTTCCAACCCGCGGCGGCGATGACCGTGGCGACGACGGCCATCGTCGCGGCCCAGACGAGCATGATGGCGATGGCGCGCGTCACCCGGCCGGCGCGCAGTTCGCGCACCATCATCCACCAGGCGCCCGCGGCATTCAGGAACGGCATGAGCGCCGGGATGCCGACGAGCCAACCCGCCAGATACGACGCCAACGTGAGGAGCACCACCACGGCTGCCCTCCCGGGTCGAGACGACTGATGCTAGCGCGTGAGGTCGAGCTTTCCGAAGTGCTGCTCGTAGCGCTTCGTGAATTCGGTCCACGTGTAGGAATGCGCCTGCCCGCCGAGATGCTCGAGCGCGTAGGTCGCCGCGACGCTGCCGAGCCGCGCGCACGTCGCATCGTCGGCGCCGGCCGCGAGCCCCCGCATCAGGCCGGCTCGATAGGCGTCGCCGACGCCGGTCGGATCGGCGATGCGCACCGGCGGCACGGCCGGGACATCGGTCCGGCTGCCGCCGCGGCGCAGCACGGTCGAGCCGTGCTCGCCGCGCGTCACCACGAGCGCGCCGGCACGGGCGAGTATGTCGTCCTCGCCGAGACTGGTCTTCTGTTTCAGGAGCTCGAGCTCGTAGTCGTTGACGATCACCAGCGACGCGCCGTCGACGCCCTCGGTCAGCTCCGGCCCGGACATGCGGGCGCACTGCTGACCGGGATCGAAGATGAACCTGACGCCGAGCGTCCGGCATTCCTCGGCGTACTGCACCATCGCCGCCGGATCGTTGGGCGAGATGGTCGCCAGGTCGATCGGGCCGGCGGTCCGGAAGGACAGCTCGGCCGCGTGCGCCATCGCGCCGGTGTAGAACGACGCGATCTGGTTGTTGGCCGAGTCGGTGCTGCAGAAGAACGACGCGGTGAACTTGCCCGGCACCTGGCGCACCAGCGACGTGTCGATGCCGGCGGCCTCGAGCCACTGCCGGTAGTCGTCGAAGTCCTGTCCGGCGGTGGCCATCAGCTTCGGCCGCAGCCCGAGGAGCGCCAGCGAATAGGCGATGTTCGGCGCGCAGCCGCCGCGGCGCTTGTCCATCGAGTCGACGAGGAAGCTGAGGCTGACGCGCGACAGGTGGTCCGGCAGGAAGTGCTCGGTGAACTTCCCCGGGAACGACATCAGGTAGTCGAAGGCGATCGAGCCGGTGACGATGAGCTTCATGGGATTCGGCGCCTGTCTGCGTCTGTCGTGGGTGTCTGTCTAGCCGCGAGC
>DASTCC010000167.1:0-30124 GCA_035711465.1 Vicinamibacterales bacterium
GCACGTCCGGCGACGCGGTCGTGATGGTGCTGGCGACGATCAAAGCGCGGATCGTCGTGAACGGCCGCGAGCAGACGCGTGACACGCCGCTGCAGACGAACGGGCTCGTGATTGGGACGGACGGACTGACGATCATGCCGCTGTCGATGCTCGATCCGGCCGAGTTGCTGACGCGGACGCTCTCGGCGACCGCCGGCGCCAACTCGAAGGTCGACGTCAGCTCGGAGACGAGCGAATTGCGGATCCGCGTCGGCGCGCGCGAGCTGCCGGCGACGATCGTGCTGCGCGACAGCGATCTCGACATCGTGTTCCTGAAACCGACCGAGGCGCTGACCGCTCCGGTCGCCGCCATCGCCAGCGACGGACCAACGCCGCAGCTGCTCGATACGTTGATCTCGATGCAACGCTCGACCGAGAGCTTCGGCTGGGGCACGCTGGCGTCGTTCGCCGTCGTCCAGCTCGTCGTCGAGAAGCCGCGGCCTTATCTGCTCGCGTCGCTCAGCACGGTCGCGGGCAACGGGCTGGGCGCGTCGATGTTCGACACCGCCGGCCGCTTCGTCGGCATTGTCGCCCGCGTCGCCGGATCGCGCACGGCCCCGCAGCCGGGCGTCGTCCTGGCTCAGGACATCCGGGAGCTGGTGAAGCAGATCAAGTAATTCGTGGGAATCACTTGAGCACGTCCGCGGGATCGATCCGCGTCGCGCGGCGGCCGGCGACGAGGCTGGCGGCGAGGGCGACGACGGCCATGAGCGCCGCGGCGCCCGCATAGCTCACCGCATCGGTCGGCGCGACCGAGTAGAGGAGCGCGGTGACGTAGCGCGACGATGCCCACGCTGCCGCGAGACCGAGCGCGGCACCGCCGATCACCGGCCACGCCGCCTGCCCGACCACCCAGCGAAGCACGCGCGGAATGCCGGCGCCGAGCGCGATCCGCAGGCCGATCTCGTTCGAGCGCTGCGACACCGCATACGCGACGACGCCGTAGATGCCGACCACCGCGAGCGCCAGCGCCAGCGCCGCGAACAGCAGGAACAGCCACGTCTGGAACTCGCGCGCGGCCTGCCCGAGCGCCAGCGTCTCGTCGAGCGTGCGCAGCCGCGTGATTGGCTGATCGGCATCGACGGCCCAGATCGCTTCGCGCACCGCGGCATCCAGTCCGGGCGTCGTGCCCGCCGATCGAACGGCCAGATCGGACAGCCACAGCGGGTACTGACGCACCTGCGCGGCCGGGACGTAGACCTGCCCGACGAGATCTGCCGTGCGGCCGCCGCGGCGCACGTCGCCGACCACGCCGACGATCGTCACCCACGCGGCCTTCTCGTGACGCCGCAGCCGCCGCCCGATTGGATCGGCGCCGCCGAAGCGCTCGCGCGCGAACGCTTCGTTCACCACGGCCACCGGCTCTGTGGAGTCGCGATCGCTCGCCGCAATCCAGCGTCCACGCCGCAGCGGGATCCGGAACGTCTCGAGATAGCCGGGACTGACGGCCTGGTAGCCGGCGGTGACGTTGGCCGTGGCATCGCCCTCGATCTGAAGTCCGCTGATCCAGCTGCCGCGCAGCGGCAGCCGGTTGGCGAAGGTGACGGCGGTCACGCCGGGAATCGCCGCCAGGCGCGCCTCGACCTGTTCGAAGAAAGCCAGCCGCGCCTGCGCCTCGGCGTACTTCGGCGAGTTGGCCGGCAGCGTCACGCCGGCCGCGAGCACGTCGTGCGGATCGAAACCGAGCGAGACCGAGTTCAGCGAGATCAGACTCCGCGACATCAACAGCGCGCCGACCAGCAGCACGATCGACAGCGCGACCTGAACGAACAGCAGCGCCGAGCGGCCGCGTTGGAGCCAGCCGCCGACGACGGCGCGGCTCGAGCTCTGGAGTGCGTCGGCCGGCTGCGTGCGGCTCATCTGCCACGCCGGCACGATCGCGAAGACGAACGTCGCCAGGCCGGCGAGCAGCGCCGCGACCACCAGCGCGCGTCCGCCGAAGATCACCTGGTCGACGCGTGGAATGCCCGCAGGTGCGGCGGCGACGAGCAGGCTCGTCGTCCAGGACCCGAAGGCGACGCCGACGAACGCGCCCGCTGTCGCGAGGACGAGGCTCTCGGCGGCAAACGTCACCAGCAGCCTGGCACGGCCAGCGCCCATCGCGACGCGGACGGCGATCTCGCGGCGGCGCCCGAGGGCGCGAACGATGAGCAGGCCGCCGACGTTGGCGCAGGCGGTGAGCAGGGTGAGCCCGACGGCGGCGAGCAGCACGACGAGCAGCGTGCGCGTTTCGCCGACCTGCGCCGTCTGCAGCGGCTCGATGTCGGCGCCGGGCGTGCCGGCCCGTGCGCCCAGCGGGGGAATGCTGGCCGCGACAGCCTCAAGCCGCTCTCGCGCCGTGGTCAGATCGACGCCCGGACGCAGACGGCCGATGCCCTCGAGGATGTGCTCGCCGCGTCCGGTCGCGATGTCGGGCGGAAGCGCCACCGGCACGAGCACGTCGACACGCTGGATGTAGTCAGAGATCGCGACGAACGACGGCGGCATCACGCCGACCACCTGCACCGGCCGGCCGTCGAGCACGATCGTTCGTCCGAGAATGCCGCTGTCGCCGTTGAAACGGCTTCGCCAGAGCCGGTCGGTGATCACGGCCACGGCTTCGTTGCCGGGGGTGAACTCTTCCTCGCGGAACGCGCGCCCGAGCGCCGGCTGGATGCCGACGACGTCGAAGTAGTCGCGCGTGATCTCTTCGGCGCCGAGACGCTCGGGCCGGCCGCTGCCGACGAGCGTCCGCCCCGCCACCATGTACCCGGCCACCCCGACGGCGTCGCCGGCGCGATCGCGATAGTCGGTGAGGTTGATCGGCGCCACGGCGATGCGGCGCGGCGCGCCGCCCTCGGCTGGACGCATCGTGTCCCACAACGCGACGAGCCGGTCCGGCTCGGGATAGGGGAGCGGACGCAGCATGACGGTATCGACCATCGCGAAGATCGCGGTGTTGACGCCGATGCCGAGCGCGAGGGTGAGGATGGCGGCGATGGTGAAGCCGGGCGTTCGGCGCAGCGTGCGGGCGGCGAAGCGAACGTCGCGCCAGAACGTCGCCATCGGACGGAAGCCGCGCCGATCGCGCACCTGCTCCATCGCCTGATCGACGCCGCCGAAATCGCGCCGCGCCGCGGCCCGCGCCTCGGCGGCGGAGAGGCCGCGGCGGCGGTGGTCTTCGGCGGACAGATCGAGGTGGTGACGGATTTCCTCGTCGAGCTCGCGCTCGATGGCGCGGCCGCGAACGAGCTCGACGAGCCGGCTGACGAACCTGCGCAATCCGGTCACGACCACTGTCCTTCCGGATTGAGGATGCGCCCGACCATCGCCGACACGCGCGACCAGCGCTCCGTTTCGGCGACGAGCTGCCGTCGGCCGGCGGCGGTGAGGCTGTAGAACTTGGCGCGGCGGTTGTTGTCCGACGCGCCCCATTTGGCGCGGATCCAGCCCTGCTGCTCGAGCTTCACCAGCGCCGGATAGAGCGTGCCCTGATTGAGCCGCAGCGATTCGCCGCTCATCTGCTCGATCCGCCGCGCGATGCCGTAGCCATGCTGCGGGCCGAGCGTGTCGAGCGTCTTCAACACCATCAGCGCCAGGGTGCCCTGGAGCACGTCGTGACGGTCAGCATCGGTCATGTTGGTAAACTACATCACTACCTGTTGGAAAGCAACAGGGGCTGGCTGCGGGCTCCGGGCTGCCGGCTCCAGGCGCCCGATTGACCGCAGCGGGCGCCGCTGGTTAAATGACGGAGGTTCCCAAGCATCCAGTTCCGGCCCAGCCTGTAAGGAGACGTGTCCTGATGAGAACCGCCCTCAAGCTCACCGCCCTGTGCGCGTTGATCGTGGGTACGGCGCTCGCACCGGTTGCCGCGCGCACCGATGCGCCCGTGCTCGTCGGTCCGACGTTCGAGAGCATCGGTCCGCTCGCGTTCGGTCCGAACGGCGTGCTCTATGCGGCCGACAAATCGGCCGCGACCATCTTCGCGCTCGACCTGGGCGCGCAGAGCGCCGGCAAGACACCCGGTACGAAGGACGTGCCGGCGATCGATCAGAAAGTCGCCAGCCTGCTCGGCACCGACGTTCGCGAGATCACGATCACCGACCTCGCCGTGCACCCGACCTCGCGCAACTCGTTCCTCTCCGTGATGCGCGGTCAGGGCGCCGGCGCGCAGAGCGCGCTCGTGCGCGTCGACGGGGCCGGCACGCTCGAGGTGGTCACGCTCGACGCCATGCAGTTCACCAAGGTAACGCTGCCCAACCCGGCGGCCGTGAATCCCAACGGCCGCGGCGGCCGCGCCGACGCGATCACCGACATGGCGTTCTCGAACGGGCGCCTCTTCGTCGCCGGCCTCTCGAACGAGGAGTTCGCGTCGAAGCTGTGGTCGGTGCCCTATCCGTTCGGCGCCACCGCCGACAACGGCACCAGCGTCGAGATCTTCCACGGCAATCACAACGCCTACGAGACGCGCTCGCCGGTCTACGCCTTCGTGCCGACGAACGTCGGCGGCCAGCCAAGCCTGATCGCCGGCTATCTCTGCACGCCGCTCGTGCAGTTCCCGGTCGGCGACCTCAAGCCCGGGGCGAAGATCATGGGCAAGACCATCGCCGAGCTCGGCAACCGCAACCGTCCGATCGACATGGTGCTCTATCAGAAGGACGGCAAGCAGTTCCTGCTGATGACCAACACCAGCCGCGGCGTGATGAAGCTGGACACCGCCGAGTTCGCCAAGGCGGACGCGATCACGACCCGCGTCGCCGAGAAAGGCGGCGTGCCGTACGAGACGATCACGGCGATGACCGGCGTCGAGCAGCTCGACCTGTTGAACGCGACGCACACGATCGTGCTCGCGCGCGACGAAGCGCGGGTGCTGAACCTGCGCGCCGTAGTGCTGCCGTAACAGCGATGCGGTTCCCACGACACGCGGCGATCTTCGCCGCGTGTCTTTTTTTCGCGGCCTGCCACCGCGCCGGCGGCGACATCGCGATCGCGGTCGCCGCCGACGCGCCAGGCGGACGCTCGGTGATACGCGTCAGCGGACTCTCGTCCGCCGAGCTCGCGGCTGCGCCCGA
Organism: Vicinamibacterales bacterium; assembly: GCA_035711465.1. Lineage (GTDB taxonomy): Bacteria > Acidobacteriota > Vicinamibacteria > Vicinamibacterales > SCN-69-37 > DASTCC01. The sequence goes on from DASTCC010000167.1 coordinate 5,091, forward strand.
TGCATCCGCAGACGCCGACCGCTGGCGGGCGCTGATGCGCGTCAGCGTCGCCGACGCGCCGGGCGACCAGCCTGCCCTCGCGGGACGCTACGCCATCGCCGGCTCGACCCTCGAATTCCATCCGATGTTCCCGCTCGATCCCGGCCGTAAGTACCGGGTCGTCGTCGACCGCGCGACGCTCGGTGCCGTCGCCGGCAGCGCACCCGTGACAGAGGTCGTCGCCCTTCCCGCCGTCGCGCACGCGACGACGACGACGGTGACGCATGTGTACCCGACGGCCGACGCGCTTCCCGAGAACGCTCTGCGTTTCTACATCGAGTTCTCCGCGCCGATGTCGCGTTCCAGCGGTCTCGACTACGTGCGGCTGAAGGACGACCAGGAACAGGAGGTCGCCGATCCGTTCCTGCCGCTCGACGTCGATCTCTGGAGTCGCGACTACAAGCGCTACACGCTCTTCCTCGATCCCGGGCGTGTCAAGACCGGCATTCTGCCGAACGAGCAGATGGGCCGCGCCCTCGAGGCCGGCCGGACGTATCACCTCGACATCTCGGCCGAGTGGCGCGATGCCAACGGCCAGCCGCTGGCGAAGCCGCACCGACAGACGTTCAAGGTGACGGCCGCCGAGACCCGGCCGATCGATCCGGCGCGGTGGACGATTGCCGCGCCGGCCGCCGGCTCGCGCGATCCGGTGATGGTGACGCTCGATCGTCCGCTCGATCACGGCCTGCTGCAGCGCGCCGTCGGCATCTCGCGCGCCGGTGAGCCGCCGATCGCCGGCGACGTCAGCATCGCGCCGGGCGAGCGCGAATGGCGCTTCACGCCGGCCGCCGCCTGGATCGCCGGCGACTACGACGTCATGATCCTCTCGCTGCTCGAGGACGCCGCCGGCAACCGGATCGGCCGGTCATTCGAAGTCGACAAGTTCGATCGGATTGACGACAAACCAGAAGCGATCGTGCGCCGCCCGTTTCGCGTCAAGTGATCCGGCCGCGGGCGGCGAAGCGCTGTCCGCAGTTCCAAGCAGCGCCAACAAGGCCCATCCAGTCGTCGAGAGCCGCTGCGCATAACTCCGCTGGCCGGCCGGTCTCGTCGTCTCCACCCACGAGCCGTCGTCGCCGATCGTGACGCGCAGGTAGTTGACGCCGCGAGCGATCGCAGCGCGGCGCCCGGCGGTCGTCGGGCGCGAGCGCAAGGCGAGAACCGCAATCGCCGTGTCGAACGGCTCGGATCTCACGTTGGCGAACGGTCCCCAGCCGCCGTCGGGCCCCTGCAGATCGAGAAGCGCGCGCTCGACGCGATCGGCGTCGCTGGCCGGCAAGGTGAGGACGACGGCGGCGATGTCCGGCGTGTCGCTCGGCTGCAGCGCCGCCATCCACGCATCCGCGCGTTCGATCGACGTCCGGTAGGCGACGGCATCCGCAGCGACGAGCGTACGCCGGGCCGCCCAGGTCGCGAGCGCCGTCCCGTACGTCGTCGGCGATCCGAGGCTGTTGGAGGGATCCAGCTGCCACGATCCATTCGCCTTCTGATCCGAGGCGACGAGCTTCGCCGCCGGCGCGAGGGCATCTCGCGAAATCGACGATGCTTCGACGGCCGACGTCAGCGCGCCGGCGAACTGAATCCGCGCCAGTGCGGTGTCGTCCAGACCGCCGCCCCGCGAGTTCTTCTCCCAGTCGGGCGGCTGCGAGAGAAAGGCGAGCGTGTCACGGAGCGGCGCCGCCGTGTCGAACCCGGCTCGCGACGCCTGAATCAGCGCGCGCGCGGCGTCGCCGTTGTTGTGACAGGAGTAGCAGCGGTTTGCGGCATGCCAGGCCGGCACTTCCTTCGACAGGAACGCGATCGCGCGCGTCTCTGCGGAGTCCCGCTTCGCCGGCTCCTGAGCGCGAAGCGCGACGGCGCCGATCACCGGCAACATCGCAACGATGACCCACCGCGGCGGCCGCATCGGGTTGAGTCTAACGCGCCTGACGACGCTCAGGTCCCGGGCCGGGCCGACCGGACACTCAGCTGTTGAGCGCCTTCACGGGATTGACCTTCGTCGCCCGACGCGCCGGGAGGGCCGTCGCCAGGAAAGCGATGGCCGCCAGCAGCACCGCGACGCCAGCGACGACAACGGGATCGCCGGCGCCGACGCCGTAGAGCAGCGTCTGCAGGCCGCGGCCAGCGTAATAGGCGCCGACAACGCCGAGCGCGAGGCCGAGCAGCACGATCTTCAGGCCGTCGGCGATCACCAGCCGGAACACCGCGCTGGTCGTGCTGCCGAGCGCCATGCGGATGCCGATCTCGCGCCGCTTCTCGGCGACGCCGTAGGCGAGCACGCCATAGATCCCGATCGCGGCGAGGAACACGGCGACGCCGCCGAAGACCGCCGAGAGCAGCATCGGCACCCGGCGTCCCGCCAGCGCCTCGTCGATGTACGCCGCCATCGTCGAATCAGCGAACAGCGGCAGCTCGGAATCGATTTCGCGAAGGGCGGCGCGGACGGCCGGCGTGAGCAGCGCCGGATCGCCGTCGCTCCGGACCGCGACCGTAAAGCCCGACATCGGCTGCTGGCGCATCGAGTAGTAATACGCGCCAACCGGCTTGTAGCTCGTCGCCAGCCCTGCGATCTGAACTTCTTTGACGACGCCGACGACCGTCGCGTAGATCGTGTTCGGACCAGGCGCGTTCGCTTCGCTTGGCGAGCTCGGCTGGTAGAGCCGGCGTCCGATCGGATCGCGATCCGGCCAGAACTTCGCCGCCAGCCGCTCGTCGACGATCACCGCGCGCGTCGCCCCGGCCCGGTCGCGGGCGTCGAAGAAGCGGCCCGCGATCAGCGGAATGCCCATCGTGCTGAAGTACTCGTCGCTGACGCGCGACTGGAGCGGCGAGATCAGTGAGTCGCCTTCCTTGCGCACGTAGCCTTCCGGAATCACGACGCTGTCGTTGCTGTCGCCGCTCATCGGCAGCAGGTCGGTGAGCCCGGCGGCTTGCACGCCCGGCACCCGCCGCACGCGCTCGAGGAAGCGTTCCGCGAACTGGAGCCGGGCTGTGTTGTCGCGATAGCTGGCCGCCGGCAGGCTGACCGCGGCCGTGAGCACGCCTTCGGGGTTGAAGCCGGGATCGATCTTCAGCACCGCACGGAAACTCGCGAGCAGCAATCCGGCCGCGAGGAGCAGCACGAACGCCAGCGCGACCTGCACGGTCGCCAGCGTTCGGCGCACGAGCATCGTTCGCCTGCCGGCCGTGCCCGATCGGCCTTCTTCACGAAGCGTGCGGTTGACGTCCAGCTTCGACGCGCGCGCCACCGGCATCAACCCCAGCACGAGGCCGACGACGAGCGACAGCGCGAGCACGACGACGACAGTGGTCGCGCCGAACTGGACCTCGAAGCCGCGCGGCAGCTGATCGACGCCCAGTGCCGACGCCGCGCTCATCGCCCACCACCCGAGCGCGAGGCCGGCGACGCCGCCGCTGACCGTGAGAATCAGCGACTCGGTCACGAGCTGCATCCGCAGACGCCACAGCCCGGCGCCGACGGCATGACGCGTGGCCATCTCGCGGAGACGCTGCGTCGATCGCACCAGCACCAGGTTGGCAATGTTGACGCAGCCGATCGCCAGCACCAGCAGCACGCCGCCCCACAGGAGGTAGAGCGCCGTCCGCACGTCGCCGACCAGCTCGTCCTGCATGGTGTTGACGATGGTGGTGAAGCCGGCGTCCTTGAGGATGTCGCGATACTCCGGAAAGCGCTCGTCGTTGCGGGCGTTGATCGCGAGCACCTGCTGACGCGCCTGATCCAGCGTCGCCCCCGGCGCGAGCCGGCCGATCATCGTCCAGTTGTTGCTGTGCCGGGCGCTGTCGGCCCGGTCCTCCGGCGTGAACGCCGCCGGCAGCCAGACGTCGATGTCGTTCCAGATCAGCGCGAAGCCTGCCGGCAGGACGCCGATGATCTCGTGAGGCTGGCCGCCGATGCGCACGCTCGTGCCGACAGCCGCCGGCGACCCGCCGAACTCGCGCTGCCAGAGCGCATGGCTCAGGACGACCTTGAAATTCTGGCCGACCTCGCCATCTGCCGCGGCGAACAAACGGCCGAGCGCGGCCCTGGCGCTGACGACGTCGATGAACGACGGCGACATGCGCAGCGCGCGCAGGCGCGTCGAGCCATCGGCGATCGCCATCGTCGCGCCCTGACGGCGGACGACGGCGAGCGCCTCGATCGCGGGCATCTGCGTGAGACGATCGAAGTAATCCGGGACGCCGTTCGAGGCTTTCGGCACGCCCGCGTTCGGATAGGCATTGTTGAACGCGACCAGACGATCGGCGTGCGCGACCGGCAGCGGCCGCAGCACCACCGCGTGGACCACGGTGAAGACGACGGTGTTGGCGGCGATGCAGATCGCCAGCGTCAGGAGCGCGGTGGCGGTGAAGCTGCGGTCGCGCAGCAGCAGGCGCACGGCGAAGCGCGTGTCTTGCGCGATCGCCCTCCAGGCGCTGCCAGGCGTGGTGCTCATGGGATCTCCTTCGAGAGGCACGAGATGTCGAGCGTGATGCCGGCGGCTGGCGACGGCGGCGATGCCGACGTCGACGAGCGCGCGCAGGCAGATGCCAAGGCGCTCACGTCCGGTGCGCGCTCGCGCGACCCGGCGCAGGAACAAGTCCGTCATCTCCTCCGCGTCGGACTCCCGCATCGCACGCGGCAGCGCGAGGAGCGAGAGGCGATAGACGGCGCGGGCGAGCGGCATGGACGTGTGGCCTAAACGGACTTGGCTCGCTTGATGACGCGTTTGGCGCGTGCGGCGTCGACCAGGCGCGCGAGCCGCTCGGCCTCGGCCGAGAGCGCGCGCCGGCCCAGGGGCGTCAGCCGATAAAACCGCGGCCGGCCGCCGCCGGCATTGAAATCCGCCGGCGCCTCGGTCTCGGCGATCAGCCCGGCCTCGGTCATCCGGCGGAGGGCGATGTAGAGCATGCCTGGCCAGAGCTGCGCTTCGCCGCCGGACCGCGAGGCCGCCTCTTCGGTGATGCCGAGGCCGTGCCGCGGCTCATCGGCGAGCGCGAGCAGGATGTGAAACCAGTGGTTGGGCAGGGCGTCGGTCGGGCTCTTGGTCGGCATCGTGTATGACTGAGATCGTATATACGAGGTCGGTCATACGGGAGTTCAAGTGCGGGCGGCGGGCGGCAGGGGGCGGGCGGCGGGCGGCGGCGGGCTCGCTGGATCGAATACGACGAGATTCGTGTCCGCGCCGTTCCCTGGGATGCCGCAGTCGGCTCTGCTAGCATGCGCCCACGCCATGACCGACTCGCTCGTCGAACTCGAGGCTGGCGCGCCAGCGCCTGCGCCGGTCGAGAGGCTTCGCGGCGTCGAGCCGCTCAGCTTCACCGGCACCGGCGGCGAGTACTTCCGCATCTGGATCGTCAACGCCGTGCTCACGATCCTGACGCTCGGCGTCTACTCGGCGTGGGCCAAGGTCCGCCGGCTCCAGTTCTTCTACCGGCATACGCGGCTGGCCGGCTGCGGCTTCGACTATCACGGCGATCCGATCGCGATCCTGAAGGGCCGGCTCGTCGGGCTCGCGCTCTTCGTCGCCTATTCGATGGCCGGCTACGCGGAGCCGATCGTCGCGCTCGCCATCTTCGCGCTCATCGGCCTGCTGCTGCCGTGGCTGCTGTCACGATCGCTCCGCTTCCGGTTCCGAAACAGCAGCTACCGCGGGCTGCGCTTCCGCTTCACCGGATCGACCGGCGGCGCCTATGTCGTCTTCCTCGCCTGGCCGATCCTGACCTTGATCTCGTTCGGGCTGCTCGGTCCGCTCTGGCACGCGAAGATCAAGCGCTACCAGCACGCCCATGCGGCGTTCGGCGCGACGCCGTTCGAGTACGACGTCACCGACGCCGAGTTCTACCTGATCTACGTCGCCGCGGCGGCGCTCTTCCTCGGCCTGACGTTCCTGACCCTGTTCGTCGCCGTCGGCATCGCCGCGCTGCTGTCGATGGGCGCGTCGGCAGAGGCGACGGGGCCGGGCGATCCCGGCGGCTTCGCGGCCCTCGCCGTCGCCGCCTTCGTGTTCATCGCCTATGCAGCGATCTTCACCGCGATGCAGTCGATCGTCGCCGCGCGAGTGCTGAATCTCGTCTGGTCGAAGACGCGGATTGCCGGGCACGCGTTCCTGCTGCAGCTGTCCGTCCCGCGGCTGTTCTTCATCCGCTACACCAACCTGCTCGGCACGCTGGCCACCTTCGGCTTGTACCGCCCGTTCGCGCAGGTCCGGTTGATGCGCTACGTCACCGCCGAGTTCTCGCTGCTGCCGAACCCGGCGTTGGCGACGCTCGATGCCTTCGCCGCGGCCGACGACGGCGACGTCGGCGCGCTCGGCGAGGAGGCTGCTGAGCTCTTCGACATCGACATCGCCTTCTGATCGGTCGGGGATGGAAACGATGCCTACTACCTTTCGAGAGTCGGTGCCGCCAGGTGCTCCGGGTCCGACGGGTGCGGGCGGGTGCCCGGAACGAACTGACGCTTGTCGACTGGAGATTACCGGCACGACGCTGAGCGGCAAGCTCTTCGACGGTCGAACGACGACGCCGCGGCCTGTGAGCGTGTCTATCGCGGCGGGCCAGTTGCGAGTGACAGGGGACGGAAGTGCCGAGGCGGCGATCGCACGCGACTTGCCGATCGACGCGGTCGAGATTTCGGATCCGATCGGCAGCTCACCCCGCGTGCTGCGGTTCGCGGACGGCGCGGCGTGCGAGATCGCCGACGTCGATGGGCTGACGCGGCTGCTCGAACGCGAGGGCATCCGGCCCGGCCTGGCCTCCCGTCTGGAACGGCGGTGGCCGCTGGTCCTCGCCGGCGCCCTCCTCCTGCTGGCGCTCGCGTACATCGGGTTCAGGTACGCCGCGCCGGGGATGGCACGCGGCGTCGCCGATCGTCTGCCGCCGGAGGCGCTCGACTCGCTCAGCGACAACGCGCTGGCGGTGCTCGATCGCGGCGTGTTCGCGCCGTCGGGGCTCCATCCGGGCAGGCGGGGCGCCATCGAATACCTGTTCAGGAATCTGCGGCTGCCTGCGGCCGTCGATCCGGCACGGCTGCGGCTCGAGTTCCGCCGCGGCGCCAGCGTCGGTCCCAACGCCTTCGCCCTCCCCTCCGGCATCATCGTCGTCACCGACGAGCTCGTCGAGCTGGCCGACGATGACCGCGAGATCCTGGCGGTGTTGAGCCACGAGATCGGCCACATCGCGCATCGGCACTCGCTGCAGCAGATGCTCTATCGATCGTCGATCGCGCTGATGCTGACGTGGTACGTCGGCGACGTCAGCGCGCTGGCGGCGAGCGCGCCGGCGGCGCTGCTCTATGCCCAGAACTCGCGGGAGTTCGAGCGCGCCGCCGACGCCTTCGCGGTGTCGGTGCTGCGCGCCAACGGTGTCGGTCTGGAGTTCATGTCGACGATGCTGCAGAAGCTCGAGCGCAGGACGACGGCCGGCGCGAGCTACTCGAGGTATCTGTCGAGCCACCCGGTGACGGCCGAACGGCTGCGCGCGCTCGAGGCGGCTCGCTAGCAATCAGAGGAAGCGCGTGACGGCAATGTCGAGACGGCGTTCGGGCTGCCTGGCCGGACGCCACTGCACGAGGATCGGCGTCTGGTAGGTGCCTTCGACGACCCGGCCGCGGCCGGGCGTACGGGCATCGGACACCAGCAGATCGACCGAACGGCGCATGCGCAGGAAGCGCGAGGCCGGGACCTCGAGGGCGCGCGCGATGATGCGCTCGACGCGCGACGACTGCAGACCGAGCGCGTCGACGAGCCGGTTGACGGCGCGGACGAGGTCGTACTGCGCGTAGGCGAGCGCCTTGCCGGGCACGGCGAGCGGGTCGTTCCAGGCGTGGCGCGCCTTCTCGGCGGCGAAGCGTAGCGGATTGTGCAGCACCTCGGCGAGGTCGTGCTGCATCAGGAGCGTCTCGTACTCGTTGACGGTGACGCTCGCGAACTGCTCGCCGGCCGGCAGTTCCAGGCGCACGCGGCCCTTGGTGACGCCGTGCGCGGCGATGACGTCGGCGATCTGATCGTAGAGCCCGAAGCGCGCGTCCTTGAGGTTGACGGCGTCGATCGGATGCGACGACACCGGCACGCGAATCGTCGTCCGCGCGACTTCCTCTTCGCGCGTGTAGCCGACGAGCGTCGTCTGCCGGCGGCGCGGCACGTCGTTGTAGGTGCCGTCGAGATCGACGAAGTAGACGGGACCGACGCGGCGGGCGTCGTACGCCGCGCAGGAGTGCAGGCCGGCGCCGATGAACGCGAGATGGGAATCGGCGTTGGCCGGCTCGACGGTGCGCTGCTCGGGCGCAAGCTCGTGGCGCAGCTCGAGCTTGTCGTGGTGATAGCCCGCGCCCTCGGGAAACATCGTCCGGAAGAGCTCGAGGTACGGGCCGAGGCCGCCGACGCGCTCCTGGAGCCGGGCGGCGAGACTCTGCGGCAGGTACCCGGCGGTAGTATGTCCAGTGGCATAGAAACACCGCTGGAATCCGGTCAGCGCATCACCGTGGACTTCTGCAGCTCTGGCGCGAACGTCGATGAGGTCGAAGCGCGCCCTGGGAGTGAGGTCGAGAACGAGTTCGGTCGGCTGCACGCGTTGAGTCAACCGGTTACAAGGGTAACAGAATCGTGACTGCGTCGCGGCCCCCGTGGCCGCGCGTATACACTTTGTAATACAGAGCAACCGTCTCCGTCAAGCGTTCCGGGTGCGGCGTCTCTGTTTCGGCCGTCGCGAGCCGGTTCGATAGGGCGCCAGGACCGCGTCCAGATTGGCGCGCATCCACTTCGACGCCGGCCCTTCGTGATACATCGCCCACGTCAACAGTGATCCGGTGAGCACCGTCTCGACGAGGCGCGTCACCGCGGCCGGGCGCGCCGAGCGCCGCAGTTCGCCGGCATCGATCGCGGCGGCGATCAGCCGCTGGAGCCCGGCGCGCGTCGCCTTGGCCTGCGCCACCAGGTGCCGGCGGAAGTCGGGGTCGGCGAGATCGATCTGCAGGTAGGCGAGGCTGCGCGCCAGCGCCGCGGGCGAGCCGGCCATGCCGGCGAGGCAGTCGGCGTAGGCGGCCAGGGCGCCGAGCGGCGAGGGGTGCGCGTCGCGGAGCGCGTCGATGAAGCCGACGCTCGACGTCGCGTGCCGCTCGGCGAGCGTCAGGAGCAGCGCCCGCTTGGATCCGAAGCGCTGGACGAGCGCCCCGGCGGTGACGCCGGCTTCGGCGGCGACGTGCGCCAGCGTCAGCTCGGCGGGACTGTAGCGCTGCATCGCGTGATAGGCCGCCGCCATCACCTCGTCGTCGCTGACTTTTCTCGGTCTCGGGCTCATCGTTGACAGTTTCTAAATGACCGTTTAGTATGTGTTTCTATACGGACGTTTAGAATAACCCGGCGCCGCGGCCCGGCGCCAGCCAAGAGGAGGTTGCGATGCGACTCGTCACCTACGGCGGCGCCTGCAGTCTGGATGGTTACATCGCCCGCGCCGACGGGTCGGTGGACTGGCTGCACTTCAGTCCCGACGTCGCCGCAATCATGAAGGACTACTGGGCTCGTATCGACACGATGCTCGTGGGCCGCAAGACCTGGGAGGTGATGGCGGCGTCCTTCGGCGGCGGCCGGGCGCGCCCGTCGAAGCGCAAGAACGCGACGAAGGCCGGCCGAATCCAGACCTACGTGTTCTCGCGCACGCTGTCTGACGATCCGGCGCCGGGCGTCACGCTGGTCCGCGACGATCCGGGCGCGTTCGTCACGCGACTGAAATCCGGGCCGGGCAAGGACATCTGCGTCATGGGCGGCGGCGAGCTCGCCGGGTCGCTCTTTGCCGCCGGCGTCATCGACGAGGTCGGCTTCAACATCCAGCCGGTGCTGCTCGGCGGGGGGATTCCGGCGTTCGTGAGCGCCGGCCGGGAGACGCCGCTCGAGCTCGTCGAGTGCCGGCAGATCGACGGCGGGTGTGTGTACGTCTCGTACCGCACCCGAACGTCCCGGTAGACCGCGATCGATTACACTGCCTTCTCCCCAAGGAGACTCCGATGACTCGACGCGTCCTGCCTTTCCTCGTCGCCTCGGCGCTGGCGGTGTCGGCGATTGCTGGCCTTGGCGCCGATCAAGCCGGCGGACAGCAGTCGGGTCAGCAGGCCGGCGGGCCGCAGGGCGGTCGCGGCCGCGGCGGCGGCAATCCGTTTCCCGGCGGCACGAACCCCGACGGGTCGCTGCGGCCGTCACGGCCGGTGACGTCGCTCTTCACGCAGGACGCCTACACGCAGTACGAGATCCTCGAGCCGGGCAGCGCCTCGTTCCGGATCCTGTTCCTGCCGGAGACCACGCGCGCGGGCGCCACCGAGATCGTCAACGCGACCCGCGGCGGCAGCGAGGGATCGGGCATCGAGGTCTACGACCCGCGGACGGGCAAAGCGGTTCCGTTCACCTACGACGCCGATCCGAACGATCCCGAGGCGCACGCGATTCGCGCGAAGCTGCCGTTTCCGGTGCCCGAAGGCGGCATCGGCCGCGTACTGATTTACAAGACGTATAAAGACGAGCGCACCTACATGATGAACGGCGAGGACATCGTCTGGGTGCGCAGCCTCAGCGGCTACCGGCTCGGCGTGCTGTTGCCCAAGGGCTTTGCCTTCATCTCGTCGAACGTCGCCGCGCAGCTGGCGACCACCAACACCGGGCAGCTCAAGCTTGCCTTCGCGAATCCCAGTGGTCAGAGCAACCCAGTGACGATCCACGCCCGCCGGACGACCGCGGCGTTCACGCCGACGCCGTACACGGACATGTTCTTCGACGACATCAAGACGCTCTACGACCTCGATGCGCCGGAGACCGGACGCATCCGCGTCGAGCAGACGTACAGCGACCTGCGCAAGGGCAAGCAGGCGAAGCTCGACACCCTCGGATATCTCGCTCTGAAGGATCTCAAGGTCGTCGATCTCGACACCGCCAAGACGCTGACGCCGTCCGGGACGGGCGCAGCGACCGTGGTCACGCTCGACGAGCCGATCGTGAACGATCGTCAGAGCGCGCATCTGCGCATCACCGGCACGCTGCAGGACGGCAGTTACAAGACGACCGGCGACGAGTTCGTGTTCACGCGCGAGTTGCACGGTCTGCGCAACACCGTGCTGCTGCCGGCCGGCTGGGACGTGGCGGCGGTGTCGCAGTCGGCCACGCTCGGCCTCTCGCAGGGGCGGGCGTTCGTCGCGCTCATCAACCTCAACGCCGAGAATCGCTACCAGGTGACGATTCGCGCGCGAAAGGCCGCGCGTTGAGGTCCAAGTCGGTCTAAGATGCCCGGGATGCCGACTGCCGCCGCGCGGGCGATCCCGCGCCTCGGTCTCGTTGCCGCGATCTGCGCCTGGCCCGCGCTCGCCGCTGCGCAGACACCGGCTGTCGCCACGCCGCCGCCCGCGGCCACCGCGCCGCCGCCGGCGGTCCATGCCCAGCAGCAGCAACAGCACGAGATGGGGCAGCAGCTGGTCGAGCAGCGCGAGTATCCGTCGCTGCGCCTCGTCGGCTTCGGCGACGTCAACTTCTCGGTCACCGACAAGTCCGAAGGCGTGCCGCGCAACTTCTCGCTCGGACAGTTCGCGCTGCACCTGACCTCCGAGCTCTCGTCGCGGGTCACCTTCTTCGGCGAGCTCAGCTTCACCGCCCGCACGGATGCGGGCACCGGGACGCCGCCGGCGCCCGGCTTCAACGCCGAAGTCGAGCGGATGATCATCCGCTTCGACCAGAGCGACAAGCTCAAGGTCTCGTTCGGCCGCTATCACACGCCGATCAACTACTGGAACACCGCGTTCCATCACGGCCAGTGGCTGCAGACGACGATTTCGCGGCCGGAGATGACGCAGTTCGGCGGCCGCTTCATTCCGGTGCACTTCATCGGCGGTCTCGTCGAAGGGGCGATTCCCGCCGCCGGCCTCAACCTCAACTACAAGGGCGGCATCGGCAACGGCCGCGCCACGGCGATCAGCCGCGGCGGCGACGCCGGCGACGTCAACGACGACATCGCCTGGCTCGCCAACGCGTTCATCAAGCCCGATCGACTCTACGGACTGCAGGTCGGCGGCGCCTTCTACCACGACACCATCACCACCGCGACCGAGGACATCGGCGAGGACATCGTCTCGGCGCACGCGGTGTGGGCGAAGGAAGAGCCCGAGTTGATCTTCGAATACGCCGGCGTCCGCCACGAGGCGCCCGGCGCATCGGCGACCTGGAGCCAGGCCTATTACGTGCAGGCCGCCTACCGGCTGCCGTACCAGGAGCGGAAGTGGAAACCGTACTTCCGCTTCGAGCACATCGGCATCGAGGACGGCGACGACGCGTTCGCGACCGTCCCGGAGCTCGACGGCGTGACGCTCGGTCTGCGTTTCGACTTGTCGCTCTACGCCGCGGTGAAAGGCGAGTATCGGACCTGGACGCGAGGCACCGATTCGGTCCGTAACCACGGCGGCTTTTTCCAGGTCTGCTTCACGTTCTGATGACCATGCGACACCAGGCCGGGACTTCGCGACGCGCGCTCTTCGCGCTGGCGCTCTGCCTCGTCCTCGGCGCCTGGTCCGCGCCGGCGATCTCGCAAGGCGAAGACATCGCCGTCGTCGTCCATCCGGGCGTCCCGGTCGACAACCTCACCACCGCCGAGCTGCGTCGCATCCTGCTCGGCGACCGCGAGTTCTGGCCGTCGGGCGATCGCATCACGCTGCTCATCCGCGCCCCGGTCGCGCGCGAGCGCGACGTGATCGTCAAGACGCTCTGCGAGATGACCGAAGCGCAGTTCCGCCAGCATTGGATCGGCAAGGTATTCCGCGCCGAGACGCCGAGTGGCCCGAAGATCGTCTACTCGGCGGAGATGGCGCGCGACCAGGCGAGCCGTCTCGCCGGTGCGATCACCTTCCTGCCGATGTCGCAGGTCGGTTCCGGGCTGAAGGTCGTCCGCGTCGACGGCCGCTCGCCCGGGCAGCCGGGGTACAGGCTGAAGTAGCTCGGCCTTCGACCTTCGCGGCTTGGGGCTTGCGGCCTGAGCTCGGCCTTCGGCCTCGCGGCTCTGGCGTTCAAGGTACGCTGACCTCCTGACCGTTTTCCATGGCTCCGCCGGCCGATGACAGATTGTTCGATGTCGTTGCAGGTCCCTTCCGCAGGGGTGTCGGATCCCGATCGCGCGATGCGATGCACGTCGACTACAAGCTCGACGTTCCTGCCACACCCGAGCGGCCGGCGCTGCTGAACGCGCTCGATACATGGGTTGGCATTCGACCACCATCACCACTCTTCGTCCACGCGAGGATGCTGACATTGGTGTTCAGCCGCCACGATCAATTGCTGGTGTCGCTCGACGCCTACATCGGCTCGGGCCTTGCCGCGATCGATTGTGTCGAGGTTCCAGCCGTGCGAGGCTCCGGCCAATTGCGCTTGAACATCAGCGCGGCACCGGAAGAAGAGGTTCGATTAGGTATTTCAGACGGCTGGAGATGTCGTTACGACAACACCCGTCGCTGTCTGCATTTCGCGTTCCCGCGCGCCGCCACCGATCCGACGTACTACCGGATCGCATCGACGCTCGCGATCGGTCTTCGCGACGGCGAACTGAGCGATATCTACATCGAAGAGCTGCGGGAGCCGTGAGTCGAGCTTTCGCGATCCCGCGTCTCGAGCCGAAAGCCGAGCACAGGAGCCCCAAGGCCGAAAGCCCCAAGCCCCAAGCCGCGAGGGCGAAGCCCGAGCCCGCCAGCGTCAATTCAAATTGAGCTTCTTCTTCAGCGCCACGAACCGCGGATCATCGCGCAGCGCCTGGAACCACGGCACGATGTGAATCTGAGCCATGGCGAAGTCGTGCTCGTCGTAGGCGCGATCGAGCAGGTCGAGTGCGGCGGTGCGGTTGCCGATCGCGGTATGGACGATCGCGAGCGCGGAGGACGGGACGTAGACCTTGGTGGCGAGCGTCTGCAGCTCGTTCAGCGTCTTCTGCGCCGCGACCGAGTCGCCCTTGCGCGCGTGCGCGGCGGCGAGGTGGCCGATCACGATCGGGCTGTTCTGCGACAGATCGAGCGCGCGCCGCAGATGCCGGAGCGCTTCGTCGTGCTGCCCGTCCGCGCTGAGCGCGAGGCCGAGGCCGCGATGCGCCGACACCGAGTTGGCGTCGAACTCCAGCGTCCGTTCGAACTGGCCGATCGCGCCGGCGCGCTGGCCGGCGAAGAGCAGGTACCAGCCGAGATCGGCGTTGACGATCGGCGACAGCGGCTCGAGCTCCTGGGCGCGGCGCACCTCGATGATCGCGTCCGACAGCCGGTTCATCGTCGCCAGGTACATCGCGTAGGCGTTGTGCGCGAGCGCCGACGACTGGTTGAGCGCCAGACCCCGCTGGAACTCGCGCTCGGCGGCCGGCCAGTCCCAGTCGAGCAGCAGCTTGATCTGTCCGAGCGAGACGTGCGCTTCGGCGAGGTTGGGATCGATCTGGAGGGCACGTTCCGCGGCGGTCTTCGCCTCGGTGATTGCCTCGACCCAGTACGAGCCGAGCAGCAGGTTGGCGTCGGCGAGGCCGGCCCAGGCGACGGCGTAGTTCGCGTCACGCGCGATCGCTTCGTTGAAGTGCTGGATGGCGCGCTGGTAGCCCTCGATCGTGCCCTTCTGCTGGTAGTAGCGGCCCTGCAGATAGTGCTGATACGCGTCGGGGTTGTCGGTGGCGCGCTTGGTCGCCTTCTCGAGGCGCTCGCCCGAGAGCCGCGGACGGACCTTGTCCAGGATCTCCTTCGCGATCTCGTCCTGGACGGCGAGCAGGTCCGCTGCCCGCCGGTTGTAGCGGTTGCCCCAAATCTGGCTGCCCGTCGCGACATCCATCAGATCGGCCTGGATGATCAGTCGATCGCCCACGGCCGTGATCCGTCCGGTGACGACGGCCTTGACGTTGAGCTGCCGACCGATCGCCTGCGCGTCTTCCTTGCTGTCCTTGTAGCGGAACGCGACGCTGCGCGCGATGACGCGCAGATCGGGCAACGAGGACAGACCGTTGATCAGCGTCTCGGTGATGCCGTCGGTCAGGTATTCGGTGTCGTCCTTCTGCGATTCGGCGACGAACGGCAGGACGGCAATCGACTCGATGCCCGGACCGCGCCAGAGCATGAAGTAAGCGGCGGCAGCGATCGCCGCGAGCACCACGAGGGCGGCGCCGGCGAGAAGCGCCGGTCGGCGACTGGGTCGCACGGCCACGGGCGCCGACGCCGATGTCGCGGCTACCCCGGTCGGTCGCGTGCCGAGCTGCCCCGAATCGGCTTCGCGCCGGAGGCGCTTCAGATCCGCGTGAAGCTCGGCGGCGGTCTGGTAGCGGAGGCTGCGGTCCTTCTCGAGCAGCTTCTCGATGATCCGCTCGAGCTCGTAGGGCACCGAAGCGTTCACTTCGCACGGACGCTCGGGCGTGCCGTGCAGGATCTTGTCGAAGACGACCGCCGAGGTGCGTCCCGCGAACGGATCCTTTCCGGTCGCCATCTCGTAGAGCACGACGCCGAACGAGAACAGATCGCTGCGCGCGTCGAGCTCTTCGCCGCGCGCCTGCTCCGGCGACATGTAGGCGATGGTGCCGAGCGTCTCGCCCGACGCCGTCGCCTTCGGCGATCCCGGCGCCAGCGTGGTGTCGGCGAACGGATCGAAGCCGCCTTCCTGCGGCGCGAGCTTCGCCAGGCCGAAGTCCAGGACCTTGGCCTGCCCGCGATCGGTGATGAAGATGTTCGCCGACTTGATGTCGCGATGGATGATGCCCGCCGAGTGCGCCGCGTCGAGCGCGTCGGCGACCTGCAGCGCCAGCTCGAGCACGACGTCCATCGGCATCGGCCCGTGTGCGATGCGCTGGCGCAGCGTGCTGCCGGCGAGCAGCTCCATGACGATGAAGGGCTGATCGCCGTGTCGGCCGATGTCGTAGAGCGCGCAGATGTTCGGATGGTTGAGCGCCGACGCGGTCCGCGCCTCGCGTTGGAAGCGCTCGCTCGCCAGCCGATCTTCCGACAGACGCGCCGACAGGAATTTGACCGCGACCTGGCGTCCGAGACGGGTGTCCTCGCCGCGGTAAACGACACCCATCCCGCCTTCGCCCAGCTTGCTGATGATGCGGTAATGGGTAACGGTCTCGCCGATCATGTCGGGGTCAAAACCTTGGATCGTAGGCCCGTCGACGGGACGGGTCAAGCCAGTCCTTACCGTTCGACGCGATCCTGGGCCGCCAGGTCGGTACCGCTGCCGGGGAGTGCCAGGCGCCCTCGAGGCGCCGTGAGGCGGTAGACTCTTGCCCACAATCATATGCGGGACTTCACCAAAGGTGACGTCGGCGCGCATGTTCTGCAGTTATCCGCCTTCATCGCGCTGACGACGTTCTTCCAGACGCTCTATCTGGTCGTCGACATGTATTTCGTCGGCCGGCTGGGCAAGGAAGCCGTCGCCGGCGTAGCCCTCTCCGGCAATCTCATGATGATCGTCCTCGCCCTGACGCAGGCGCTGGGCGTCGGCGCGACCTCGCTCATCGCCCAGGCGCTCGGCCGCCGCGATCGCGATCGCGCGGAGATCGTCTTCAATCAGACCCTGGTGGTCTCGACGATCGTCGCCTTCGGCTTCGCCGTGCTGACCTTTCTGCTGCGCGGCGTCTACAGCCGCTGGCTCGCCGCCGATCCGGTGACCGCGGCGCGAAGCGTCGAGTACCTGAACTGGTTCATCCCGGCGATGTCGCTGCAGTTCCTGCTGGTCGGCATGGGCGCGGCGCTGCGCGGCTCGGGCGACATGAAGATGCCGACGTTGATCCAGGTGGCGACCGTCCTTGCCAACATGGTCCTGGCGCCGCTCTTCATGTTTCCGCTCGGCATGGGCGTCGCCGGCGCGGCGTGCGCGTCGTTCGTCGCCATCCTGTTCGGCCTCGTCGCGTTCGTCGTCTACTTCGAGCGGCCCGCGAGCCTGCTGAAGTTCCGCCGCAGCGACTGGAAGCCGCAGCCACGGCTCTGGGGCGAGATGCTGAAGGTCGGCCTGCCGGTCGGCGGCGAGTTCGGCCTGATTTCGGTTTACATGATGCTGGTCTACAGCGTGCTGCGTCCCTTCGGCGCCGCCGCACAGGCCGGCTTCGGCATCGGCGTCCGGATCATGCAGTCGCTGTTCCTGCCGTCGGTGGCGATCGGCTTCGCCACCGCGCCGATCGCCGGCCAGAACTTCGGCGCGCGCCAGGGCGATCGCGTCCGCCAGACGTTCGCCGCGGCCGCGAAGATGAGCGCGGCGGTGATGACGCTGGGCACGCTCGTCTGCCACATCGCGCCGGCGGCGATGATCGCGTTCTTCAATCCCGATCCTGCCGTCGTCGGCTTCGGCACGGAGTACCTCCGCATCGTCAGCTGGATGTTCGTCGCCAGCGGGATGATCTTCGTCAGCTCGAGCGTGTTCCAGGGTATGGGGAACACGCTGCCGGCGCTCGGCAGCTCGGCGCTCCGGCTCCTGCTCTTCGCGCTGCCCGTGCTCGTCCTCTCGCACCAGGCCGGATTCCAGATCCGGCATGTCTGGTACCTGTCGATCGTGACGACGCTCATCCAGATGAGCGTGAGCCTGTGGCTGCTGCGGCGTGAGTTCGCGCGACGGCTGGATTTCGAGTCGATGGTCCATCCCGTGCCCTCGGTTTGATCGAGCGGCGCGCCCACCCTTGTTTGTCTTGGAGACGACATGAGATCCGCCGCCCGCATTGCGCCGCTCCTGGTCATCGCTCTCGGTTTCGGTGCGACTGCCGCGCCGCCGGCGCGCGACGCCGCGAAAGCTCCCGCGATCACCGTCCGCGCCGACGTCGCGCGCGACGTGTCGCGTCCGCTGGCGTCGATCGTCGACGAGATCCGTTCGGCCGATGTCACCGGTGCGCAGGCGCCGCAGGCGGCGCCGCCGCCGCCTTACGTCGCGCCGCCGGTCGCGCCGGCCGGCGCCGCCGTCGAGCAGACGACGATGGGTACGAAACAAGCGGCGGTGCTCGTCGAGAGCTTCGACGGTCTCGGCGTCGGCTTCGAGGGGCCGCACGGACCTTCGACCGGGCGTAATCCTTCCGACAACAGCCTCGCGGTCGGTCCCGATCACATCGTTCAGACGGTGAACACACGGCTCGCCATCTTCACGAAAAGGGGCAGCAAGTTTCCGGCGACCGGCAGGGTGCTCTACGGCGCGGTCCCGACCAACACCGTGTTCCACGGCTTCGGCGGCCGCTGCGAGGAGCGCAACAACGGCGACGCCGTCGTCCGCTACGACCAGCTCGCGGATCGCTGGCTGGTGGTGATGCCGTTGTTCTCGCGCGGACCGGTGCGTCCGGACCAGGTTCCGGCGCGCACGTCGGGCGAGCCGGCCGAGCGCAGTGTCGTCGGCCGTCAAGGACAGCCGGGCGCGGCCGCGCGCCTGTTCGTGCCGCCGCCTCCCGATCCCGCGCCGCCCGCGGCGCCGCCGGCCGGGCAGCGTGGACGAGGCGGCGCGCCAGGCGCCGGCCGTGGACCGGCCGAGCCGCAAGGCGCCTACTCGATGTGCTACGCGATCAGCACGTCGTCCGATCCGCTCGGCGAGTACTACCGCTACGAGTTCCTCCGCCCGCTCTTCCCGGACTATCCGCGTCCGGCGGTCTGGCCGGACGGCTATTACGTCCCGACCAGCACGGGCGACGACGTGATCGAGAAGCACGCGTGTGTCGTCGATCGCAACCGCATGCTGCGCGGCCAGCCGGCAACGGAGCAGTGCGTGATCATCGCCGACGTCAACTTCCTCAATAACGCCGACATCGACGGCAAGGCGGCGCCGCCCGCCGGCGCGCCGAACATCATGATGGCGACCGGCGGCACGCAGCTGCAGAAGATCGTCGAGGACGACGAGATCTACGCCTGGACGTTCACAGTGGATTGGAACGACCCGTCGAAGACGCGCGTCGAGGGCCCGATGAAGATTCCTGTGGCGCCCTACCATTACCTCTGCGACGGCCAGCTCACGAACTGCGTGCCGCAGCCGGGCGCCGAACGCCGGCTCGACGCGCAGGGCGACAAGATCATGGCGCGGCTCGTGTACCGGCGGATCGGCAACCGCGAGTCGATCGTCGCCGTCCATTCGGTGAACACCGCCGCGGGCGGCGGCGGCGTGCGCTGGTACGAGTTTCGTCTCGACGCGAGCCGGGCGCCGAAGCTCTTTCAGCAGGGTACGTATGCGCCCGGCGGCGACTACCGCTGGATGGCGAGCCCGGCGATCGACAAGAACGGCCACATCGGGATCGGCTACTCGTTCGGCGGCCCGAAACACTTCACCGGCCAGCGCTTCGCCGGCCGCCTCGACGGCGATCCACTCGGCCAGCTGACACTTCGCGAAACGGTCCTCGTCGAAGGCGAAGGCGCGCAGACGAACACGCTGCGCTGGGAGGACTATACGCAGACGGCGGTCGACCCATCAGACGATTGCACGATCTGGTACGTCGGCGATTACTACAAGAAGGACGCGACGAATTACTCGACGAAGATCGGGGGTTTTAGGATGCCGAACTGTCGGTAACGACGGGTGACGACAGGTCACGGCGGGTAACGGCAGGTGACGATGAGCGACGACAGGCACCCGCCGTGACCTGTCGTCACCCGTCGTTACCGACCAGTAATTACTCTCAACATCCTACTGATCGGATCGTAGAACCGATCGACGACGCGCTCCTTGAGCGGAATGATCGCGTTGTCGGTGATGGTGATGTGCTCCGGGCAGACCTTGGTGCAGCACTTGGTGATGTTGCAGTAGCCGATCCCGAACTCGTCCTTGAGCTCGGCGACGCGGTCGGCGGTGTCGAGCGGGTGCATCTCCAGCGCGGCGGCGTGGACCAGGAAGCGCGGGCCGATGAACTCCGGGTGCTTGTGGTGGTCGCGCAGGACGTGGCAGACGTCCTGGCACAGATAGCACTCGATGCACTTGCGGAATTCCTGGACGCGATCGATGTCTTCCTGCTGCATCCGCCAGGTGCCGTCGGCGGCGTCGGGCTTGCGCGGCTTGAAGGGCTTGATCCGCTTCTTGACTTCGAAGTTCCACGACACGTCGGTGACCAGATCCTTGACGTGCGGGAAGGTGCGCATCGGCTCGATGGTCACCGGCTCCCCCGGCGGCAGCGAGTTGAGCCGGGTCATGCACATCAGCTTCGGGTTGCCGTTGATCTCGGCCGAGCACGAGCCGCACTTGCCGGCCTTGCAGTTCCAACGGCAGGCGAGATCGGGGGCGCTCTCGGCCTGGACGAGGTGGACGGCGTCGAGCACGACCATGCCTTCTTCGACGTTGGTCGTGTACTCACGCAGCTCGCCCTTGCCCGCTTCACCGCGCCAGATGCGAAAGGTCTGCCTGGCCATGGCTACTTGTTCTCCTCGATGACCTGCTTGAGCTCGGCCGGCAACTCCGGGATGGCGACGCGCTCGAGCTGCATCGCGCCGTCGGCGCCCTTCGTGATCACGAAGTTGAAGGTGCTGAACGCGTCGGACTTCGACGGGTGGTCCTCGCGGAAGTGCGCGCCTCGGCTTTCCTTGCGCTCGATGCCGGCGCGCGCGATCGCCTCGGAGACGATGAGCAGGTTGGGCAGATCGATCGCGGTGTGCCAGCCGTTGTTGTACTCGCGATTGCCCGGCACGCCGGCCCTTGCGGCCCGGGCCTTGAGCGTCTCGATGCGATCGAGCGCCTCGCGCATCTCCGATTCCTGGCGCACGATGCCGACGAGATCCTGCATCGTCGACTGCAGATCGCTCTGGATCGCGTAGGGGTTCTCGCCGGCGCTGCCGCGCTCGAACGGCTCGAGCGCGCGCTTGATCGCGGCGTCGACCTCGGCCTCGTCGATGCGGCCGGCGCCGTTCTTCTTCGCGAACCCGGCCGCGAATTCGCCGGCGCGCTTGCCGAAGACGACGAGGTCGGAGAGCGAGTTGCCGCCGAGACGGTTGGCGCCGTGCAGGCCGGCGGCTGCTTCGCCGGCGGCGAAGAGCCCGGGCAGCGTCGACATCTGCGTCTCGCCGTCGACGCGGATGCCGCCCATCGTGTAGTGCGTCGTCGGCCCGATCTCCATCGGCGTCGTGGTGATGTCGAGGTCGGCGAGCTGCTTGAACTGGTGGTACATGCTCGGCAGCTTGCGCTTGATGTGCTCGGCCGAATTCGGGATGTGCTTCTTGATCCAGGCGATGTCGAGGTAGACGCCGCCGTGCGGGCTGCCGCGGCCAGCCTTGACTTCCCGGTTGATGCAGCGCGCGACGTGATCGCGGGTCAGGAGCTCCGGCGGACGCCGCGCCGACTTGTCGCCCTGGGTGTAGCGCCAGCCTTCGTCCTCGTTGTCGGCGGTCTGGTTCTTGTAGTTGTCCGGAATGTCGTCGAACATGAACCGGCGGCCGTCCTTGTTCTTGAGGACGCCGCCTTCGCCGCGCACGCCTTCGGTGACGAGGATGCCGCGCACCGACGGCGGCCAGACCATGCCGGTTGGATGGAACTGGATGAACTCGAGGTCCTGCAGCGCCGCGCCCGCTTCGTACGCGAGCGCGTAGCCGTCGCCGGTGTACTCCCAGCTGTTGCTGGTGATCCGGAACGCGCGGCCGAGGCCGCCCGTGGCCATGACCACCGCCTTCGCCTGGAAGACCATGAAGCGCCCGCGCTCCCGGTCGTAGCCGAGCGCGCCGACGACACGGCCGTCGTCCTTGAGGAGCGCGACGACGGTGTGCTCCATGTAGAAATCGATACCGCGGTGGACGCCATAATCCTGGAGCGTCCGGATCATCTCGAGGCCGGTGCGATCGCCGACGTGGGCGAGGCGCGGGTAGCGGTGGCCGCCGAAGTTGCGCTGCAGGATGCGGCCGTCGGCAGTGCGATCGAAGACCGCGCCCCAGGCTTCGAGCTCGCGAACGCGATCCGGCGATTCCTTGGCGTGCAGCTCGGCCATGCGCCAGTTGTTCAAGTACTGACCGCCGCGCATGGTGTCGGCGAAGTGGACGCGCCAGTTGTCGCGATCGTCGACGTTGCCGATCGCCGCGGCCATGCCGCCTTCGGCCATGACGGTGTGTGCCTTGCCGAGCAGCGACTTGGTGATGACGCCGACCTTGACGCCCTGGGCCGACGCTTCGATCGCCGCGCGCAACCCGGCGCCGCCAGCGCCGATCACCAGGACGTCGTGTTGGATGACAGGGTAGTCGCCCATTACAGCAACCTCAGGTCATGCCAGACGCCCATGGCACACAGACGCACGTAGAGATCGGTGAAGCCCACCCAGATCAGACTGATCCACGCCCACTTCATGTGCCAGCGGTTCAGGCAGCTGACGCAGGCGTAGGCGGACTTGCGCACCGGCCGGCCGGAGATCACGTCGAGGACGCCGCCGGCGAGATGACGGAGCGAGTGACAGCCGAACGTGTAGCAGCCGAGGAAGATCGCGTTGAGCAGCAGCACGATCGATCCGACGCCGATGCCGAATTCCGTCGCCGCGCCGGGCACGAGCACCGTCGATCCGTCGGCCGGGAACCACAGCGCGACCCAGGCGTCGTAGCTGAGGATGGCGATGAACACGATCGCGACGTAGAGAAAATACCGATGGACGTTCTGGATGACGAGCGGGAACCACCGCTCGCCCAGGTACTTCTTGCGCGGCTCGCCGACGGCGCAGCCGGGCGGATCGGCCCAGAACGCCTTGTAGTAGGCGCCGCGATAGTAGTAGCAGGTGAAGCGGAATCCCACCGGGCCCCAGAGGACCAGCACCGCCGCCGAGTAGGGCAGAAATGCGGGCCACCACGCCGGCTGCGCCGGTCCGCCGAACCACGAATGCGTCGACGGGCCGAACAGCAGCGGCGAGTACATCGGCGACAGATACGGGCCGTACTCGTAGTTGGCGTTCGAATATCCCGCCCAGGTCGCGTAGATGATGAAGGCTGTGAAACCGAAGAACGTCAGGGCTGAAGGGACCCACCACGCGTCGCGCCGGGTGGTCTCACCAAACCGGCGCACGGGCAGGGTCGCGCGCGCTTGTGCCAACTCAGGGGCCTCCAGGGCGAATCGGGCGCGCCCACGATATCGAACGCGGGCGTGTCAGGCAAATCCGCGCGAAACGTCATGCGAAAATGGCGCGCGGTGATCGGCACCGTCCATTCTATCGAGTCGCTCGGCTGGTATCACCTCGCGGTCTTCGGAGTCCTCGTGCCGTTCCTGGCGTGGCGGAGTCAGCAGCGCTTCAACGCCGACCCGCAGGCGCTGCCGCGAGTGCGCGTGTTCCAGTCCGTCGCCTTGACGTTGATCGTGCTCGGGTTGCTGTCGTGGATCACCGCCGGCGCGCACGGGCTCGATCTGTTTCCGCCGATCACCTCGCCGCTCCTCGCGACCGCCGTTGGTGTCGCCAGTTACGCGATCGCCGTCGTGCTCATGCGCCCGCGCTGGCGTACCGCCGTGCTCGAACGCCGGCGCGTCGTCCACCTCTTCACGCCGGAGACCCGGGCCGAGCGCGGCTGGTGGATCGTCGTCTCGACGCTCGCCGGCGTCTCTGAAGAGATCTCGTGGCGCGGCGTGCAGCCGGTGATCCTCGCCGCGCTCTGCGGCAGCCCGTGGCTCGCCGCGATCGTCTGCGCGATCGCGTTCGGCGTCGCTCACGTCATTCAAGGCTGGCGATCGGTCGCGGCGATTGCCGTGTTCGCGCTCGGCTTTCAGGCGACGGTCTGGCTGACCGGCACCCTCGTCGTCGCGATCGTCGTGCACGCGGCCTACGACATCACGGCCGGGTTCGCGTACGCGCGGCTGGCGCGGGAGCTCGGCGCGCCGCCGGCCGCGGCGCAGTCCTGAGGTCCGTGCGGCCGCGAGCGGCGCTAACCCGCCTCGACGAAGTCGGCCGTGTCGTGCGCGTCGCCGGCGGCGGGCGGGCGAGAGAAGTCGCCGCCGTCGATCAGCTCGTCGGTGACGTAGTCGAGCGCCGCGTCGTCCGATCGCGCGAGCAGCGCCTCGAGCGGCGAGCGCGGATCGAACGCGCTCTCGCGTGTCTGCATCGACGGCCAGGTGCCGTCGGCGCGCCGCGGCGCGTAGCGGCACCAAAATCCGGCATGCCAGCGCAGGAAGTCGCGCAGGCGGGTCAAGCCGTACTCGTCCTCGCCCCAGTGCTCGCGCGCGAGCGCGACGTAGCGCCGGTAGATCGCGACGCGCTCGTCGGCGCTGATGTTCCAGTAGCTGCCCTCACGCGCCTCACGGAAGATCCACGGCTTGATCAGCGCGCCGCGCGCGATCATCACCGCGGCGCACTTCGACGCCGCGAGCCGATCCTTGATCTCGTGCGGGAACAGCAGATCGCCGTTGCCGATCACCGGAATCGGCACCATCGCCGCGATCTCCGCGATCGTGTCCCAGTCGGCCGGATGCCGGTAGCGCGCTTCGCGCGTGCGGCCGTGCACCGTCAACGCCGCCGCGCCGGCATCGACCGCCGCCTGCGCCAGGTCGCGGTAGTTCTGCTGCGTCGCCGACCAGCCGAGGCGAATCTTGATCGTCACCGGCACCTTGACCGCGGCACGCATCGCCTCGACGATGCGGCGGACGCGATTCGGCTGGCGGCCGAGCGCCGCGCCGAGTCCCATCCGCGTGAAGTGATCGATCGGGCAGCCGAGGTTCAGATCGACGAAGTCGGCGCCGCGCGCTTCGGCCATCGCCGCCGCGAACGCGACCTCGTCGGGCCGGTTGCCAGCAAGCTGCACGCCGAAGCAAGGCTCGTCGGCCGCGCGCCGCACCAGCGCCAGCTCGCTGCGCCGCCGCTGCCGAAGCCGGCGCGCCACCACCATCTCGCTTACGAGCACGCGCGCGCCGAGCTCGACGCAGAGGCGCCGATAGGGCAGGTTCGAGCCCTTGGTCATCGGCGCCACGACGATGGCGCCGGGCAGCGACTCGAGGAAGGACATTGCTGATATTAAAGAACACTTGTGGGCCCTGGGCCTTGGGGCTTGGGCTGGCTTGAGCTCTCTACGGTAACTCGGCCCTCGGCTCAAGGCCCAAGGCCCACCGCCCAAGCCCCAAGGCCCAAACCATGCCCTG
>DASTCC010000168.1:0-10922 GCA_035711465.1 Vicinamibacterales bacterium
TTTCCACAGATCCGCGCGTTTGGGGACAGAGCTCGTCCCAACCTCTGTCCCCAAATCGCGCGGATCTGTGGAAAAGGGCTCCGTCCCCCTATAATTTCGACGATGGCTCGCAACAAGACGATGCAGGCGCTGGTGATGGCCGGCGCGGTCCTTTTGATCTCCGCTGCTGCGCCGCCCGACACGATCGTCCGGCCGCCGAAATTCAACTACACGATGACGACGCTGGCCAACGGGCTGCAGGTCGTCTATCTCGAAGATCACTCGACGCCGATCGTGCACTTGGCGCTCTGGTATCACGTCGGATCGAAGGACGAGAAGCCGGGCCGCACCGGGTTCGCGCATCTGTTCGAGCATCTGATGTTCAAGGGCTCCCGCAACGTCCGGCCGGATCAGCATCCGTCGTGGATCACCAGCGTCGGCGGCCAGGCCAATGCATTCACCGACGAAGACGCCACGGTCTACTGGGAAACCGTGCCGGCGCAGTACCTGCCGCTCGTCCTCTGGCTCGAGGCCGACCGGATGGGCTCGCTCGAAGTGAGCGAAGACAAGTTCGTCACCGAACGCGAAGTCGTCAAGGAAGAGCGGCGGATGCGCTACGAGAACCAGCCGTTCGGCCGGCTCCCCGAGATCATCTACGACAAGGCGTTCACGACGCATCCGTACAAGCACCAGACGATCGGGTCGATGCAGGACCTCGAGGCGGCGTCGATCAGCGACGTGCGCGCGTTCTACGACACCTACTACGTGCCGAACAACGCCACGCTCACGCTCGTCGGCAACTTCGACACCAAACAGGCGCAGGAGCTCGTCCAGCGCTACTTCGATCGCGTCCCGCGTGGAAAGCCGGTGCCGCGTGACATCCCGAAGGAGCCGGAGCACACCGCCGAGTCCGTGTTCACCGTCAACGAGTCGTGGCCGCTGCCGGCGGTGGTCGTGTCGTACCACATCCCTCACGACGGCCACCCTGACGCGTATCCGCTGCACGTCCTCGCCAAGATCCTCTCCGACGGCGACAGCTCGCGCATCTATCGGTCGCTGGTCTACGAGAAGCAGATCGCGCTCGCCGCGTTCGGCCAGGCCAACCTGATCGAGCACCCCAATCTCTTCTACGCGGTCGCGATCGTGCAGCCGGGCCACCAGCCGGGCGAGGTGCTGAAATCGCTCCAGACCGAGCTCGACCGCGTGAAAGTCGAAGGCGTGACCGCCGAGGAGCTCAGCCGCGCCAAGCGGCAGTGGGCGCGCGACTACATCTTCGGCCGCGAGACCGTGCAGCAGAAAGCGCTTCACCTCGCGCACGCGGTCGTGATCCACAACGACATCAAGACCGCCGACGGCGAGTTCGACCTGTTCCAGGCGGTGACGCTCGAGGACGTCAAGCGCGTCGCCAACACCTACTTCATCGACAAATCGCGGATGCGGCTGACGATTCTGCCGCGCGGCGCCAGCGCGCCGGCCCAGGTGGTCAAATGAGGGCGCGCCGCGTCGGTCGCGCCGTCGCGTGCCTCGCCCTCGTCGCCGTCACCGCGTCGGCGCAGTCGCCGACGCAGTGGCCGCTCGAGCGGCCGCCGGCGCCGCTGCCGGATCGGCCCGTCGACTTTCCGCCCTACGAGCTCAAGACGCTCGCCAACGGCCTGCAGGTGCTCTTCGTCGAGCAGCACGAGCAGCCGTCGGTCAGCTTTCGCGTGTTGATCAAGGCCGGCGCGGTCCAGGAGCCCGCGGACAAACCTGGCGTCGCCGGCTTCGTCGCGACGCTGCTGAACCAGGGCACCACCACCCGCAACGCCGGCGACATCGCCAACGTCATCGAGTCGGCGGGCGGCGTCATCGGCGTCGGCTCGGGCAACGAGCTCTCGTACGTGAACGGCGCGGTGATCAAGGACCGGACGGAACTCGCGCTCGCCGTGGCCGCCGACATCGTGCAGAACCCGGCGTTTGCGAAAGAGGAGATGGATCGGCAGCGGCAGCAGGTGCTGTCGTCGCTGCAGGTCAACTACGACGATCCCGACTACATCGCCAGCATCGTCTTCGATCGCCTGGTCTTCGGGTTCCATCCCTACGGGCGGGCGTCGACGCCGGAGTCGATCGCAAAAGTCACGCGCGACGATCTCGTCGCCTTCCATCGCACCTGGTTCGTCCCGAACAACGCGCTGCTCGCGATCGTCGGCGATCTGAGCTCCGCCGAGGCCTTCGCCGCGGCGCAGAAGGCGTTTGGCTCGTGGGCGCGCAAGGAGGTGCCGACGATCAAGGTCGTCGAGCCGCCGGCGCCGACGCGCCGGATCATCGTCATCGATCGGCCGGGATCGGCGCAGACCGAGATTCGCGTCGGCCACCTCGGCGTCGCCCGCACCAACCCCGACTTTCTCCCGATCGATCTGGCGATTCGCATCCTCGGCGGCGAGGGCGCGAACCGGCTGTTCGGCGTGCTTCGTTCGGATCGCGGCCTGACCTACGGCGCGTCCGCCGAGCTCCACACCTACAAGAGCAGCGGCGACGTGGTTGCGGAAACCGACACGCGGACCGAGGCGACGGCCGATGCGCTGCGGCTGATGGTCGACGAGTTCGCGCGACTGCAGCGCGAGGCGGTGAACCCGAACGAGCTGCGCGGCGCGCAGGAGTTCCTCGCCGGCAACTTCCCGCTCACCATCGAGAGCCCCGGTGCCATCGCCCAGCAGGTGCTCGCGCATCTCTTCTACGGCCTCGAGCTCACCGAAATCGAGACCTACCGCGATCGCGTCGGCCGGGTGACGCCGGGCGACATCCAGCGCGTCGCCAAGGAGTTCCTCAAGCCCGACAAGCTGTCGATCGTGCTCGTCGGCGATGCGTCGGCGTTCGCCGATCAGCTCAAGGCGGCCGGCTTCCCGGAGTTCGAGCGCATTCCGCTGTCGCAGCTCGATCTGAACTCGCCGTCGTTCAAGCGCGGCGCCCCCGGGGGAGACTCGACCCGCATCGACAAGTGACGGGGTCCGACGCCTCGGGCCGCGGGCGTCGCGTGATGATCTCCTGCGGCGAGGCGTCGGGCGATCTCTACGCCGCGGCGCTCGTCGAGGCGATGCGGACGATCGATCCCGACGTCGACGTCATCGGCTTCGGCGGCGATCGGCTCCGCCAGGCCGGCGCGCGGCTCGTCGGCGATTATCGCGGCATCTCGGTCACCGGTCTCACCGAGGCGCTGAAGGTCGTGCGGCAGTCCTGGCGGCTGTTGAAGCAGCTCGGCGACGTCGCCAGACGCGAGAAGCCCGACGTCTTCGTCGCCGTCGACTTTCCCGATTTCAATTTCAGACTGCTGCCGGTGATGCACAAGTTCGGCATCCCGGTGGTCTACTACATCAGTCCGCAGCTCTGGGCGTGGCGTGCCGGCCGGCTCGAAACGATCCGCCGGTTCGTCACCCGGATGCTCGTCATCTTTCCGTTCGAGCGCGAAATCTACGAACGTGCCGGCGTCGACGTCGAGTTCGTCGGCCACCCGCTCGTCGATCTGACGGCGACGACGCGCACGCGCGAGGACGTGCTCGGTCGCGCCGGTCTCGATCCCTCGCGTCCGGTCGTCGCGCTCTTGCCCGGCAGCCGCCCGAACGAGATTCACCGGCTGCTGCCGACGATGGCCGCCGCGGCCGAGCGGGTGCGGGCCGCCGTGCCGGCCGTGCAGTTCGTCGTCGCGCGCGCGCCGTCGCTGGACGACGAAGCGTTCGCGCCGGTCAGCGCGCTGCGCGAGGCCGGCGTGCCGATCGCGGTGCTCGAAGGCGAGACCGACAACGTGCTGAGTGCCGCCGACGTGGTCCTGACCGCGTCGGGCACCGCCACCGTGCAGACCGCGCTCCACGGCCGGCCGATGGTGATCGTCTATCGCCTCACCGGCCTGACCTATGCGATCGGACGCGCCTTCGTCCGCGTCAAGACCTACGGGATGGTCAACCTGATCGCCGGCCGTCCGGTCGCGCCCGAGCTCATCCAGGACGCGTTCACGCCGGACGCGACGGCGCGGGAGATCGTCGATCTGCTGACCAATCGCGATCGCGCCGATCGCATGCGCCGCGATCTGGCCGACGTCCGCGCCCGGCTCGGCGGATCGGGCGCGTCCGAGCGTGCGGCCCGGGCGGTGCTCGACGTCACCGCGAGAAAACATCGCGATGCGGCGGCCGGAGTGCAGAAGTGAGCGCGGCTGGGTACACTAAGCCCATGTCTCACCGACTGCTGGCGACGGGGATCGCCATCGCGCTCGCTAGTGTGACGCTCACCGCCAACATCGTCGTGCCCGCCGAGTTCAGGGACGTCGTCACCAGCGCCACGGTCATCGTGCGCGGCCGCGTCACCGACGTGCGGTCGGTGATCGCGCCCGACCGCACCATCAGTTCGTTTGCGACGATTGCGGTCGAGTCCGTGCTCAAGGGCGACGCGCCGAACCTGGCGATCGTGAAGCTGCCCGGCGGCGAGGCCGGCGGCGTCAGGGTCGTGCGCGTCGGCGCGCCGACGTTCAAGGTCGGCGATCGCGCCGTGTTCCTGCTCAAACCGGGCGCGGACAACTTCCTCCGGCCGGTCGGGCTGTCGATGGGCGTCTACCGCGTCCGGATCGATCCGGCGACTGGCGCCGAGACGATAGCCGCGCCGATCGTCGCCGGCCGGACCGCGACGGCCGGGCAGCGCGTCGTTCGCGGCGACGTCCGACGCCGGCCGATGTCGGTCTCCGAGTTCGAATCGCTGGTGCAGATGGTGTCGCTCGGTCGAGCCGTGCGCCGGGGGATTCGCCGATGAAGCGCCTCGCCGTCGCGGTCGCCGTCGTCGTCGCCGCGCTCGTGCTGATGCCGGGCGTCGAGGCCTATCTCAAGCTCGGCACATCGGCCGGCGGTCGTCTGGTCGGCCTGCGCTGGACGACGTTTCCGATTCGCTATCTGATCACGAACCGCGGCGTGAACGGCGTGAGCGCGGATCAGTTGCGTGCCGCCCTCGACGCGGCGTTCGCCGAGTGGGCGAGGGTCGAGGGCCTGTCGATCCCCGCCGAGTTCGGCGGGTTCACCAACGTCGAGCCTGACGACAACGACGGGCTCACGGTGATCGGCTTCCAGGAGCAGGCCGAGGACGAGAACACGCTGGGCGCGACGTCCTTTACCATCAACACCGAGACCGGTCAGATTCTCGAGTCGGACATCTTCCTGAACACGATCTTCGACTGGTCGGTCGCCGGCGCCGGGCAGGCGGGTCGCTACGACACGCAGGCGATCGCGACGCACGAGATCGGACATCTCCTTGGCCTGGGACACTCGGCGCTTGGCGAGACCACGCTGCTCGAGAGCGGCGGCCGGCGCGTGCTGTCGAAACGCGCGGTGATGTTTCCGATCGCCTTTCCCGCCGGCAACATCGAGGACCGCACGATCGAGGCCGACGACCGCGGCGGCATCACCGACATCTACGCGCCCGTGAACGATCGCCGGACCGGCTCGATCAGCGGCCGGGTGACGCTCAACGGCAGCGGCATCTTCGGCGCGCACGTGATGGCCTTCAACCCGTCGACGGGCGAGATGGTCGGCTCGTTTGCGCTGAACAACAGCGGCGACTTCGTCATCTCCGGTCTTGCGCCCGGCCTCTACGTCGTCCGCGCCGAGCCGCTCGACGACGCCGATCTGGAAAGCTTCTTCAGCGAGGACGCGAACGTGCCGATCAACTTCCGCCCGGCGTACGCGCCCGATCTCGTGGCCGTGCCCCCGGGCGGATCGAGCAACGCGGTCGAGATCAAGGTGCCGGCCAAATGACGCGCGCGCTGGCCACGGCCCTGGTGGCCTTGACGATGCTTTCCACCTCCACCCTCGCGCAGGCGCAGACGCAATCACCCAGACCGGCGACGCCCGGCCGGCCGATCGACGTCGCCGTCGGCGGCGTGTTCATCGGCCCGACATCGTACGGCGACGCCGACGCGAACGAGACGCGACCCGACGGATCGCCGTTGCCGATCTTTACGACCAGCAACCGCGTCGCGCCCGGGTTCGGCGCCGAGGTCAGCCTGACGTTCGCGGTGACGCGGCGGCTTGCGCTCGAGGCGACCGGCGCCTGGCAGCGGGCGGATTTCGAGACCGAGATCTCGAACGACATCGAAGACGCCGACCCGTTCACGTCGTCGCTGGCGAGCTCGCGTTTCGTGGTCGAAGGCGCGATGCTGTGGCAGATTCGCGGCGGCGGCAAGACCGAGATGTTCCTGCGCGGCAGCGCCGGGTGGATGCGCGAGCTGGTCGGCAACGGCTCGCTGCGCGAGGACGGGATGCTCGGCAGCGCCGGCTTCGGCATCAAGCACTGGTGGCGCGAGCGCATCACCGGGGCGAAGCGCCGGCGGGTGGGCTGGCGCATCGACGGACGGCTGCAGATCCGTCAGACCGGGCTGTCGCTCGGCGACGACAAGATTCGCTTCGCGCCGCTGGTGTTCGGCGGCATCGTCTTCGGATTCTGATCATGTCACTCGATACCTTCCAGACGCGCCGGTCACTCTCCCTCGCCGGCGCCAGCCTCGACTATTTCAGCCTTCCCGCACTGGCCGAGCGGTTTCCCGGTCTGACGCGGCTGCCGTACTCGCTCAAGATCCTGATCGAGAACCTGATGCGGCGCGAGGACAACGCCTTCGTGCACGCCGCCGACATCGAGGCGCTGGCCTCCTGGGATCCCCGCGGCAGCCAGACGCGCGAGATCTCGTTCATGCCCGCGCGCGTGCTGCTGCAGGACTTCACCGGCGTGCCCTGCGTCGTCGATCTGGCGGCGATGCGCGACGGGATCGTCCAGCTCGGCGGCGATCCCCAGCGCGTCAATCCGCTGCAGCCGGTCGAGCTGGTCATCGATCACTCGGTCCAGGTCGATCACTTCGGCCGGCCGGACGCGCTGCAGCTCAACGCGGACCTCGAATACCAACGCAACCGCGAGCGCTACGTATTCCTGCGCTGGGGACAGACCGCGTTCCGCAACTTCCGCGTCGTGCCGCCCGAGACCGGCATCGTCCACCAGGTCAACATCGAGTACCTGGCGCGGGTCGTCTGCCGCGAGCGGGCCGGCGATCGGACGATCGCGTATCCCGACACCGTCTTCGGCACCGATTCGCACACGACGATGGTCAACGGGCTGGGCGTGGTCGGCTGGGGCGTCGGCGGCATCGAGGCCGAGGCGGCCATGCTCGGCCAGCCGAGCTCGATGCTGATTCCGCCGGTGATCGGCTGCCGGCTCTCGAACAAGCTGCCTGAAGGCACGACCGCGACCGACCTGGTGCTGACGATCACCGAAGCGCTGCGCAAGAAGGGCGTCGTCGGGACCTTCGTCGAGTTCTACGGGCCCGGCGTCGCGCATCTGACGATCGCGGACCGCGTGACGCTCGGCAACATGTGTCCCGAGTACGGCGCGACCGTTGCCATCTTCCCGATCGACGAGATGACGCTCGACTACCTGCGCTTCACCGGGCGCGACGACGCCGATGTGCAGCTGGTCGAGCAGTACGCACGCGCGCAGGGGCTCTTCCGGCTCGACAGCTCGCCTGACGCGATCTACTCGGATTCGCTGGAGGTGAACCTGGCGACGGTCGAGCCGAGCCTCGCCGGACCGCGGCGGCCGCAGGATCGCGTGCCGCTGACCCGGGCGCGAGCGTCGTTC
Organism: Vicinamibacterales bacterium; assembly: GCA_035711465.1. GTDB lineage: Bacteria > Acidobacteriota > Vicinamibacteria > Vicinamibacterales > SCN-69-37 > DASTCC01. The sequence continues at coordinate 7,615 of DASTCC010000168.1, forward strand.
GCGAGCGCGCTGCCGGATCTGCAGAAGGGCGTGAAGACCGCTCCCGGCGGCGGAACCGCGGTCGCGGTGGCGCCACAGCTCGAAGACGGCTCGGTCGTGATCGCGGCGATTACGAGCTGCACCAACACCTCGAATCCGAGCGTGATGATCGGCGCCGGACTCGTGGCCAAGAGGGCGGTCGAGCTCGGGCTGACGCGCAAGCCCTGGGTGAAGACGAGCCTCGCGCCGGGATCGAAAGTCGTCACCGACTACCTCGCCAAGGCGGGCCTGCAGACCTATCTCGATCAGCTCGGCTTCAACCTCGTCGGCTACGGCTGCACGACCTGCATCGGCAACAGCGGACCGCTGCCCGACGAGATCTCCGCCGAGGTCAAGGAACGCGGACTCGTCGTCTGCTCGGTGCTCTCCGGCAACCGCAATTTCGAAGGCCGCATCCAGCAGGAAGTCCGGGCCAATTATCTTGCCTCGCCCCCGCTCGTCGTCGCCTACGCGCTCGTCGGCAGCATGAACGCCGACATCACCACCGAACCGCTCGGCCTGGGCAGGAACGGACAGCCCGTGTACCTGAAGGACATCTGGCCGAGCGAGCGCGAGATCCAGCACGCGATGCTGGCCGCCGTGTCCGCCGAGATGTTCCGGAAGCAGTACGGCAGCGTCTTCGAGGGCGACGAGCTCTGGCGCGGCTTGCCGGTGCCGACCGGGGCGCGGTTCGCATGGGAGCCCAACTCGACGTACATCCGCAAGCCGCCCTTTCTCGAGGACCTCGCGCGAGAGCCGGCGCCGCCGCAGGAAATCACCGGCGCCCGCGCGCTGGCGCTGCTCGGCGACAGCATCACCACCGATCACATCTCGCCCGCCGGATCGATCAAAGCCGACAGTCCGGCCGGCAAGTACCTGATCGCCCAGGGCGTCACGCCCCGCGATTTCAACTCCTACGGCGCGCGCCGCGGCAATCACGAGGTGATGATGCGCGGCACGTTCGCCAACGTGCGCCTTCGCAATCAGCTCGCGCCCGGCACCGAGGGCGGCTGGACGTCGTATCTGCCCGGCGGCGAAGTGCTGCCGATCTACGACGCCGCGATGAAATACAGGGACGCCGGCGTGCCGCTCGTCGTCCTCGCCGGCAAGGAGTACGGATCCGGATCCTCGCGCGACTGGGCGGCGAAGGGCACGATGCTGCTCGGCGTCAAGGCGGTGATCGCCGAGAGCTTCGAGCGGATCCATCGCAGCAACCTCGTGAACATGGGCGTGCTGCCGCTCGAGTTCGTCGCCGGCGAATCGGCGGCGTCGCTCGGGCTGACCGGCCGCGAGCTGTTCGACCTGTCGGGCTCGGGGGCGACGCTCGCGCCGCGTGGCGTCGTCGAGGTGCACGCGCGCGGTGAGGACGGGAACACGCGGAGGTTCCGGGCGACGGTGCGTGTCGACACGCCGGAGGAGCTGATCGCCTATCGGCACGGCGGCATCCTGCCCTACGTGCTGCGGAGGCTCAGCGCGCAGGGGTAGGCCGGTCGACCGGTATGCTGACGGCGCCTTTCGTCAAAGCCGCGGCGCACGAGATCGGCTTCGACCTCGTCGGCATCGCGCCGGCCGTGCGTCATCCGAAGCTGGCGCGGCTGGCGTTGTGGATTGCCGAGGGACACGCCGGCGACATGACCTATCTCGCCGACTCGCTCGACGAGCGGCTCGATCCCGCCAAGGCGCTGCCGTCGGTTCGTTCCATCGTCAGCGTCGCCTGCCTCTACAACACCGACCAGCCCTACTCGACCGACGCGATGAACCCCGAGCGCGCGTCGATCGCGCGCTATGCGTGGGGCGACGACTATCACGACGTGATCCGGGAGCGGCTGCGCGCGCTGGTGCGGACGCTCGCGGATCGCGCCGGCCGCGGCTTCGAAGCGTTCTCGTGTGTCGACGCCGGACCGGTGCAGGAGCGGGTCTTCGCCGAACTGGCGGGCCTCGGCTGGATCGGCAAGAACACCTGTTTGATCAACCCGTCGATCGGATCGTGGATCGTCCTCGGCGAGGTGCTGATCAACGTCGAGCTCGAGTCGGACGCGCCCGGCGTCGATCATTGCGGCACGTGCACGCGCTGTCTGGACGCCTGTCCGACGGGCGCGATCGTCGAGCCCTGGGTGGTCGACGCGCGGCGCTGCATTTCCTACCTCACCATCGAGGCGCGCGGCGCGATCGACGATGATCTTCAGTCGTCGCTCGCCGGCCGGGTGTTCGGATGCGACATCTGCCAGGACGTGTGTCCGTGGAATCGACGCGCGCCCGCCGCGGCCGCCGGCACCTGGCAGCCGCGCGAGGGCCTCGCGTATCCGAAGCTCATCGACCTATGCCGATTGTCCGATGAGGCGTGGCGCGCGCTGATCCGCGGCAGTGCGATGCGCCGCGCCGGGCTGAAGCGGATCCGCCGCTCGCTGGCCTGCGCCGCGGGAGCGCTCGACAGCGGCGCTGCGGTCGAGGCGCTCGATGCGCTCGGCGCACATCCTTCGGCCGCCGACCCGCTCGTCGCTGATGCCATTGCCCAGGCTGAAACGCGCGCGCGGGCGGCGCGGTAATATCGGATCATGACCCTGGCGCCCGCGTTGCTCCTCTCGATGCCGCAGCTCGTCGATCCGAACTTCGCGCGGACCGTCGTGCTGCTCTGCGAGCATGCGTCGGAGGGCGCGTTCGGACTGATCGTCAACCGGCCGTCGGACATCTCCGCCGCCGAAGCCGTGCGGCTCGAGCCGGCGATCGCGGAACCGAACGATCTCCCGCTGCTCCTCGGCGGCCCGGTCGAGCCGCAGCGCGGGTGGATCCTCACCGCGCAGGCGCCCGACGACGCCGAGCACCGCGGCGTCGGCGCCGGGTTGTATCTGTCCGCGTCACCGCTGCTGCTGCGCCGCGTCCTGACCTCGCGCCCGGTGCCGCCGCGCACGCGCGTGCTCGCCGGCTACGCCGGCTGGGGCCCCGGCCAGCTCGACGCCGAGCTCGCCGAATCGGCCTGGCTGATCATGCCGGTCGAACTCGATCTGATCTTCGACGTCCCGGCGTCGAACGCGTGGGAAACAGCCATCCGCCGCCTCGGCGCCGATCCGAGCCTGCTGCAGATGGGACATGGCGTGCACTAGGCGCCAGCTGCGGGCTGCGGGCTGCCGGCAGCACAGTGCAGGCTGCAGGCTACAGGCTGCTGGCTACAGGCTACAGGCTACAGGCTACAGGCTACAGGCTACAGGCTACAGGCTACAGGCTACAGGCTGCTGGAGGTTCTGCAGGCTGCAGCCCGCAGCCCGCAGCCGGCAGCCCGCAGCCGGCAGCCG
>DASTCC010000169.1:0-11120 GCA_035711465.1 Vicinamibacterales bacterium
AGCCCGCAGCCCGCAGCCCGCAGCCTAGTCCCGCAACGCCCCAACCGGATCCACCCTTGCCGCCTGTGAGGCGGGCACCAGCGTCGCGAGGAACGCGATGAAGGCGAGCGCGAGCGTGATCAACGCGAACAGCGACGGCTCGGCGGTGATGACGCCGAGCAGCGCGCTTTCCATCAGCCGCGCCAGCGCAATGCCGATCGCCAGGCCGATCGCGATCCCGATCGCCGCCAGCTTCGTGCCCTGGCCGATCGTCAGGCGGAGCACGTGGCCGCGCGTCGCGCCGAGCGCCATGCGCACGCCGATCTCGGCGCGGCGCTGCGCGACGTAGTGCGACATCACGCCGTAGATGCCGAACGTCGCCAGCGCCATCGCCAGCAGACCGAACGCCGCCATCAGGCCGCCGATGAACCGGATGCCGGTGGTCCGCTCGCGCAGCGCCGTCGGCATCGTCGCGATGTCATACGCCGGCTGCGACGGATCGACGCGCGCAATCGCGGCGCGCAGGCCGGGCAGCAGCGACTCGGGATCGCCGTTGCCGCGCGCCATCAGATAGACGTTGCTCGTCGACGCCTGCAGCGCCGGCACGTAGACCGTCGGCGCCCGGCGATTCGCGAACCAGTCGTCGATGATGTCGCCGGCGACGCCGACGATCGTCGTCCACTCTTCGGCGTCCTCGTCGAGCTTGACGCGCTTGCCGATCGCATCGGTGTCCGGATAGAACCGTTTGGCGAGCGACTCGCTGACGACCGCGACGCGTTCGCGGCCGCTGCGATCGGAGTCCGAGATCGTCCGGCCGCGGAGCATCGGGATCGACATCGTCGAGAAGTAGTCGGCCGAGATCGCGCGGTAGTTGACCAGCGGCCAGCGGCCGTCGTCCGACGTCGCGCCTTCGAGAATGAAGTCGGTCCGCGATCCGGAGCTCGACGTCGGCGCGAGATTCGTCGTCGCCACGCTGGTGACGCCTGGCGCCGCCCTGGCTTCCAGCAGCAGGCGATCGATGAACTGCTGGCGGCTCGCCGCGTCCGGATAGACGGCGGCCGGCAGCCGCATGCGCATCCGCAGGAGCGGCGTGGGATCGTAGCCCTGCGGACCGTTGGCGAGGCGGTGGCTGCTGGCCGCGGCCAGGCCGGAGAGCACGAGCAGCGGCAGCGCGAGCGCGACCTGCGCGACGACCAGGACGCGCCGCAGCCGGCTTCGCGCCGCGCCGGCCGTGGCCGACCGGCCGCCGTCGCGAAGCGCCGACGTCAGCTGCGGCCGCGACACTTGCAGCGCCGGCAGCAGCCCGAAGATTACGGCGGTCACGAGCGCGGCGACGAACGTGAACAGCGCGACGCGCGAGTCGATGCCCATCACGGTCCATCCGGGGACGAAGCGAATCAGCGTCGCCGGCATCGCCGACTTGAGCAGCCCGAACGCGATCCACGCCACCGCGAGCGCCGCCGGTACGGACAGCACGGCAATCACCACCGCCTCGAGCAGCAGCTGCCGCACCAGCTGCCACCGGCCCGCGCCGATCGCCAGGCGGACCGCGATCTCGCGCTGACGTTCGGCGCCGCGCGCGAGCAGGAGATTGGCGACGTTGACGCAGCCGATCAGCAGCACCAGAATCGCCGCTGCCTGCCATAGCCCGAGGATGCGCGGCAGGCCGAAGTCCACCAGCGCCTCGGTGAACGTCCGGACGATCAGATCGAGATCGCGCGTCGCAGCGGGATGGTCGCGCTTGATCTGCGCGTAGCGCGTCGTCATCTCCGCCTGGACGTCGTCAAGCGTCGCGCCCGGCGCGAGCTCGGCGATGACGGTGAGGTAGTGACTTTCGCGGTTGGCGGCTTCCTCCGCGTTGAACGCGCGCGGCGCCCAGATCTGCGTCCCGTTCGGGAAGTCGAATTTCGCCGGCGCGACGCCGATGACGTCGTAGCTCTCGCCGTCCAGCCGCACCTGCTTGCCGACGATGTTCGGATCGGCGCCGAAGCGGCGGTGCCACAAGCCCTCGCCGAGTATCGCGACGCGATGGTTGCCCCAGATCGCATCCGCCGGCGCGAAGTCGCGGCCCATCGCGGGCGAGGCTGAAAGCATCGCGAAGAAGTCCGGCGACACCCGCGTGCCCTGCACGGCCTCGGGCTGATCGCCGCCGGCGATGTTCACGTCCCACCAGGACGTCACCGTCAGCCGGCTCACCGTGCGCGGCTTGTTCGAGGCGAAGTCCAGATAGTTGGCCGGCGAGACGGATTCCTGCGGATACGGATCCTCGGCGGAGTTCTCCGAGAAGACGACGAGGCGATCGACGCCCGGGAAGGTGAACGGCCGGAGCAGCAGCGAGTCGATCATGCCGAAGGTCGCGGCGTTCGATCCCAGACCGAGCGCCAGCGTGGCGACGATGACGGCGGCGACGAGCGGTTGACGGAGAAACGATCGGAACGCGAACGTGATTTCCTTGAGCATGATGCTGGCTCCCGCCGGAACGAGACCGGCGATGGCGTCGCGCGCCGCGTCGGTCGCGAGGACGATCGTCTGCCCCCAATACCAGAGCGCCGCGGTGATGCGGCCCGAGGCGGCGGCCCGGGCGTTGTGCTCTTCGCCGAGATCCCCGAGCGTCACGTCCCGCCACCGCTCGTCACGAATCACCGCGCGGACGAGGCGCTCGGCGTGACGCGGCGGGGAAGCGGGACGACTCACCGGCGTTCCAGCAGCGACTCCAGGCCCTGGGCCATCGTCGCCATCGCCGCCCGAGCGGCGCGAAGCGCGTCGAGGCCGACCGGAGTTACCGAGTAATAGCGGCGGGCGCGCCCGCCGCGCGCCGCCATCGGCGCGCTCATACGCGACTTGACGATGCCCTTGGCTTCGAGGCGGTCGAGCGACGTGAACAGCGCGCCCCGGGCCACGTGCCGGCCGCTCTTTTCGAGCAGCACTTCGCGGATGGGGACGGTATAAGCGTCCTCGCCGCACTGCAGGATGGCGAGCAGGATGAACTGCTCGAATTCCCCGAGATATCTGGAGTTTTCGGCCATGGCCTGCATTGTAGTCCATTACGACTACATTGAAGGCAAAGTTCGCTGACTCGCGCTATCGCGCTCGCGGCCTGGGGCTTGGGGCTTGGGGCGCAGCTCTCGCGGCTCGGCGCAAGCGTAAGATTGCGCCCATGCGCGACATCTGGTACGCCCTTCGGCGCCTCCGCGCGGCGCCGATGTTCACGCTGTTCTCGATCGTCACGCTGGCGCTCGGCATCGGCGCCACGACGGCGATCTATTCGATCGTCAAGACCGCGCTCGCGCCACCAGCCGGAATTCAGGACGTCGATTCAATCGTCAGCCTCTGGCACTATCCCGGCGGCGGTATGCCGTTGCGCTCGTTCTCGCGCGACGACTTTCTCGATCTGCGCGCCCGGCAGACGACGATGACCGACGTGATCGCGTGGCGCCAGGTGCGACTCGCGGTCGCGGCCGATGGGCGAAGTCAGACCGCCCTCGGCGAGATCGTCTCGGCCAACTACTTCGCCACGCTCGGCGTGCAACCGTTGCACGGCCGCCTGCTGCAGCCAGCCGACGATGCGCCCGGAGCGCCGCGGGTCGTCGCGATCAGCTTCCGCACCTGGCAACGGATGTTCGACGGCCGTCCGGACGCCGTTGGACGCGACGTCAAGGTCAACGGCGAGACGTTTCAGATCGTCGGCGTCGCGCCGCCAGCCTTCAAGGGCGTCTTCAACCACGGCCTGGTGGCCAGCCTGGCGTGGGTGCCGATGGGGACCGCAGCGCTGTTTCCCGAGAGCGGCGTCGACCGGCCTGATCGGGACAGCCGATCGCTCCAATTGATGGCGCGGTTGCGCCCCGGGCGCACGGTAGCGGAAGTCGGGGCCGAGGTCGCGGCCATCGGCAAGCAACTCGACCGTGACTACCCGCTCGGCCTGGAGCTCGAACGGCGAATCCAGTCCGCCTACAACACCAGCCGCCCGTGGGCCGCTCAGCACATCACCGAGGTACACGTCGGGCCTGGCTACACATCCGATCTCGTCGCCGGGCTCGGCGCTGGAATGCTCGGCGCGGCCTTGCTGGTGCTGTTGGTGGCGTGCACCAATCTCGCCAACCTGATGCTGGCACGCACCTCGAACCGGGCCCAGGAATTCGGCGTCCGTTTGGCGCTCGGCGCGTCGCGATGGCGCCTCGTGCGCGAAAGCCTCACGGAGACGCTGATCGTCGCATCCATCGGTGGCTTCGCCGGCATCGGCGTCGCGCGCATGCTGATCGTCTCTGTCGGCCAGGAGGTGCCTTTCGGCGCTGGCAGCCTGCTGATCGAACCGCGACTCGATCTGAGTGCGCTGCTCGTCGCACTCGGCGCCGGCGTGTTCGCGCTCCTGGTCGCGGGTCTCGTGCCTGCCTGGCACGGGGCGAAGGCGGATGTCCGGCAGGCGATTGCGTCGGGGGCCTCGAACGCAGCGCTGCCGCGCTGGCGCGGCCGGCGGATGCTCATCACTGCACAAGTCTCGATCTCGATGCTGCTCGTGGCGATGGCCGCGCAGTTCATCAGTCAGGTCCGCGCCAGCAGCCTGCTCGACGGCGGTTTCGATCTGGATCGCATCGCGGTCGGCGAGATCGACTTCGTGGGTCAACGGGTGGACGCGGCCCGTGTCCGCGCGATCGTCGATCGTGTGGTGACGCGGCTGGCTGTCACACCGGGCATCGAGGCCGCATCGGCCTCGACAGGCCTGCCGGTTGGTATCTCGACACCCGGCGCCTATGTCCGCGAGAGCGAGTCAACGAACGAGAAGGCCGTGCGCTCCTTCCCCCAACTCGTGATCGCCACGCCGTCGATTTTTCGCACGCTGGGCGTCCAGCTCGTCCGAGGGCGTGCGTTCGATGCACGCGACCTCTCGAGCGCCGACGCCGTCGTCGTAGTCAACGAGACCGTCGCCCGACAGATGTTCGGGCGCGTCGACGTCATCGGACAGTCGATCCTCGTGCAGCAGAGAGATTGGGTTGGCGGACCGAAGCACGCCAGCCGACGCCGGACGATCGTCGGCATCGTCGAGGATTCCGACGCCGGGTCGGTCGGACGTCGCGATCCGGAGTCCGGCGTAATCTACGTGCCGTTCGATGAGTCTCTTGATCGGCCGGTCACGTTCAGCGCGCGCACCGCCGGCGATCCGGCCGATGCGGTGGGTGCGTTGCGGAGCGTCCTCGGAGAAGTCGCGCCGGATCTCGCGGTGGCTCAGATCGGCACGGGCCGTCGCATCGCCGGCCCGTCGATCCTCTTCGGCCAGATTACCGCGACCCTGTCCGGCACGCTCGGCGTCTTCGCCTTGATCCTCGCCCTCGCCGGTCTCTACGGCGTGTTGTCGCACGTGGTCGCCAACCGGCGTCGAGAGATCGGCGTGCGCATGGCGCTCGGCGGCACTCCGGCCAACATGCGGCGGATGGTGCTTCGCGAGGGTTTGAGCCCGGTGGTGCTCGGCGTGATCGCCGGCGCGACGATTGCCATCATCGCCCGCTACTCGCTGCGCCCGATGTTCGTGCAGCTGTTGCCAACCGTCGACGCGTTCGCGCTCGGCCTGGTGCCGCTCCTGCTCATCACCGCCGGCATCGTCGCCTGCTACCTGCCGGCGCGGCGCGCGTCGGCGGTCGATCCGAACGTTGCTTTAAGGGCCGAGTAAGGGTCCGTGCGGTCGCAGCCGCGAAGCGTTCATTTCGCCAGTTGTCCAATGAACGCTCTGAACACCGCCGCGTCGTTCGCCGGCAGGTCTTCGAACTTCACGGCGAATCCTTGACCTGGCTCGACGTAGACGACAGTACCGGTGAGCGACATCGAGAAGTTCTGACCGAACGAGACCGTCACGGTGGTCTGCTCGCCGGGCTTGGGCGCCGAGGTCAAGCTCTGCACGAAGCAGCCGCCGGTGCTGATGTCGCTGATGCGGCACTCGGTTGCGCCGGAGGCGCCCGACCAGCGCCCTTCGAAGGGCTTCGTCACTCGTTCATGCTGCCGTCGCTCGGATCCCACAGTGCCGACTCCCCGGGCCTCAGGCCCTCCGCCACGCGCGTGTTGGGTCACGCGCCGAAATGGAAACTCCGGTTACCTCGGTCGGTTGGAGAGTACCACGGCGATTCGTAGGATGGGCCTCATGCCGATGCCGGAGCCGATCCTCGCGCCGGCGATCGGACCAGGCCGCGCGCCGCTCGGCGAGATGCTGGTCGACGCCGGCGTCCTCTCTCGTCCGCAACTGGCGCACGCGCTGAAACGGCAGGCGGAGCTGGCGCAGCCGATCGGCCGGGTCGTCGTCGCGCTCGCCTACGCGACCGACGAGGACGTGCGCCGCGTCCTCGCCCATCAACTCGGGCTGCGCTTCGTCGATCTCGAGCGCTCGATCATCGATCCGGCGCTCGCGCGCGTGATCAACCGTTCGTACGCGCGCCGGCACGCGGTGCTGCCGATCGCGCTCGACCAGCGCCGGCTGACCGTCGCGCTCGACGACCCGACGTCGGCCGCCGCCGTTGAAAGTCTGCGCCAGTTGACCGGCCTCGCCATCGACGTGGTCGTGGTCTCGAGCCTGGCGATGCAGCGCGGCTTCCGCCGTCTGTACGAAGCGCCGGCGGATCCCACGTCTCGAGGACGCGTGGACTCGGCGCACGCGCCCGACTCCGCGGCGATCGCGACCGCGGCGGACGGGCTCGACGACGTCGCCAGCCGGCGCGCGGACGAGGCGCTGCGGCTGCTGCTGCAGGACGCGCTCGAGCAGCGCTGCAGCGATCTGCACCTCGAAGTGCTGCCGCGCGGCGTCCATCTCCGCTACCGCGTCGACGGCGTCCTGCGCGAGCCCGCGCTCCGTGCGCTGCGTGACGCGATCGATCGGAACCGCCGCGAGCTCGTCTCGCGGATCAAGATCCTCAGCCGGCTCGACATCGCCGAGCGGCGCCGGCCGCAGGACGGCAGCTTCCAGTTCGCGATCGCCCGGCACGGACGCCAGGATGCGATCGATCTGCGCGTGTCGGTGGTGCCGACCTACTACGGCGAGAGCGTCGTCATCCGGATGCTCGATCGCCGGCGGGCGCCGGCGTCGATCGACGATCTCGACCTGTCGCCGGACGTGGCGCGCGGCCTCGGCACCCTGCTCGATCGCACGACCGGCATCGTCCTCGTCACCGGCCCGACCGGCTCGGGCAAGTCGACGACGCTCTACGGGTGTCTGATGCGGCTGCATCACCCGGGCATCCGCATTCTCACCGCCGAGGATCCAGTCGAGTACGTCTACGACGGCCTGAGTCAGTGCGAAGTGAACGACGAGATCGGCAACACCTTCGCGCGCTTCCTGCGATCGTTCCTGCGCCACGATCCCGAAGTGATCATGGTCGGCGAGATCCGCGACGAGGACACGGCGCAGATGGCCTTCCGCGCCGCGCAGACCGGTCACCTGCTGCTCAGCACGCTGCACACGAACAGCGCGATTGCGGCGCTGCCCAGGCTGATCGATCTGGGCATCGACGCATCGCTCATCAGCGCGTCGCTCGCCGGCGTGCTCTCGCAGCGGCTCGTTCGCCGGATCTGCGCGACATGCCGCGAGCCGTGCCCGCCGCCGCCGATCGCCGCGTCGCTCCTCGGGCCCGTGCCCGATCTGATCTTCCATCGCGGCGCCGGCTGTCAGACCTGCGCCTTCACCGGTTTCACCGGCCGCCTCATCGTCGCCGACCTCTGGATCCCCGATGCCGCCGACGCCTTGCTGATCGCACGCCGCGCCCCGCTGGACGAGATCCGCGCCAGCACCGCCCGCACGACGATCCCGATGGCTCGCGACGCCGCCCACCGCCTGCGCACCGGGACGACGACACTGGAGGAGCTCGCGCGCGTGCTGCCGCACGAGGCGCTGGTGGGGCTTCGGAGTGCGCTCACTTGAGCGGAGAACAGAGAACTCAAGACTTAAGACTTAAGACTCAACACCAGAGCGACGGCCTGCGCGTAGTGGGCGCCGTGCACTCGCTGGGGAATGGGGTCGTCGAGTTGGTCGACGGCGTCTGAAGACGTGTCTCGAGATCTCTGCATGGTGAAAAGATCTGCTCCAGCAATCTGCAACATCTGAAAGTTCCGAGCCAAGCCATGCCGTACCGTAGAATCCCCCTGTGCCCTCGGTCTCTCTTTCCGTCGATTGGCACGGCGGTCTCCGGTTTCGAAACAGCGACGGCAGTCCGGCGATCGAGCTCGACAGCTCGGCGCCCGGGATTACCTCGCCGCCGCAGGCGCTGGCTTACGCGGTGATGGTCTGCATGGCCATGGACGTCGTCCACATCCTCGAGAAGAGCCGGGCCGATCTTCGTGCGTTCAGCGTCGCGTTCGAAGGCGAGCGCGCCGAGGAGCATCCGCGCCGGTTCATGTCGATGACGCTCGACTTCAGGATCACAGGGAACGCCGAGCCGCATGTGGTCGAGCGCGCCATCGAGTTGTCGCGCGCCAAGTACTGCTCGGTGTGGAACACCATCCGTGAAGACGTCGAGCTGAAGACGAGCTACTCGATTCACCCGTGAGTCGACGTCCCTACATCGACTGGATGCGCGGCGTCGCCGTGCTCGTCATGATCGAGTGGCACGCGCTCGATTCGTGGACGCGCGTCGAGGATCGCGAGGGCACGGCGTTCTGGCTGCTGGCATTTCTCGGCGGATGGGCGGCGCCGCTGTTCCTGTTTCTCGCCGGCCTCGCCGTGCCGCTCGCGGGCCACGCGAAGATCGCGCGCGGCATCAGCCGTCAGGATGCGAGCCGGGAGCTGCAGCGCCGCGGCTGGCAGGTGTTCCTGCTCGCGCACGTGTTCAGATTGCAGTCCTTTCTGCTCAATCCGACCGCGCGCTGGTCGAGCCTCCTCAAGCCGGACATCCTGAACATCCTCGGCCTCGGTCTTGTCGCCGCGGCCTGGATCTGGGGCCGCGGCCGGGGCCGGCGCAGCGAGGCAATGTGGCTCGCTGGCATCGCGCTCGCCGTCGTCGCGATCACCCCGCTCGTCAGGTCATGGTGGTGGCCGTCGCTGCTGTATCCGCGATTCGAGGCGTACCTGCGGCCGGTCGGCACGTTCGGCGTCTTCTCGCTGTTCCCGTGGGTCGGATTGCTCTTCGCCGGCGCGACCGTCGGCGTCTATCTCGCCGACCAGCGCGACACGCCGGCGCTCCACAAGCGGCTCGCGCTCCTCGGCCTGTCCGTGTTCGCGATCGGTATGATCGGGTCGTACGTTCCGTCGCCGTTGGCGCAGTCGAGCTTCTGGACGACGTCGATCTCGCTGTTCCTGATTCGCTGCGGGGTGATGACGTCGACGCTGCCGCTGGCGTGGCTGATCAAACGAACGAGCGAGGCGTGGAGCCCGACGATCCTGCTCGGCCGTCATTCGCTCTTCGTCTACTGGGTCCACGTCGAGCTCGCCTACGGCGTCTTCATGCGCCCGTGGCAGAAGAGCTTTGCGATCTCGGAAGCCATGATCGGCTTCGCGCTGCTCACCGGGTTGATGATCGCGCTGACGCTCGGATGGCAGAAGTGGCGCAGCGCCCCGCTCGTTCCGTCGCACCTCGTTGTGGCGCCGCCGGCACGGCGCCGGCTCGGGGCCCGAGCCTCGAGTCTCGAGACCGCGTCCTGAGAAAAAGGCAGCCCGCAGCCCGGCGCGCGGAACATCCCTTGTCCCCGGCGCGCCGTAGTACTGTCAGTGGGTCTTGCGCGATCTCGACCTTGAGAGCGACCGGCAACTGGTCCGTGCGATTGCGGGCGGCTCGGCCGAGGCGCTCGGGCGGCTGTACGACCGGTATGCCGGGACCGTCTTCGCCCTGGCGCGTCGCGTCGTCGCGCTCGCGGAGGACGCCGAGGAGGTAGTCCAGGACGTGTTCTCGCAGATCTGGCGCGACGCTCCTCGCTACGATTTCGCGCGCGCCACCGTCGCCGGCTGGATCGTGATGCTGGCGCGGACGCGCGCGATCGACCGGCTGCGCAGCCGACGCGCACGGCCCGACGTCAATCCCGTGGCCGCGCCGGAGGACACGCCGCTGGCCGCCAACACGGCCAGTCCGGAAGCGCTGGCGATTTCCGCCGACGACGTGCGCAACGTGCGAGCGGCGCTCGAGGGCCTGCCCGACAACCAGCGCCAGCTGATCGATCTGGCGTTCTTCAAAGGCCTGACGCACACCGAGATCGCCGACCAGACCGGCATCCCGCTGGGCACGGTGAAGACGCGATTGCGAACCGCGATGATGGCCCTTCGCGGAGTGCTGGGGTCATGACGCCGGGAGGATCGAGCGGGATGAGCGCCCACGACGCCTTCGCCGAGACGCTGCCCGCCTACGCTGCCGGCGCGCTCGATGCGCGCGAGCGAGCGGCGTTCGAGGCGCACCTCTCGACGTGCGAGATCTGCCGCGCCGAGCTCGCGGAGCTGTCGCGCGTGACCGCGGCACTCGCCTTGTCCGTCGAGCCGGAAGCGCCGCCGCCGGCGCTTCGATCGGCGACGCTGTTGAAAGCGACGTCGCAACCGCAGGCGCGCTCGAACGGCGCCCGCCTTGCCACCGCGCGCCGGTCGTCGCCGCTGGCATGGCTCCTCGCCGCGGCCGCGCTGGTCGCGGCCGTGGCCGCCAGCTTCCTCGCGCATTCGCTTCGTCTCGAGCTCCAGACCGTGCGCGATCTGGCGAGCGCGGCGGTGAGCCGCGCCGAAGCGCTCCGCGCCGAGCTGCTCGAGCTCAGACGCGATCAGGTGATGCTCGTCCGTATCCGCGAAGTGATGAGCGCCGGCGACGCGCACTGGGTGACGCTGCGCGGCACGGGCGCCGCGACCGGCGCCGTCGGCACGGCGCTCTGGAGCCCGACGCGCGGCCTCGTCTTCAGCGGCACCGGCCTGCCGCCGCTCGACGCCGCGCGCGTGTATCAGCTGTGGGTGGTGCCGCCATCAGGCGCGCCGCAGAGCGCCGGCCTGCTCAACGTCAACGCCGACGGCCGCGCCGCGCACGTCACGGCGCTTCCGAACGTCAGTACCGCCGCGCTCGTCGCCATCACGATCGAGCCGCAAGGCGGATCGGCGTCGCCGACGATGCCCATCGTCATGTCGGGGCAAGTGAACTGACAAGCTCGCCAACTCAGCACTCAGCACTTGGCTTCTCGGCACCTGTGACCGAAACACAGAACGGCGC
>DASTCC010000170.1:0-3453 GCA_035711465.1 Vicinamibacterales bacterium
CGTCGCGGGTGCGCAATCCGAAGCGCAGCGCGCGCTCGATCGCGGCGGTCACCGCGGCCGCCTCGGCCGGCAGGCGCAGGCCGTCGGCGAGGAGCATCGCCGCCGACGCGATCGCGCCGATCGGGTTCGCGACGTCCCGGCCGGCGATATCGGGCGCCGATCCGTGAACGGGCTCGAACAACCCGGTGCCATGCCCGAGGCTGGCCGACGGCAGCAGTCCGAGCGATCCGCAGATCGCGCCCGCCTCGTCCGACAGGATGTCGCCGAACATGTTCTCCGTCAGGACGACGTCGAACGCCGACGGCGCCAGCGCGATCTTCATCGCCGCCGCATCGACGTACTCGTGCGTCAACGTCACCCCGGCGTACTCACGCGCGACGTCGGTCACGACGGTCCGCCACAGCCTCGACACTTCGAGCACGTTCGCTTTGTCGACAGAGCACACGCGGCCGCGGCGTCGGGCCGCCAGTTCGAAGGCGACCCGCGCGATGCGCGCGATCTCGTCGCGCGAGTAGCGCATCGTGTTGACGGCTTCGCGGCCGTCGTCGCCGATGCCGCGCGGCTGGCCGTAGTAGAGACCGCCGGTGAGCTCGCGCACGACGACGAGGTCCGTGCCGGCGAGGACGGCGGGCTTCAGCGGGCCGGCCTCCTCGAGGCCCGGCCACACACGCGCCGGCCGCAGATTGGCGAACACGCCGAGCTCGCGGCGGATCGCCAGCAGCGCGGACTCAGGGCGCTGACCGGGCGGGCGCGAATCGAACGCGGGATCGCCGACGGCGCCCAGCAGCACCGCGTCGGCGTCTTTCACGGCGGCGATGGTCTCGGCGGGCAAGGGCTGATTGCTGGCGCGAATCGCCGCGCCGCCGATCAGCGCGTCCACGAAAGTGAAGTGATGTCCGTAACGATCGGCGACTTCATGAAGCACGCGCGCCGCCGCCGCGGTGACTTCCGGGCCGATGCCGTCACCGCCGAGAAGAACGATTCGGGCGTTCACACGCCGAACCCGTAGCCGGCTTCCTGATTGACCTCGCGGGCAGCGGCGGTGGCGTCGCGCGGCACCACGGAGACGCGCGACTGTCCGCAGACATCCGCCGCGATCGCCATCACGTCATCGTCGGTGATCGACTTCGAGCGATCGGCGAGCGCGATCATCCGGCGGTAGACCTCGTCGAGATCGTGGCGCGACAGCTTCAGGCCGAAATCGTCGCAGCGTTTCTGGAGCGCGTGGCGGCCCGAATGCTTGCCGAGCACCAGCGACGTCCGCGGCACGCCGACGTCCTCGGGCCGCATGATCTCGTAGGTGCGGCGGTCCTTGAGCATGCCGTCCTGGTGGATGCCGGCTTCGTGCGCGAACGCGTTGCGGCCGACGATGGCCTTGTTGGCCTGGACACGCTCACCGGTGAGCTCGCTCAGGAGCTGACTCGACGCGTACAGCTGACGCGTGTCGACGCCGGTGTCGACAGGCAGGCGATCCGGGCGGACGCGCGTCGCCATGATGATTTCTTCGAGCGAGGCGTTGCCGGCCCGCTCGCCGATGCCGTTGATGGTGCACTCGACCTGACGGACGCCGGCGCCGATCGCAGCCAGGGTATTCGCGACGGCCAGTCCGAGGTCGTCGTGGCAGTGCGCGCTGAAGATCGCCTTGTCGGCGTTGGGCACGCGAGCGATGACGTCGGCGAAGAACTCGGCGATCTCGTCGGGTGTCGAGTAGCCCACCGTATCCGGAAGGTTGATCGTCGTTGCGCCGGCGTCGATGACCGCTTCGATGACACGGCAGAGAAAATCGCGATCGCTTCGCGTCGCGTCCTCGGCCGAGAACTCGACGTCGTCGGTGTAGGTGCGCGCGCGTTTGACGGCGTCGATGGCGGCGGCGAGGCACTGTTCGCGGGTGAAGCGCAGCTTCCGCAGGAGGTGCAGATCGGAGGTGGCGATGAAGGTGTGGATGCGGCTGCGGCGCGCCGGCGCGATCGCCCAGGCGGCGCGATCGACGTCGGGCCGGGTGCAGCGCGCCAGCGCCGCCACCACCGGCCCGGTCACCGCCAGCGACACCTGACGTACGGCCTCGGCGTCAGCGTCCGACGCAATCGGAAAGCCGGCCTCGATGACGTCGACGCCGAGCGCTTCGAGCTGGCGCGCCATGCGCACCTTCTCCTCGATTCGGAGCGAGAAACCGGGCGCTTGTTCGCCGTCACGGAGCGTGGTGTCAAAGACGATCAGCCGATTCGCCATGACCGGCAGTCTGTCGCGGCGGCCGCGGATAAGTCAAAGTCATGATGATTAGATTAAAAGAAGTAATTGTTATTGACGATGGCGGCCGGACGCGGTCAGGATCGTTGGGCGCTGCCTTGTGTATGCGCGTGGGTGAGGTTGTGATGCGCGGCGCTTATCGAGGATGCCAGTGACGCTCGAGGATCTCCGGGTCTTTGCCGCCGTCGTCGCCGAACGCAGCTTCTCGCGCGCGGCGCGGAAGCTGCGCCGGACGCAGCCGGCCGTGAGCCAGGCCATTCGCCGGCTCGAGGCGTCGGCCGGCGAGCGGCTCATCGATCGATCGTCTCGCGACGGCACGCTCACCGACGCCGGCGAGCTGATTTTCGATTACGCGACGCGGCTGCTGCGCCTGTCCGACGAAGCGGCGACGGCGGTGAGCGATCTTCGCGACCTGCGCAAGGGCCGGGTCCTCATCGGCGCGAACGAAGGCGGCGTTCATGCGGTGCTGCCGATCGTCGCCGCGTTTCAGCGTCAGCATCCGCACGTCCTCGTGGACGTCAGGCGCGTCCACGCCCGTCTGCTCGCGCAGGAACTGCTGCTGAGGACAGTGGACTTCGGCGTGCTGACGTTCTCGCCGCCCGAGCGCGAGCTGCTGTCGATTCCGATTGGCACCGACGAGCTGGTGCTGCTGGTGCCGCCGGCGCATCCGCTCGCCGGGCGCAAGCAGATCACGATGGAGGAGATGGGCCGCCAGACCGTGATCGCGCACAACGACCCGTCGCCGGCGCGCGACCGCGTGCTCCGGCTCTACGAGCAGCGGCACGCGCCGCTCAACATCCGGATGTCGCTGCCGAGCCTGGACGGCATCAAGCGCGCGGTCGAGATGGGTCTGGGCGTCGCCTTGCTCCCGCGGCGCTGCGCACTGACGGAGATCGCCCGCGGCCAACTGGCCGCTGTCCGCGTCCCCGAGCTCCGCACCCCACGCCAGCTCCGCTTCGTCTACCGCCGCGCCGGCGAACTCTCCCACGCCGCCCAAGCATTCCTCGACGTCGTCCGGCGTGGGGGACGGAGCGGGGTCGGAGCGGGGTCGGAGTAGGGTCGGAGCAGGGTCGGAGCAGGGTCGGAGCGGGGTCGGAGCAGGGTCGGAGCAGGGTCGGAGCGGGGTCGGAGTAGGGTCGGAGCAGGGTCGGAGCAGGGTCGGAGCATACTCCGACCCTACCCCGACCCTCCCCCGACCCCGCTCCG
>DASTCC010000171.1:0-23204 GCA_035711465.1 Vicinamibacterales bacterium
CAGGCCCAGATCAAGGACGTCGGCGGCGTGTGGAAGGAGCTCACCGAGTCCGTGAACTCCATGGCCAGCAACCTGACCGCCCAGGTCCGCAACATCGCCGACGTCACCATCGCGGTCGCCAACGGCGACCTGTCGCGCAAGATCACGGTCGACGTGCGCGGCGAGATCCTGCAGCTGAAGGAGGCCATCAACACGATGGTCGACCAGCTGCGGTCGTTCGCCTCGGAAGTCACGCGCGTGGCGCGCGAGGTCGGCACCGACGGCAAGCTCGGCGGCCAGGCCGTCGTACCGGGCGTGGCCGGCACGTGGAAGGACCTCACGGACAACGTCAACCTGCTCGCCGCCAACCTGACGACGCAGGTGCGCAACATCGCCGAGGTGACGACGGCCGTGGCGCGCGGCGATCTGTCGCGCAAGATCACCGTCGACGTCAAAGGCGAGATCCTCGAGCTCAAGAACACCATCAACACGATGGTCGACCAGCTCAACGCCTTTGCCGCCGAGGTGACCCGCGTCGCCCGCGAGGTCGGCACCGAGGGCCGGCTCGGCGGCCAGGCGCAGGTGCCCGGCGTCGCCGGAACCTGGAAGGATCTGACCGACAACGTCAACCTGCTGGCGGCCAACCTGACGACGCAGGTGCGCAACATCGCCGAGGTCACGACCGCGGTCGCACGCGGCGACCTGTCGCGCAAGATCACCGTCGACGTCAAAGGCGAGGTGCTCGAGCTCAAGGACACCATCAACACGATGGTCGACCAGCTCAACGCCTTCGCCGCCGAGGTCACGCGCGTCGCGCGCGAGGTCGGCACCGAGGGTCTGCTCGGCGGCCAGGCGCAGGTGCCCGGCGTCGCCGGCACCTGGAAGGACCTCACCGACAACGTCAACGTCATGGCCGCCAACCTGACCGAGCAGGTGCGCGGCATCGTCAAGGTCGTCACCGCCGTCGCCGACGGCGACCTGTCGCAGAACCTGACCGTGAAATCGACGCGGGGCGAGGTCGCCGCGCTCGCAGTCACGATCAACAATATGACCGGCACGCTCGCGACCTTCGCCGATCAGGTGACGACGGTCGCGCGCGAGGTCGGCGTCGAGGGCCGCCTCGGCGGACAGGCCAACGTGCCCGGCGCCTCGGGGACGTGGAAGGACCTCACGGGCAACGTCAACCTGCTGGCCGCCAATCTGACCACGCAGGTGCGCGCCATCGCCGAAGTCGCGACCGCGGTGACGCAGGGCGACCTGACGCGGTCGATTCAGGTCGACGCCCGCGGCGAGGTCGCCGAGCTCAAAGACAACATCAACACGATGATCGACAACCTGCGGTTGACCACCGACCGCAACACCGAGCAGGACTGGCTGAAGACCAACCTGGCGCGGTTCACCGGCATGCTGCAAGGGCAGCGTGATCTGGCCGCCGTCGGTCAGATGCTGCTCACCGAGCTCATCCCGCTCATCAACGGCCATCAGGGCGTGATCTACCGCATGGACGCGGAGACCTCGCGGCTGCGCATGCTCGCCAGCTACGCCGAGGCGGTCGGCCACCCGTATCCGACCGAGCTCGGCGTCGGCGAGGGCTTCGTCGGCCAGTGCGCGCTCGACAAGCGCCGCATCCTGGTGACCGACGTGCCGACGGACACGACGCCGGTCGGATCGGTGTTCTTCAACGCGCTGCCGCGGACGCTGGTGGTGCTGCCGATCGCGTTCGAGGGCCGCATCAAGGCGGTCATCGGCCTGGCCTCGCTGCACGAGTTCTCGGCGACGCACCTGACGTTCCTCGATCAGCTCACCGCGAGCATCGGCATCGTCCTCAACTCGATCGAGGCGACGATGCAGACCGAGGGCCTGCTGGCGCAGTCGCAGCAGCTGGCCGGCGAGCTCCAGACCCAGCAGGCCGAGCTGCAGCAGACCAACGAACAGCTGGCGCAGAAGGCGCAGCAGCTGGCCGAGCAGAACGCCGAGGTCGAGCGCAAGAACCAGGAGATCGAGACCGCGCGCCGCCAGCTCGAGGACAAGGCGGCGGAGCTGGCGCTGACTTCGAAGTACAAGTCCGAGTTCCTCGCCAACATGTCGCACGAACTGCGCACGCCGCTGAACAGCATCCTGATCCTCGGCCAGCAGCTGCTCGACAACCCGGAGGGCAACCTGGCGCCGCGGCAGGTCGAGTTCGCGCGCACGATCCACGGCGCCGGCACCGACCTGCTCAACCTGATCACCGACATCCTCGATCTCTCGAAGATCGAGTCCGGCACGGTCACCGTCGACGCCGAGGAGGTGTTCTTCGCGAGCCTGCTCGACGGCCTGCAGCGCACCTTCAAGCACGAAGCCGAGAACCGCGGCCTGTCGTTCGACGTCGAGCTCGACCCGAAGCTCGGCCACGCCTTCGTCACCGACTCGAAGCGCGTCATGCAGGTGCTCAAGAACCTGCTCTCGAATGCCTTCAAGTTCACGCCGCAGGGCGGCATCCGGCTGGCGGTGTCGCACGCGGCCGGCGGCTGGACGCCGGGGCATCAGATCCTCGGCCAGACGGACAAGGTCATCGCCTTCGAGGTCTCCGACACCGGCATCGGCATCCCGCTCGACAAGCAGCGGATCATCTTCGAAGCCTTCCAGCAGGCCGACGCCAGCACCAGCCGCAAGTACGGCGGCACCGGGCTCGGCCTGGCGATCAGCCGCGAGCTCTCGCACCTGCTCGGCGGCGAGCTGCAGCTGCGCAGCTCGCCGGGCGTCGGCAGCACGTTCACGCTCTATCTGCCGATTCGCTACATCGGTCCGTCGACGGCGTCGGCCGAGGCGGCGGCACACGCCGCCGCGGCGACGGCGCGAGCGGCGCGGGCCGTGCCGATGCGACCGAACGAACGGCCCGGGCCGCTGGTGCTCGACGACCGCGGCACGCTGCTGCCCAGCGATTCGACGTTGCTCGTGGTCGAGGACGATCCGCACTACGCCCGCGTGCTCGTCGATCTCGCGCACGACAGCGGCATGAAGGCGCTGGTCGCCAGCCGCGGCAGCGACGCGCTGGCGCTGGCCCGCCAGTACCGGCCGACCGCGGTGTCGCTCGACGTGTTCCTGCCCGACATGCTCGGCTGGACGGTGCTCAACCAGCTCAAGCAGAGCCCGGACACCCGGCACATCCCGGTGCAGATCGTCACGCTCGACGAGGACCGCCAGCACGGGCTCGCGCGCGGCGCTTACTCGTTCATCACCAAGCCGGCCACGGCCGAGAGCCTCGGCGAGGCGATCACGCGGCTTCGCAAGTACGCCGATCTCCGCCGCCGCCGGCTGCTCGTCGTCGAGGACGACGCCGCCGAGCAGATCAGCATCAGCGAGCTGCTCGCGCACGACGACGTCGAGATCATCAGCGCCGACAGCGGCACGCGCGCGCTCGAGATCCTCATCGAGCTGCCGTGCGACTGCGTCGTGCTCGATCTGCGGCTGCCGGACATGACCGGCTTCGAGGTGCTCGAGCGGATCAGCAAGGTCCCGGAGCTCTCCGACGTGCCGGTGGTCGTCTTCACCGGCCGCGAGCTCTCGGCCGAGGAGGAAGCGCAGCTGCACACGCTGGCGCGCAGCATCGTCGTCAAAGGCGTGGAGTCGCCGGAGCGGCTGCTCGACGAGACGTCACTGTTCCTGCACCGCGTCCTCGCCGATCTGCCGCCGGCCAAGCAGCGGATGCTCGAGAAGCTCTACCAGTCGGATGACGATCTCGTCGGCAGGACCGTGCTCGTCGTCGACGACGACGTCCGCAACATCTTCGCGCTCAGCAGCGTTCTCGAGCGGCGCGGGATGAAGGTGCTCACCGCGAGCACCGGCCGGGAAGCGATCGCGACGATCGAACGGACCCCGGACCTGGCGATCGTGCTGATGGACATCATGATGCCGGAGATGGACGGCTACGAGACGATGCAGGAGATCCGGCACAACCCGGCACTGCGGCGGCTGCCGATCATCGCCCTCACCGCGAAGGCGATGAAGGGCGACCGCGAGAAGTGCCTCGAGGCCGGCGCCTCGGACTACCTCGCCAAGCCGGTCAACACCGAGCAGCTGCTGTCGTCGCTGCGGATGTGGCTGCACCGCTGAGGCCGGGTCGATGACGCATCCGACGCCGGTCAAGATCCTGCTCGTCGACGATCAGCCCGGCAAGCTGCTCACCTACGAGGCGATCCTGCAGGATCTCGGCGAGACCCTGCTCAAGGCGACGTCGGCCCGCGAGGCGCTCGACCTGCTGCTCAAGAACGAGATCGCCGTCGTTCTCGTGGACGTCTGCATGCCCGAGCTCGACGGCTATGAGCTGGCGTCGATGATCCGGCAGCATCCGCGCTTCCAGAAGACGGCGATCATCTTCATCTCGGCGATCCTGGTCACCGACCTCGACCGGCTCCGCGGCTACGAATGCGGCGGCGTCGACTACGTGCCGGTGCCGATCGTGCCCGACATCCTCCGCGCCAAGGTCAGCGTCTTCGCCGAGCTGTATCGCAAGACGCGGGAGCTCGAGACCCTCAACAACGAGCTCGAGGCGCGCGTCGCCGAGCGCACCGCCGCCCTCGAAGCGACGACGGCGGCGCTGCGCGACGCCGGCGAGCGCAAGGACGAGTTCCTGGCGCTGCTCGCGCACGAGCTGCGCAATCCCCTGGCGCCGATCCGGACGTCGGTGCAGCTGCTGCGCCTCGAGGGACTGACGCCGGCGCAGCGGGAGCGGTCGCGCGTGATCATCGAGCGCCAGGTCGATCATCTCGTCCGGCTGATCGACGACCTGCTCGACGTCTCGCGCATCAGCCGCGGCGTGATCACGCTGCGCACCGAGACGCTCGACGTCGGCGAGGTGCTGGCGCGCGCCGTCGAGACGACCCGGCCGCTGATCGACGCCCGCGGCTTGGAATTGTCGGTCGACATGCCCGACGGCGATCTGCACGTCTGCGGCGACTCGACGCGGCTCGCGCAGGCGGTCGGCAACCTGCTGCACAACGCCACCAAGTTCACCGAGCCGAGCGGCCATATCTGGCTCAGCGCGACTCGCGACGGCGGATCGGCCGCGATTCGCGTGCGCGACGACGGCGCCGGGATTCCCGCCGACATGCTCTCGCGCATCTTCGAGATGTTCGTGCAGGTGGACCGCGGCAATGGCACGTCGCTCGGCGGCCTCGGGCTTGGGCTCGCGCTCGTGCGGCGGTTGATCGAGCTCCACGGCGGCGCCGTCGAAGCGGTCAGCGCCGGCATCGGCCACGGCACGGAAGTGATCATGCGCCTGCCGCTCGTCGACGCGCCGGCCGGCGCGACCCGGGGCCTGGCCACGCCGTCGGCAGGGTCGGCCCGGCCCTTCCTCCGCGTCCTCGTCGTCGACGACAACCGCGATGCCGCCGACGCGCTCGGCCTGCTGATCCAGCTCCACGGCCACGACGTGCGCATCGCCTACGACGGGCCGCAGGCGCTCGAGGCCGGGCCGGCGTTCGACCCGCACGTCGTGCTGCTCGACCTCGGCATGCCCGACCTCGACGGCTTCGAGACCGCGCGGCAGATGCGGCTGGCCCCGTGGGGACGCCGCGCGATGGTCGTCGCACTGACCGGATGGGGACAGTCAGAGGATCGCCGCCGCACCTCTGAAGCCGGCTTCGACCTTCACCTGGTCAAGCCGGTCGGTGACGTCGAGCTGGTCAGCGCGCTGGCCCGATGCGATCCCGACGCGCGTCCCGCCAGCACCGACGGCGTCGCGGGACATTGACGCCCGCCCTCAATTCCGATTGACGATGCCCGTTCCCCCGTCCATCATGAGTGACCACTGAATCGAGGGAGGGCCGGCGATGAAACGCACGTTGATGGCAGTGCTCGCGATGGGAATAATTGCGGCCGGGACCAGTCGGCTCGAAGCGGTCTCGACGCCTGTAATTCAGGGCGGGGTCTCAGGGATCGAGCTATGCCCGCAGGACTGGTGCGGGGTGGCGATCTTCGCGGGCATCTTTCAGGGCCGCGTCGGCGCCAACCCGAACGCGTTCGGCTTCATGATCGTCGCAGTCAACCACACACCGCTGCAGCCGAACCCGGGCGGCGTCTCGACGATCACCAACGGCGTGTTCGAATTGAACTTCGGGCTGCGCCGCGTCCGCGGCGGCGTCGGCGGATTCCTGGTGAACAACGGCGACAACACGTATTCGGTTCACACGACGCTGCCGATCGTCAGCGGCGCGACCGGATCGCTCGCCTTCGACGGCATCCTGGATCACAACGTCTTCCCGCCGACGATCCAGGGGCCGATCACGCAGTAGCTTCGGCTCTGGGTCGCCGAACGCTCGCAACGGTCACGCACAGATCTCACGCAGACGCGGAGACACGGACAAGCCGCGGCGGGTTCGGATGCGAGCCGTCAAGCGAACCACCCGCGTCTCCCGTCCTCTCCGTGCCTCCGCGTGAGAGATCCGAAGGCTCTGGTCGCGATGAGCGCCGAGTCCGTGCTCAGCGAAGGCTGGCGATCCGGCCTTTGATCGTCTCCGCCAGCGCCGTGAGCCGCTGGGCGTCGTGGCCGCGTGCGGCGATCGCGTCCGATTCGATCTGCGGCATCAGCTTGTCGAGCGCGTCCACCGCCGCCCGCCGCTCGTTCCCATTCGCCTTGTCGGCGCGGTCCATGGCGGTGCGCAGTGCGTTGGCGCGGTCGGCGGTCATCGTCTTGCTGCGGAGGAGCTGGTCGATGTACGCGCGGGCGACGACGAAGCTCGCCGGCCAGGTCATGCGCGGCTGCGCCTGCACGTTGAGCTCGTCGTACTTGACCAGCAGCGCGGCGTCGATCTCGTTCTGGGTCAGGAGCTCGCTCGGCTTGAGCGCGAAGATGTCGAGGCCGCGCGCCATCTCCGATCCGTAGATGTGGCCGTTGTACCAATACGTCGACCAGTAGCCGGCGATGACGATCTTGCTCGCGTCGAACGGGCCGCGATCGAAGAACGCGATCTCGTGCGCGTTGGCGGCGTCGGTGAAGTCGAACACCGATAGTCCGCCCTGATACCACGCCTGCACCATGATGTCGCGCCCCGGCACGGGGATCAGCGAGCCGTTGTGAGCGACGCAGTTCTCCTGCTCGGTCTGCGGCGCCGGCATCTTGAAGTAGCCGCCGAATCGCATCTTGCCGTCGTCGATGTCGAAGATCGCGTTCGCGCCCCAGGTCTTGAGATCGGTGGCGCGGCACCGCGGCGACGTGCCGCCGCCCCATTCGTCCGTGAAGATGACCTTGGTGCCGTCGTTGTTGAACGACGCCGAATGCCAGTAGGCGAAGTTGACGTCGCTCACCTGATCGAGGCGCTTCGGGTTCACCGGATCCTTGATATCGAGCAGGATGCCGTTGCCCGAGCATGCGCCGGCGGCCAGGCCGATGGCGACGTACACGGTGATGTCGTGGCACTGGTTGGTGACGCTCGAGCGCTGCGTGCCGGGTCCGTGATCGCCGCCCGCCCAGAGGCCGGCGATCGCGCCGGTCTTCTCGTCGGCGAAGATGCGCGGCCGGTTGACGATCCTCGCGGTCTGCGGCGCCGACAGCGGCACCTGGATGACGTCGATGCTGAAGAGCGCGGTGTTCGCGTCTTCCCGCGGATCCAGGCCGGAGCAGCCGGCGAGCTCCTCGGCCGAGCGTGCCGAGCTCGTCCCCGATCCGTAGACGTAGATGTTCGCCTTGTCCTTCGGATCGACCACCAGCGTGTGGGTGTGCGATCCGCGGCAGGTCTGCACGGCGGCGATCTGCTTCGGCTTGTTGATGTCGCTGATGTCGAAGATGCGCACGCCGCGGAAGCGCTCCGCGCTGACCGCGCCGGTCACCCCTTCGATGCCGCAATCGAGGCGGCCGCGCGTCTGTTCGACCGACATGAAGAGCAGGTTGCCGTAGACGGACAGGTCACCCTGGCCGCCGGGGCAGACGACCGAGACGCGCAGCCGCGGCCGCCGCGGGTCCTCGACGTCGTAGAAGTTGAAGCCGTGGAAGTTGCCGAGCAGCGCGTTCGGGCCTGTGAACGCCAGGTCGGAATTGGCGACGTTGAGGCCGCCGGGGCCGGTCGGCTCGACGACGCCGGGCGCCATCGGCATGTGGCTGATGAGCTCGATGTTCCACGCCGCCTCGCCCGCGTTTTTCTCGCCCGGCTTGAGGCCGACGCGCGGATCGGCCTGCTGCGCGGAGGTCACCGCCGCGATCGACACCAACGCCGCCATCGTCGCCGCCCGAAGCAGGCGGCCGCGTGCGCCCGCGCGCGTCCGGCTTTCCACGAATCTGCTGACTGTCATGAGCGCCTCACAGGAAGAAACACCGCTATTTCAGGGTTGCGAGCATGGCGCGCATCCGCGAGATCTCGGCGCTCTGATCCGCCTCGACGTCCGACGCGAACGCGAAGATCTCGGCGCGCTGTCCCGCACCGGGACTGTCGAAGAGCTCTTTGACCATCACCAGCGCGCCCTCGTGGTGCTTGATCATCGCGGCGAGAAACAGCTTGTCGAACTCCGCGCCCTTCGCCGCGGCGAGCGTCGCCATCTCCCCGGGCGTCAGCATCCCCGGCATCAGCATGCCGGTGTGATGCGCGTGCGGCCCCGGCACCTCGAGGCCGCGTTCGGAGAGCCACTGCTGCATCATCTTGATCTCGTCCTGCTGCGAGACGTCGATGCGCAGCGCCAGCATCTTCATGTCCTGACGTTCGCTGCGCGATCGCAATAGCGCCGTCATCTCCAGCGCCTGCGCGTGATGCCCGATCATGCCCTGCATGAATTTGACGTCGGCGTCGGTGTGCTTCGGCGCCGCTGCCGGCGTCACCGCCTCGACCCGGCTGGCGTCGCCGGGCGCGCCAGGTCTGACGATCGACGCCGACGATGCCGGCGCGGCCGTGCGGCAGGCGACGAGAGCGGCAAGCAGAAGCGTGGAAAGAAATCCGGTGCTGCGAACGTGCATACGGCGGTGGGCGTTCGGAGAAGGATACAACGTTGGGCGAGCGCGGACGGGTGGTCGGCGCGATCGTGACGAATGCGGTCCGCTCAAAGAGGACGAGCCCGGCGATCCGCTGCCACGGACCGGCGGGCTCGTCCCTCCTGGACGGGCGTTCGTCCCGTTACTTGGACGCCCAGCGCGTCGCCGCCACTTTGATGTCGGGCGGGCCGCCGCGCAGGCCGACGACGACGCCCTTCGGCTCGCCGGCGGTGCGCTTGTAGGTCACCGCGTACTGGTTCGCGATGATGTCGGCCATGTTGATGAGCTCGGACTCGAGCGCCTGGATGCTGACGATCGTGTGGCGGACGCCGCCGCTGTACGGAATCAGGCCGTTCATGACGTTGTCGCGCAGCGGTCCGTTGGCGACCTGCGCCTGCAGCGAGAGGCCGAACCACTGCACGTTGGCCTTGATCACTTCTTCCTGGACCTTGTTGCCCTGAACGCGGCTGGCCTCGACGCTGACGTCGGCGTTCATCGAGACGATGACGCGCCGGGGCTCCTCGCGCTTGGCGAGCTCCTTCGAGGCGCCGATGATCGCCTCGAGCAGGTTCGAAGCGATGACGTTCTGGCCGCGCGCGGTGGCCGCGCCGGCGGCGATCGCGTCGGCCTGGGCCTGGCTGATCGAGCCCTTCGGAAACAGCTTCTTCGATCCTTCGGCGAGCTTGGTGACGTCGTTCGTGAACGGCACGACCGGGATGTCGGCGCCGCCGAACTCCCAGATCGCGACCTGCGAGCCGGGGTTCTTCTCGAGGAAGGCGCGCGCGAACGACTCCGAGGCGACGCGCAGGTCGCGCGAGAACGGCACGAAGCTCGTGGTCGTGTCGGCCAGCAGCACCACCGCCACCGGCGTCTTCGGCGCCTGCTCGACCTTGACGACCTCGACATCGAGGTTGTCCTCGCGGACCAGGAAGTTGTCCTTACCGGCGCCCTTCACCGGCCGGTCGTTCTTGTCGAGGATGCTGACGTAAATCGTCTTCTCCGTCGCCTGCGGCGGCGAACCGGCCGACAGAATGCCGCCGAGCGCGACCACCGCCACGCTTGCGGCCAGCGAAAATCGTACGGGTAGTGCGCGCATGCTCATCTCAGGATCCTTTCGTCATCCGGCCGGGCCAGCCTCGATCGCCTCGACTCGGCGAGAGGCAAAAGTTCGATCGGGGAATCGTAAACCAGAAATCGGTTTCCGGACAGCCGAACAGGTTTCTGAGGCCCCGGGGTTCCGGGGTTCTCGGGGTTCCGCGGGTTCCGGGTTCCGGGGTTCTGGTTCCGGGGTTGCTCGAGGTTCGTGGTGCCCAGGTTTGGTTCGGGGTTCCGAGGGTTCGGTTCCGAGGGTTCGGTTCCGCGGTTCAGTGGTTCTCGTTCGTGGTTCACACGTTCGGCAGAACCGGAACCCAGAACCGAACTTCGGCACCACGAACCTCGAGCAACCCCGGAACCAGAACCCCGGAACCCGGAACCCGCGGAACCCCGAGAACCCCGGAACCTACTCGGCCCGGAGCGCAGTGACGGGGTCCAGCCGCGCGGCGCGAAGGGCGGGCTTGAGGCTGGCGGCGACCGCGACGACGACCAGTGCGGCGGCGGTGCCCCCGAAGGCGAGCGGGTCGATCGGCGAGACGCCGAAGAGCAGGCTGCTCACCAGTTGGCCGGCGCCGAAGGCGAGCAGGAGGCCGACCGCGCCGCCGACGATCGTCACGCGCAGGCCTTCGCCGAGCACCAGGCGGCTGACGCGCCGGGGGTCGGCGCCGAGCGCCATGCGCACGCCGATCTCGCGCGTCCGGCTGGCGACGAGCTGGGCCGTCACGCTGTAGATGCCGATCGCCGAAAGCAGCAGCGCGAGCAGGCCGAGCGCGCCGCCGAACGATGCCGCCAGCCGCTGCGGCAGCAGGCCGAGGTCGGCGAAGCTGCGCAGCGAGGCGTAGCCGACGAGCGGCAGATTGCGATTGTAGTCGCGCAGCGCGGCGCGGATCGGCGCCGCCAGCGCGTCCGACGAGGTCAACTGCGCGTCGCGGCGCACGAACACGCGCACGCCCGACATCGCCTGCTGCGCGTACGGCACGTAGATGAAGTTGCGCGGCTCTTCGCCGACCCAGCGGTACTTGCTGTCGCGGGCGATGCCGACGACCGTGAGCTCGTCGATCGGTTCGTTGCTGCCTTGACGGAAATCTCCCACCTCCAGCCGCTGCCCGATCGCGTTCTCGCCGGGCCACGCCGTCCGCGCGAAGCGCTCGTTGACGATCGCCACGCCCGGCGAGCCGGCGCGATCCGTCGCCGTGAACCCGCGGCCGGTGACGATGGGGATGCCGAGCACCGGCAGGTACTCGGGCGAGATCACGTTCCAGTCCGCGTCGATGCTGCCCTCCCGATCGCCGCGGCGCCGGATCGCGCCGCGCCCCATCCCCGACCCTTCGAGCGGGACGACGACGCCGAGCGCCGCCGCCGTGACCCCCGGCACCGCGGCCAGCCGCTGGCGGATCTCGTCGGCTGCTTGCGGCCAGCGCGCTTCCGGAATGCTCGCGAGGTTCAGATCGAGGCTGGCGATGTCGACGCTGTCCACCGCCATGCCGGTGTCGACGCGTGAGGCGGTCGACAACGCGTGCATGAACAGCGCCGCGATCGTGATCAGCACGCAGCCGGCGGCCATCTGCGCGGCGACGAACGCACGACGCAGGCGGCGCCGGCGCGGCGCCGACGCATCGCCCTTGAGGTCGCCGACGATGGCCGGACGCGTGCTCTGCAGCGCCGGCGCGAGACCGGTGAGCAGGCTGGCGACGAGCGCCAGCGTTCCCGTGAACAGCATCACCCGCCAGTCGAGATTCATGTCCAGCGCCACCGGGAAGGGCAGCGTCGTCAACGTGTTCGCCAGCAGCGCCGTAGTCCAGCGCGCCAGCATCAGCGACGCCGCCGCGGCGACGACGAACAGGAGCAGACTCTCGGCGAGGAGCATTCCGACGAGTGAACGGCGCGATGCGCCGAGCGCGAGCCGCACCGCGATCTCGCGCGACCGCGACGCCGAGCGCGCCAGCATCAGGCCGGCCAGGTTCGCGCAGGCGACGACGAGCACGAGACCCACGAGGCCCATCAGCACCGCGAGGACGATCCGCGTGAACGATCCGATCTCGCCGGGCACGCGGCTGAGCGGAAAGGCGCTGAGCCCGCGGCCCTGGTAGGCGTCCGGATACTCCGCGGCCAGCCGCGCCGCCGCCGCGTCCAGCGCCTGTCGCGCTTGCGCGAGCGTGACGTTCGGCCGGAGCCGCGCGCCCATCACCAGCCAGGAGTTGCGCCGGCCGGTCATCAATTCCGTCGTCGGCAGCCCCGTCGCCGTCGCGGTGACCGGCAGCCAGACGTCGGGCGCGAGGAAGGTGGTGCCGCGGAACCCGCGAGCGGCGACACCGGTCACGACGAACGTCTCGCCGTTGATGGTCAGGCTCGAGCCGACCATTGCCGGATCGGCCGCATAACGACGGCGCCAGAAGGCTTCGGACAGCACCACTTTTCTCAGCGGCGTGCCGACGCGTTCCTCGCTGGCGTGAAAGAAGGCGCCGCGCTCGGGCGTGACGCCGAGCACGTCGAAGAACCCGGCGGTCACGAGCTGCGCGTAGACCCGCTCGGCGCCGTCGCGGCTGCCGATGCTGATCGCCTCGGGCTCGAGATTTACCGCGTAG
Source organism: Vicinamibacterales bacterium (assembly GCA_035711465.1). Taxonomy (GTDB): domain Bacteria; phylum Acidobacteriota; class Vicinamibacteria; order Vicinamibacterales; family SCN-69-37; genus DASTCC01. Next base: position 12,598 of record DASTCC010000171.1, read on the forward strand.
ACGCCGGTGAACACGTCCGTGGTGTCCCGCACGGCCTCGAACGTCGGATACGACACCGTGTCGAAGACCCCGTCGCCCTGCGATCGTCCGATGTCGACGACGCGATCCGGCTCGGCGATGCCGGCCGGCGGCGCGACCAGCAGCGCGTTGCCGGCGGTGAAGATCGCCACGTTGGCGCCGATGCCAATCGCGAGCGACAGCACCGCCGTGGCGGTATAGAGCGGCGTGCGCATCAGCGACCGGGAGGCGTGAATCAGCGTCGAGCGTGCCATCGGGTTGAGCTCCTGGCGGTATTACGGGTGGGCCGGCGGCGGGTTAACGGCCGACCGCCGCCCGCGTCGGTGTCTTTCTGACCGGTGAGGGGGCCAGTCCCACGTCGTAAACGGGACAGGCCCGGTGTCTTTCTAACCGGTGAGGGGGCCAGTCCCACTTCGTCAACGGGACAGGCCCCCTTTCTTCCTTACCTCGTCGGGGGTTTCCTTTCTAAGGGGCTCGGTCTTCGAGGTTGGCGCTTTGGTCTGCGTCTCTGATCCGCATGTCCTTTCGCCGCCCGCCGGCCGCCGCCCGCAGACCGATTCCAGTAGCCACGCTTCCCCTTCCCTGGTAAGGTGAGCAGCATGGCTGCCGACCCCATGGACCTGCTCCAGGGCACGCTCGACGTGCTCATCCTGCGATCGCTGGCCGATCGGCCGCGGCATGGCTACGACGTCTCGCGCTGGGTTCGCGAGCGTACCGACGGGACGCTGCGGATTGAAGACGCGCCGCTCTACAAGGCGCTGCGCCGGCTCGAGCATGCCGATTGCCTCACCGCCGAGTGGGGCGTGTCGGAGTCCAACCGCCGTGCGCGCTACTACCGGCTCACGCCGACGGGGCGCAAGCGGCTTCGCGAAGAGGAATCGGCCTGGCGCCGCTACGCCGATGCCGTCTTCCAGGTGTTGAAGCCGTGACGTTCGGACGCCGCCGAGACGACGTGCGTGATGACGTGGACGCCGAGGTCGCGTCGCATCTCGAGGCGCGCACCGAGTCGTTGATGGCTTCGGGCCTCTCCGAGACCGAGGCCCGCGCCCAGGCCGAACGCGAGTTCGGCGACATCGACGACGCCCGCCGCTATATGAGCCGCATCAGCCTGCGCACCGACACCGCCCGGCGACGGAGGGACTACGTGGGAGACTTTCGTCAGGACGTCAGATACGCGCTGCGCCGCCTGATCGCGGCGCCCGCGTTCACCGCCACCGGCATCCTCACCCTCGCGCTCGGCATCGGCGCGACCACGGCCATTTTCTCGATCGTCTACGGCGTGCTGTTCCGGCCGCTGCCGTTTGCCGATCCTGATCGCCTTTACACGATCTACTCGGCGAATCGAACCGCCAACTCGTTCGAGGCCTCGGTGTCGTCGGTGGACATCGACGACTGGCGGGCGATGCGGCGCGACATCGAGGATCTCGGCGGCGTTCTGTATCTCTCGGGATCGACCGGTGTCGATCTCATCGGCCGCGGCGATCCGCGCCGCATCCCCGCCGCCTACGTCACGCCCGGTTATTTCGAGACGCTCCGGCTGGTTCCCGTCGTCGGCAGGCTGCCGCGCGAGGACGAGATGGTCCGCGGCGGCAACGACAAGGTGCTGATGCTCTCGCACGAATTCTGGCGGCGCGAGTTCGGCGGCGTCGGCGACGTCGTCGGGACGTCGATCAACATCGGCGCGACGCCGCACCTGGTCCTCGGGGTGCTGCCCGCGTCGATGCGGTATCCGGCCGACGACATCGCGGTCTACATTCCGTGGTCGTCGGTCCCGGACACGAGCACGCCGCACATCCGTCCGGTGCGCCTCATGGACGTCGTCGCCCGCGCGAAGCCGGGTGTGACCCAGGCGATGGTCGAAGCGGAGATGACGACGATCACCAGACGGCTCGCGGATCAGTATCCGGAGAACCGGAACTGGGACGGCGCGACGGTCGTGCCGCTCGCGCGCACGGTCTCCGGATCCGTTCGTGACGCGCTGCTGGTGCTGCTCGGCGCCGTCGGTCTGGTGCTGCTGATGGCGGCGGCCAACGTCGCCGCACTGCAGGTCGCCCGTGCGTCGACGCGCGGACGCGAGCTCGCGGTCCGTCTCGCCCTCGGCGCCCGGCGCGGGCGCCTCGTGCGTCAGCTGCTCACCGAGAGTCTCGTGCTCTCGCTAGTCGGCTGCCTGGTCGGCGTCGGCCTGGCCTTCGTGCTCGTCCGCGGCCTGCTCGCGCTCGCGGCGGGCCAGCTGCCGCGGAGCGGTGAGGTCGGCATCGATCTCGCCGCGATCGTCTTCGCCGTGGCCGTGTCGCTGGTTACCGGTCTCGTGTTCGGCCTGGCACCGGCGCTGCGGGCGATGGGCGCCGATCCGCATCGGGCTCTGGGCGCCGGTGCGCGCGGCGCGGTCGGCGCCGATTCGCAGCGGCTGCGCAACGGTCTGGTCGTCGCCGAAGTCGCGGTGGCGCTGATGCTCGTCGTCGGCGCCGGACTCATGAGCCGGACGTTCATCGCGCTGATGAACGTCGATCCTGGATTCAATCCGGATGGCCTCGTCGCGGTTCAGTTCACGATCAACCCCGACCGCCACGCGGCGCCGCCCGATCCGTCGCTGCCCGGGTATCGGGGCTATATGGCGGTCTACCGGGAGATCATCGACAAGGTGCGGACGCTGCCGGGCGTCGCGAGCGCCGCGGCGGTCAAGAACGCGCCGTTCCGCGGCAACGGCGAGGGCAACGGCTTCACGATCGCGGGCCGCCCGGTGCCGGCCGGCCAGGACGCGCCGACGGCCAGGGTGATTCACGTGAGCGACGGCTACTTCCAGACCATCGGCGCGCGCGTCGTCGACGGCCGCGAGTACACGCCGCGCGATCGCGCCGGCGCGCCGCTGGTGCTCGTCGTCAACGAAGCCTTCGGCCGCCAGTTCTTCCCGGGCGAGCGCGTCGTCGGCCAGCGTCTCCAGTTCGGGCAAACCCAGGTCGAAATCGTCGGCGTCGTCAACGACATCCGCCAGGTGGCGATGGCGCAGCCGGCACGGCCGACGATCTACATGTCGAACCTCCAGAACGGACGCGTGCAGACGACGATCGTGGCGCGGACGGCGGGCGATCCGATGTCGGTCGTGCCGGCGATTCGCGAGGCGATCTGGTCGATCGACAAGGATCAGCCGATCACCGACGTCTACACGTTCCGCGATTCGATCGCGCGCGCGATGGCACGGCCGCGGCTGCTGGTGGTGCTGCTCGGCGGCTTCGGCATCGTCGGCCTGCTGCTCGGCGCGATCGGCATCTACGGCGTGCTCGCGGCGCTGGTCAATCAGCGCCAGCGCGAGATCGGCGTCCGCATCGCTCTCGGCGCCCGGCCGTCCGACGTGCTCGGCCTCGTCGTCCGCCGAGGTCTGATGTTGACAATCGCGGGCCTGTCGATCGGCCTCGCTGGCGCGTGGGGCCTGAGTCGATTCCTCGCCGCGGTGCTGTACGGCGTCGAGCCGACCGATCCGGCGACGTTCGCGGGAGTGACCGCGATCCTGACGCTGGCCGCGCTGCTCGCAAGCTGGATCCCGGCACAGCGCGCGGCCAGGGTCGATCCGGTCGATGCATTGAGGGCCGAGTAGATCGGCCTGCCCGCAGTCAGTCCTCGCGCAGCACTCTCGCGAGCTCGACGTTCCCCGCGCGCGTCGCGGGCTTCAACGTGACCGCGATCGCGAGCAGCAGCAGGGTCGCGGAGACGGCGACGAGCGTCGTCACGTCCATCGGCTGCACTTGAAAGAGCAGCGCGCGGATGGTGCTTGCGCCGAGCCACGCGAGGGCGAGGCCTGCGGCGAGGCCGAGGCCAACGAGCGTCACCGTCTCTCGCAGGATGATTCCGCCGAGCTGTACCCGGCTGGCGCCAAGGGCGGCGCGGATGCCCATCTCGCGGCGGCGGATGCCGGCCATCGACTCGGCCATCACGTAGATGCCGAGAATCGTCAGCAGCGCGGCGAGCGTGCCGAGCGCGCTCATTACCGTGGCGCCGAAGCGCTGCGGGCCCATCTGCGCGAGCAGACTGTCGTCGATTGAACGCAGCACCGGCGGCGTCACCGCCGGATCGATCGCGTTGATTGCGGCCACGACCTCGCGCGCGGCGGCGGCGGCATCACCGCGGGCGCGAATCACAGCCTCCCGTCCGGTCCCCGCGTCGCTCTGCGCGCGCGGAAAGTACATGACCAGCGGCTGCAACGCACGGACGCTGGTGATGACATCGGGCACCACGCCGACCACCTCCATGACGTCGGCGGGTTGGCCGATGCGACGGAACGGCATCGTCACTCGTCGGCCGAGCCCGTCTCCGCCAGAGGCGAGCGCGCGGCCCAGAGACTCGGTGACAATCGCCACGCGTGGTGCGCCTTCGCCATCGGCCGTGGTGAAGTTGCGACCGCGAACGACTGGCAACCCGATCGTCGGGAAGTAGGCTTCGTCGATCACCGAAAAATCGACCGCCGATGCGAACCGGCGGCTCGCGCCGTCGACGGTCATCGCTCCGCCCATCGATCCGCGCCGTTCGACGAACGACAACGACTCGATCGTCGCGCTCGCGCCGAGTCTCGCGCGCAGTTCGTCGAAAAACGCGGATGCGCGCTCGGGCGAGTAGCCGAATCCCGAGAGTTGCAGATTGCCCGAGACCAGGCGGCTGGTGGCAAAACGGGGATTCAGGCTGAGCGCCGCGGTGAGACTGCGGGCGAAGAGCATCGCTCCCGTGAGCAGCACCAGGGCGACCGCCACTTGTGTCGTGACCAGCAAGGCCCGGGTGCGTCTCCGGCTCAACGACGGCGTGGCGCCGGACCGCGAGCGCAGGACGTCGGCGATGTTCGCGGTGAGCCCGAACGCCCCCGCGACCAGCGCGATGATCGCGGTCGCCGCGGCCGCGGCCGCCGCGGCCGCCGTCAGCACCTGGCGATCGACGCCGAGACTCAGCAAGTCGATCTCGACTCGTCCCGGCAGCTGGTATGCGCGGATCCCTGTGAAGAAGAGCTGCGCGAGCGGGATGGCGACGAGCGCCCCGGCGGCGGCCAGCAGCGCGCCTTCAATCGCGATCCCCAGGCCCAACGTCGATCGCGACGCGCCGAGCGCCAGGCACATTGCCAGCTCGCCGCGCCGCGCTTCGGTGCGGATGAGCAGGAGCATGCCGACCGTGAGACAGCCGATCAGCAGCAGCAGCACGACCGTTCCGGTGAGCAGCCGCGTGAACTGGCTCATGCCATCACGCGCGGCTTCGGGAATCGCCGCGACCGCGACCGGCGTGAGCTCGAACGTGGCCTGCCGCCGCGCGAAGGCGGGATCGGCTGCCGCGACCCGCGCGATCGTGGCCTCGATGCCCGAGTCCGTCCGCAGGCGGCCGGCGACGCGGATCCAGGACGAGGGCGAGGTCCGTTGTGTCGGATCCGCGAAGTAATTGATCGCCGGATTTCCGACGGTCGCGAGCGACGAGATGGTCATGAACATCGTCGGCGCGGCGCTGAGATCCAGACCGCGGAACGCCGGCGGCGCGACGCCGATGACCGTGGTCGGGACGTTGCCGACCGTGATCTGTCGGCCGACGACCGAAAGGTCCGCATCGAACCCGGTTCGCCAGAACCGATCGGACAGAATCGCGACCGGAGCCGCGCCCCGGACGTCGTCAGCGGCGTTGAACTCACGGCCCAACGCGACGGGGACGCCGAGCGCGGAGAAGTACTCGTGGTTGGCGAACAAGATGTCACGCCGCTCCGGATAGCTGCCCGTGCCAACCATGAGCGGCCACGTGCCGCCGGCAGCAAGGCTTCCGAAGGCCCCACTGGCCCGCAGGTTCTCGTACTCGGGGAAAAGGAACGACTGCGACCGGACGATTTCGCCGGCCCGGTCGCGCGTCTGCTGCACCACCGACATCAACCGATCCGGCGCCGTTACCGGCAGCGGATTGACAACGAGCGCCGAGAACAGCGACCAGGTGGCGGCCGCGGCGCCGATCGCACAGCCGAGCGTCACGATGGAAACGAAGGTCGCGGCCTTGCGATGGAGCAGCCGGCGGAGGGCAAAGCGCACTGGGACCTCGCTTGGTGTCGTGTAAAAGACGCCGCTGGTGGGCGGGCGGTTGGATGCTCTGGCGGCAGGCTTCGGGCTGCAGGCCGCAGGAAAGACAAGGTGAACGGCCGCAGCTCGCAACCCGCAGCCTGCCGCCTTGGTATTCTGCAACCATGATCGTCCGTCCTGATCGCGGCGAGCTGTGGCTGATCACCCAGCCCGATCATGCGCTGCTGGCGCACCTGGTGATGGCGCAGTGGCGGTCCGGCGGGCTCGAGGCGCATCCGCGGCGGGCGTCGATTCTTCACGCCGTCGCCGAGCACGACAACGGCTGGCGCGAGGTCGATCTGGCGCCGACGGTCGACGCCGACGGTCGGCTGCACGACTTCGTCAGCGCGCCGCTCGATCTCCGCCAGGGCGTCTGGCCGCGCGCGATCGATCGGCTGAGCGGCGATCGCTGGGCGGCGGCGCTCGTCGCCGAGCATGCGCTCGCCATCCACCACCGCTTTCACAGCGAGCCGGCGTGGTTCGAGTTCTTCGACGCGATGGAACAGCGGCGTAACGCACTCGTCAATCGCGCCCGCCGATCGCTCGAGGATCTCGCCGCCGACTACACCTTCGTCCGCCTCGCGGACCTGATGTCGCTCGTCTTCTGCAACGCCTGGACCGAGGTGCAGCGCTGCGGCGATTTCACCATCCGCCTCCAGGGCGATCGCCGCGTCGTCGTCAGTCCGGATCCGTTCGGCGGCCAGACGATCGCGATCGCGGTGCCGGCGCGTGTCATTCCAGCGCGGCCGTATCGATCGGTGGCCGAGGTCACCGCGGCGCTGGCTGGAGCGCGCTGGGCGCGGCTCGCCGGCACGATCAGCGGCGGGCGTCCGCCGAACTGAACTCGCCGGCGGGGCGCAGCGCCTGATCGACGGCGCGTCCCGTTCTGACCACAATGTCCGGCAGCGCCTCGACGTCGCTCGCCGCGGTGTGGAAGTTGACGATGCAGGCGCGCAGCACGTAGCGGCCGCGGATCACCGCGTTCGAGACGAAGGCCTCGCCGCCGCGCTGCAGCCGATCCAGCAGCGCCGCGTTCAGCTTGTTCAGGTACGCCTCGATGTCGTCGCGCCCGGCGCTGGGGGCGAGTGCCGCCGGCACGAATCGAAACGTCGTGATGCTCAGGCTGGTCGTCAGCCACTCGAGCTCCGGCGTCCGCCGGACCGCCTCCGCCAGCGCTCGCGCCAGCGCGATGTCGTCGCCGATCATCCGGCGGTAGCCGGACGCTCCAGCCTGCCGGAGCGCCAGCCACACCTTGAGGGCGCGGAAACCGCGCGAGTTCTGCGGCCCGAAGTCGACGAAGTTCGTCGCCTCTTCCTCGAAGTGGTAGTAGGGCGGATGGTACGCGAACGCGGCGCGAAGGCGCGCGGGATCGCGGACGAGCGCGCAGCCGGCTTCGAGCGGCGCGTAGAGCCACTTGTGCGGATCGACGGCCACGGAGTCCGCGCGCGAGAGCGCGCGCAGATCGGCCGGTGCGTCCGCGGCCGCGGCCCCGAAGCCGCCGTAGGCGCCGTCGACATGGAACCAGAGACCCTGCGCCTCGCACAGGTCCGCGATGGCCGGCAGCGGATCGATGGCGCCGGTGCTCACCGATCCGGCGGTGCCGACGACCAGCAGGGGCAGGACGCCGAGGGCGCGATCGGCGGCGATGCGACCCTCCAGGGCGGCGACGTCCATGCGCAGATCGGCGTCGGTCTCGATCCAGCGAATGGCGTCGGTGCCGAAGCCGAAGAGGTCCGCGGCTTTCTGGATCCAGGTGTGCGTTTCCGCCGACGCGTAGATGGCGATGCGGGGCCGATCGCCGCCGAGGCCTTCGCCGCGCACGTTCCAGGTCGCGCCGGCCGTGCGCGCGGCCAGCACGCACACGAAGTTCGCCATGTTCCCGCCGCTCACCAGCAGGCCGCCGGCCGTTTCCGGAAACCCGATCAGCTGCGCGATCCACCGGACCGTCTGCGTTTCGATCTCGGTCGCCGCCGGCGACAGGATCCAGGCGCCGACGTTGGGGTTCATCGCCGCTCCGAGAAAATCGCCGAGGATGCCGATCGGCGCCGGCGGCGCCGTGATGTAGCCGAAGAAGCGCGGATGCCCGTTGACGAGCGAGTGCGCCGCCAGGCGATCGGCGGCATCGCGCACGAGTGCGGCGGGATCGGCGCCGTGTTCCGGCAGCGGGCCGTCGAGACCGAGCGCGGCCCGCACCGCCGACGGCGACTCGTCGCGCGTCACCGGCCCCGCCGGCATCGTCGCGAGGATCTCGGCGATGCGATCGACGAGCGCGTGACCGATCGTGCGGAACGTCTCCGCTGACATCTCGATCGGCGCGTCGCGACGCCGGCCGCTCATCGTCCGGCCTTCTCCCGCAGGCCTTCGAACAGATCGGTTTCGCGATGCCGGCCGCCGTTGACCAGGCTCATCGCGCGGTAGAAGCACTGCCGGCCCCAGAGCGTCGCGTGCTCGTCAACGCTGAGCGATGGCAGATTCGGATACGACTCAATCTGCGACGCGTGGCAGCGCACCGCGCGCCACACCGTGCCGGCATACGCGCGCGCGTCGATTTCCGTGGTGATCGACCATTCCGGCCAGGCGACGACGCGGCGGTCGCCGTCGTCGACGCGGGTGACGATTTCGTGAAAGGCGTGCTGGTAGAGTCTCCAGATCGCCTCCGGCCAGGCCATGAAGTAGAGCTTCTCGACGACGTGGGGCGCGTGGGGCGGGCCCTCGGCGTCGACCTGGAATGCCGGATCGGCCGCGGCGACGACGGCCGCGGTCGTGAACTGCGAGATCGCGATGTGATCCGGATGCCCGTAGGCGCCGTCGGGCGGGAACGTGATCACGACCTGCGGCCGGAGGCGGCGCAGCTCGGCGGCGATCCGGCGAATCGCGCGCCGGGGCTCGGCCCGATCGAGATCCCTGTCCTCGTAGTCGAAGAGCACCAGGTCGCGCACCTGAAGGGCCGTCGCGGCGGCGCGCAGCTCCTCCGCACGAAGCCGGGCGAGCGCGGCCTTGCCGGGGTGCTCCGGCGGATCGCGGTGGCCCTTGAACCGTCCGCTCTGCCCGCGCGTGGCGGTGACGAGCGAGACCTCGACGCCTTCAGCGGCGTACTTGGCGAGCGTGCCGCCGCAGCCCAGCGACTCGTCGTCAGGATGCGCGAGCACCGCCATCAATCGAAGAGGCACGCCCGGATTGTAGTCGGCCGTTCGCGGATCGTCTCCCGCGAAAGCGGTCTAAGATTTCACATCATGCGTACTCTGTGGATCTCAACGGTTCTTGCCGCCGCACTGGCCGGCGGCCAGCAGGCCACTCCGGCCCCCGCCGGCGCCGCGATCTCCGCGGAGGCGGTGCCGAAGGCCGCGAGAAAGGTGCTCAACAAGCAGTTTCCCGACTGGCAGTTCGCGGCGCTCGACGAGGCCGCCAACGCGGCATGCGCCGGCGGCCCGCCGACGCTCGGCACCATCGTGCAACTCGATGTCGACAGCGATCTGCGGCCGGACATCGCCGCCGCCGTGCTCACCTCATCGGGGGTCAAGCTGGTCGTGCTCCTCAATCGCGAGAAGGGCTATCGGGTATTCGATCTCGGCCCGGTCGGCGACAAGGCCGCCGCCGGGACGCTGGCGGTCGCGCCCCGGGGACAGCGTTACTTGCGTCCGGAGGGCAGAGTCGACGAGTTCTTCAGCAACGCGACGCTGACCCTGCACCGCTGCAACCAGCCGCCGGCCGCGTTCGTGTGGAACGGCGCGACGTTCGATCAGATCGTCATCGACGGCGGCGCACGGACACAACGCGATTTCGCATTCCCAGCCGACCGAGATCCTGGACGTCGCTGGTGATCGTGACGCAGCGGCCGGCGAACTGGCTGCGGTCGCAGATCTCCCAGATGCCATTGCCGATGACGCGCGCGCTCTGCGCGCGGTTGGCGAAGTCCTGCAGGCTGGTCATGTTGCGATCGATCGAGAACGCCTGGCCGCTGTAGTTGCGGTTCTCGTAGAGGACCAGCCGGTCGCCCGTGCCCGGCGGCTGATTGCCGCCGCCGGCGACGGTGACTGGCCGCAACGACGACACCTGCCGCTCGATGCCGTAGGAATCGAGGTCGATGACGTCCGAATCGATGAGAACGCAGTTGCGGTAGTTGATGTCGCGGCACAGCTGCCACGGCCGGTTGCCGCGCAGCCGCACGCTCATCGCGCGGTCGTTGAAGCTGTAGCGCCGCAGGTCCTCCGCGCCCTCGTTGAAATCGAGGCTCCGGCCCGTGAAGCGGACCCCGTCGAAGATCTGCAGCTCGGCGCGGTAGCTGCCCCAGCCGCCGCGGCCCCAGCCGCCGTCGCCGCGCACGCGCCGCAGCGAGGTGACGATGTCGTTCCAGCGAATCGTGTGCAGGTTGGCTTCGATCCCCGAGAACACCTGGCAACGGCCGTTGTAGTTGGCGTGCTCGCAGAGCTCCCACATCTCGCCGGGCGCGACGCGCAAGCTCGAGATGCGATCGTTGAAACCGTAGCCGCTCAGGTCGGACATATCGGTGCGGAACGTCGCGTT
>DASTCC010000172.1:0-9870 GCA_035711465.1 Vicinamibacterales bacterium
TTCCTTGGCTTCGTCAGCGCCAGCGACGTCCTTGAACGTCACCTTCTTCTGCGTCGAGGACGAGAGCTTCGCGCGGCTCTTGCCGAACGACAGGGCCTTGTTCCCGCCGCTCTGCATCTGCCGCATGATGAAGATCCAGAAGCCGATCATCAGCAGGATCGGCGCCCAGGTGATGAGCATCGACGTCCAGGGACTGACCGTTTCCCGGGAGGCCTGGACGATGACCTTGTTGTTGATGAGCTCCTTGGTGAGCCCCTCGTAGCCGGGCGGCATGTAGGTGCGGAAGCGCTTCTGCGGGACGTCGGGCGCGGCATTGTAGGTGCCCGTCATCTCGTTGCCGACGAAGCTCACTTCCTGGATCTGGCCGTTCTGGAAGCGCGTCAGGAAGTCCGAAAACGTAATCGGTTCCGTGGCGCTCTGCATGTTCGTGGCGAAGTGCCAGATCAGCGCGCCGACGGCGACCAGCACCAGCCAGAACAGGAGACTCTTCAGCGTTGAATTCATCGGGACTTCAGCTCCAAGATTACCATGCCGGCCTCGGGCCTCGTGACGCGGCACTCCTCGGCCACGGCAACCCCGGCAACCCACAAAATCCGGCCCGTCGCATCACTGACCACGGGCACTCGATCGCGTTCGGACCGGGGCACCCGACGATCAACGAAGACGTCCTGTAACTTCCGACTCCCCGGCGCGCCCAACGGCCTGAAACGGTCACCGGGACGGCGGCTGCGCACCGTCAGCGGCGGCGTCACCGCAGCCGCGTTCAGGCACGCGCGCGCGTCGTTCGCCTGGGGCATCGGCGCCGCGGCCTCGTCTCCACTGACCCGCCGCGCGACGATCGCCCCGCGGTCCCCCGGGATCTCGGCGCGCCCGGGCACCGGGAGCGCCACTTCGAATCCGTCCGTCCCCGCGGCCTCGTCCGCCACATCGAGCCGCTTGGCGGCCCGAAACAGGACGGCGTCCGCTGCTCGTTCGACTGAGATGCCAGGCAGGTCGAGGTGCCCTCGAGGCTTATCGGCGCGAGCAAGACGCAGCACCGCTTCGACGTGCTCGGCCGACCAGGCCGCCCGGCCATCGCTCACCTGCTCCGCTGCGTCTCGGACGATGCGTCTGGCCAGTGGCGCGGGCGCACCGCCAAGCGCCGTGGCCTCGAGCGTCAGCGGCTCGCCGGGCTGCCTATTCACTAAGACGGTGCTCGCCGCCAGTTGGATCGCCAACTCCGACAGGAAAGTTTCATCGTCGGCCGCGAGCGCGGCGCAGCGCGCCAGGGCGCGCACGGCGCCGGGCGCGTGCCGCTCGAGCACGGGCAACACCTCGTGCCGGATGCGGTTGCGGGCGATCGCGACGTCGGCGTTGCTCCCGTCCTCGACGAACGGCTGGCCGATCGCCTCGAGCCAGACGCGCAAATCGGCGCGCCGGCATTCGAGCAGGGGCCGGACGACGGCGCCGCGGCGGACCCGCACCCCACCAAGCCCGCGCGATCCGGCGCCGCGCAGGAGCCGCAGCAGCACGGTCTCGGCCTGGTCGTCGAGGGTATGGCCGGTGGCGACGAGGGTCGCGCCGAGACGACGCCGCGCGTCCTCGAAGCAGCCGTAGCGCAAGTCGCGCGCGGTGGCTTCTACCGATCGCCGCGCCGCGCGCGCGGCCGTTGTTACGTCGACGCGGCAGACCTCGATCGGCAGCGCCAGCGACGCCGCCAGCTCGCGCACGAACGCCTCGTCCTCCGCTGCTGCCGCGCGCAGCCCGTGATTGACGTGAACCACGCCCGCGACTGACCACGATCGATCGCGCGCCGCGTCCACCAGGAGCCGCAGGAGCGCCACCGAGTCCGATCCTCCGGACACGGCGACCGCTACCCGGTCGCTGACGCCGATCAGGTCCAACCTCAGTTGAGGCAAGGTGGCCATGAAGCAATGGGGCAACGGCCGGAAGCGTGCGTGGCCATTGCCCCCATGTCGATATGGTGCCGGTGCAGGGACTTGAACCCCGGACTCCGCGGATATGAGCCGCGTGCTCTAACCAGCTGAGCTACACCGGCGGAACACCGCATCATATCAGTACCGTCGGGCTTGCCCGCCGAAGCCCGGGCGCTCGCCAGGTCCGACCGTTGCGGGCTGGTGGGGACTCTACGAGTAGCCGTCAGGTCCGGCGGTAGCGCTCCTGCCCGCACCCGTCGGACCTGAAGCACCTGTCGGCACCGACTCACCGATCTTCAGAGCCGCCGCCAGGAGCGGCAGGAGGATCTCGTGATGCCCGGTGATCGAGTACCCCTTGCCGACGCCGGAGACCGGACGGCGGACGACGTTCGTCTCGGGGCGGTACATGCGGACGAAATCGAGGTTCGCGGTGGTGAGACCGTCGAGCGAGCGGCCCTGGTTGCGCGCGAGCGAGACCGCCTTGAGGAAGACCTCGGGCAGGAGCACCGCGGAGCCGACGTTGAGGTAGACGCCCTGTTCGAGGCCGGCAACGAACGAGACGAAGTGACGGAAGTCGCGGAGGCTGCCGGCGCCGATCGCGTCGCCCGACGCCGACGGATGCATGTGGATGATGTCGGTGCCCACGGCCACGTGCACGGTGACCGGAATCCCGAGGCGGCCGGCCGCGCAGAGCAGCGACAGGTGCGCGAACGACGGGCGGCGCGAGACGAGATGATCGATCACCGCCCGTCCGAGCCCGGCGCCTCGCCCGACGCCGTCCGCGATCGCCGCGTTCAACTCGCGGCCGGTCTCATCGGCCATGCCGAACTGGCCGGGGCCGAGCACGGCGTCGACATCTTCGGACGTCGCGCCGGAGAGCGCGACTTCGAAGTCGTGGATGACGCCGGCGCCGTTGAGCGCGATCGCCGAGACGAAGCTGCGCTCCATGAGATCGATGACGATCGGCGAGAGTCCGGTCTTGATGACGTGCGCGCCGAGACCCCACAGCACGCCGCGATCGGCGGCGCGAGCGCGCGCGATTGCGGCGGCGACCTCGCGCAGATCGCGCGCCGCCAGCATGTCGGGCAGCGACGCGAGCCAGCCAGCCAGGCCGGTGGCGGGATCCCAGACGCGCGCGAACTCTTCGTGGCGGGCCTTGCTCGCGCGCGACGACAGTGGATAGGTCCGAACGCCGGAGAGATCGAACTCGCCGTACTCGAACTTCACGGCGGTCATAGTATCAGCATGGCATCGCCGTAGCTGTAGAAGCGAAAGCCATCGGCAATCGCGGCGCGATAGGCCTCGAGGACGAGCTCGCGTCCGGCGAACGCCGCGACCAGCATCAGCAGCGACGACCGCGGCAGGTGGAAGTTGGTGACGAGCGCGCTGACGACGCGGAAGCGGTGGCCGGGGTAGATGAAGAGATCGGTCACGCCGGCGCCCGGATGGATCAACCCGCCTGCCCCCGCGCTCTCCAGCGCCCGCGTCGTCGTCGTGCCGACCGCGACGATCCGCGCCTCGCGCGCGAGTGCGGCGTCGATCGTCCGCGCCGCGGCGACGCCGATGTCGTAGTGTTCGGGCTCGACGCGATGCGCTTCGACGTCGTCGACGCGCACCGGCTGAAACGTGCCGTAGCCGACGTGATGGGTGATCGCGGCGCGTTCGATGCCGGCTCGATCGAATGCGGCCATCGTCGCCTCGTCGAAGTGCAGACCGGCGGTTGGCGCCGCGACCGACCCGCGGGCGCGGGCGAAGATGGTCTGATAACGGTCGCGATCGTCGGCGGTGTCGGGGCGGGCGATGTACGGCGGCAGCGGCACGTGGCCGATCGCGTCGACCGCGCGATCGAGGTCGGCGGCGCCCGACTGCGCCAGCCGCACGCGCCGGCGGCCGAAGAATCGCTGCTCGAGAATCTCGCCGGTGATGACGACGCCGGGCGCCCGCGCCGGATCTTCGAAGATCATCCGCGCGCCGGGCTTGAGCTTCTGGCCGGGATGCACGAGCGCGTGCCACTCGTCGCCCCCGGCCCTCTCGAGCAGCAGACATTCCACCGCGCCGCCACTGGGATCGCGCCGCCCGAGAAGCCGCGCCGGAAACACCTGAGTGTCGTTGACGACGATCACATCGCCGCGGGCGAAGAAGCCGGGCACATCCGCCCAGACGATCTCGCGAAACGACCGCGATCCGCGATCGACCATCAACACGCGCGATTGCCCTCGCGGCCGGGGCTCCTGGGCGATCAGTTCAGCGGGCAGATCGAAATCGAAGTCGGAGACGCGCATGCACGAGCGAACCCTTCGGCTCATCGTACTCCGAGCTTCGCGGCCTCGAGCCCCGGGCCGCGAGCCCCGAGCCAACACCATTATTAAGATGTAGTGGCCATGACCACAGCGCCCGGCCGTCCGGCGCCCCTCGGCGCGCACTGGGACGGCGCCGGCGTCAACTTCGCGATCGCGGCGCCATCGGCCACGCGCGTGGACCTCTGTCTATTCGAGGCGCCCGAGGCGGAGCGCGCACGCGACACCGTCGAGGTCGCGGCGCGGGCGGGCGATGTGTGGCACGTCTACCTTCCAGGCGTGGCGCCCGGGCAGCTGTACGGCTATCGCGTGCATGGCCCGCGGAATCCGGACGACGGTCAGCGATTCGACGCGTCGAAAATCCTGCTCGATCCCTACGCAGCCGCGATCGGCCGGCCGTTTCGATGGCACCCGTCGCTGTTCTCGCGCGACGGCGACGGCGATCGTCTCGCGCCGATCGACTCCGCGCCCTTTGCGCCCCTCGCGGCGGTAATCGATCCGGCGTTCGACTGGGGCGGCGACCGGCCGCCGCGGACGCCGTGGCACGAGACGACGATCTACGAGCTGCACGTCAAAGGCTTCACCGCGCTCCACGCCGGCGTGGATCCGGCGCTGCGCGGCACCTACCTCGGGCTCGCCTCCGATGCGGCCATCGCGCACCTGCTCGCGCTCGGCGTCACCGCGGTCGAGTTGCTGCCCGTCCACGCCCACGCAGACGAAGAATCGCTCGTCGGGCGCGGTCTCACCAATTACTGGGGCTACAACACGCTCGCCTGCTTCGCGCCCTCCGCCCGGCTCGCCGCGGCGCGGCGCCCCGGCGACGTCGTCCGCGAATTCAAGACGATGGTGAAGCGCCTGCACGCTGCCGGCCTCGAAGTGATCCTCGACGTGGTCTACAACCACACGGCGGAAGGGGATCACACCGGGCCGACGGTCTCGTGGCGCGGCATCGACAACGCGTCGTACTACCGGCTGCAGCCGGATCGTCGCGCCCGCTACCAGGACTTCACCGGCTGCGGCAACACCGTGAACAGCACCGCGGCGATCGCGAGACAGATGATTCTCGACAGCCTGCGCTACTGGGTGATCGAGATGCACGTCGACGGCTTCCGCTTCGATCTCGCATCGGCGCTGGCCCGCGGCCGCGACGCGTTCGATCGCGCGTCGCCGTTCTTCGCAGCGATCGCGGACGATCCGGTGCTGACGGCGGTGAAGCTCATCGCCGAGCCGTGGGATGCCACCGGGAGCGGGTATCAGGTCGGAAACTTCCCGCCGCCCTGGTCGGAGTGGAACGGCAGGTACCGCGATGCGGTCCGGCGATTCTGGCGCGGCGACCGCGGCATGCTGCCCGAACTGGCGACGCGGATCGCCGGCAGCAGCGATCTCTACGCCGACGACCGCCTGCCGAGCGCCAGCATCAACTTCGTGACATCGCATGACGGCTTCACGCTCGCCGATCTCGTCGCCTACGAGCAGAAGCACAACCTCGCCAACGGCGAGGACAACCGCGACGGCGAGTCCAACAACCTGTCCTGGAACTGCGGCGTCGAGGGCCCGACCGCCGATCGCGCGATCCTCGATCTGCGCGAGCGGCAGCAGCGCAACTTCATCGCGACGCTGTTCGTGTCGCAGGGCGTGCCGATGCTCTCGGGCGGCGACGAGGTCGGTCGCACGCAGCAGGGCAACAACAACGCCTACTGCCACGATTCGCCGCTGTCATGGACGCCTTGGGACGTCGCCGAGAGCGCCCGGCGGCTCCACGCTTTCGTCGCCAGGCTGATCGCCCTCCGCCGCGCGCATCCCGCGCTCCGCCGGCAGACGTTCCTCAACGGCGAGGCGCCGCTTCGCGACGTGCGCTGGCTGCGTCCGGAAGGCGGCGAGTTCAATGGCGATCACTGGGACGACGGCGACCGCCAGACCATCGGCGTGCTCCTCGACGGCACGGCGATCTCGGAGACCGACCGCGGCATGCCGGTCACCGACGACTCGCTGCTGCTGCTCTTCAACGCAGCGGCCGACGACGTCCCGTTCGCGTTGCCGCTGCTGGCGCCGGGCAGCACGTGGACGCTGGTCGTAGACACCGCGCACCCGGAAGTCGAGTCCTACGCGGTTCCGGCAGCCGCGACGCTGACGCTGGTGGCGCGCTCGGTCGCGGTGCTGATTGGCAAACCTGACAAGACGGGGACGATCGACTACGGGTTCGACCGGGTCGATGGGTACGATCAGGTTCGAGGCTGAAATCCGATCAGCGGGCTGCGGCCAGCGAGAACGTGCGCCCGGCGATCGTCGAGCGGCCGAGGGCCTCGAGGCGCTTTCGGATTGCACGCACCCACGGCAGCGCGCCGAACCCTCGCGCCGAGAGCTCGCCCTCGATGGCAACCTCCTCGGACGACCAGATCAATTGCGCATCGCTGTCGACGGTGCGCGGGCCAGCCACCGCGCTGACGTCGGATGCGAGACGCGCGATCTCGTCGGTGGTGAGCGCCCGCGGCACGCCGACGAGCAGGAGCGTCTGGGCCGGCGCCGGACCATCCAGCGTGACCGTCCACGCGCCGTTCGCGCGCTCCGTTTCCCGCAGCACCGTCACCGGTCCCTCCGATCCGAAGACCAGCAGGTAGCTCGACCATCCGTCAGGCACCGTGCCGGCTGCGGCCGCCTGGGCGCCGGTACGCAGCGCCGGATCGCCGAGCTGATACAGCGTGCGGCGCCCGTCGGTGAGGCTGAAGACCTTGAGGTCGGCTCGGGTCGAGCCGCGCGACAGATCCGCGAGACGGCGTTCGACGCCGGCGAGATCGAATGCCGCTCCCGACGCTTCGTCGCGCCCGGCGCTCAGCGCGAGCGCCAGCTGCCGCGCTTCGCTGTAGGCGACCCGCGCCTCCGCCGGCGCCGCCGCTCGCAGCACATCGCCGCGGATGACGAGCGCGGAGGCCAGGTCGCGTTGTGCGCGCGCATCCGCGGTGTCGGCCGCCGCGAGCTCACGCAGAACGCGAATCCCCTCATCGACCTCGGCGCGCCCCTGAGGATCGCCAGCGGCGTCGAGCACGGCGCCGAACCGCGTCGTCGCGAGCGCGAGATCGCGGCGAACGATCGCGGTGTCCACTCCCGGCTGCCCGGTGATTTCCTCGAGCAGCGCCGCCGTACGCCGGTACGCCGACTGCGCGTCGGAGAGCAGACCCTGCGCTTGCGCGACGCGTCCCAGCCGGTGAGTCGTCAACGCCAGCTGCCGCTTGGGTTCCGGTTCGTTGGGCGCGCGGAGCGCATGACGCTCGTCGATGGCGAGCGCCGCCTGATACGCCTCGACCGCCGCGGGCCAATCGCGCGCGGCAAATTTCACGTCGCCGATCGGTCGAAGGATGCCGGCGAGCAGCGTCTGCGCGGCGACATTCTGCGGATCGCTGGCGACGAGCGCTGACGCCAGCGATCTGGCCGTGGCGTACTCGGCGAGCGCGGCGTCGTAGTCGCGATTGGCGGCGAGGACGTCGCCGATCGACGCGTGGTTTCGCGCGCGCGCTTCGTCCGTGCCGCTGTCGGCGGCGCCCGCGGGCCCGTCGAGGAGCGCCAGCGCCGCGCGATAGCTGGCCACCGCGCCGTCGGGATCCCCGAGGTTGCGGCTGTTCGGATTGCCCTGGATGTCGCCGAGCCGCCGGTAGACCTCGGCGGTCTGCAGCGCCACCGTGGGATCGTCCGCGGATCGAACCTCCGACAGATACGCCGCCAGCCCGCGCGCGAGCTGCTGGCGTGCGTCGGTCGAACCCGCCACGGTCGCGAGCGTGCCGTCGAGCGCGATCATGCCGTCGGCCAGCGAACGCACGTTCGCCAGCTCGGCGCGCGCGCGGTCGCGTTCGCTCCGCGCCTCCGACCACTGCCACAGCAGACTCGCCGCGGCCGCAATGAGCGCCAGCCCCGCGACGACGCCGGCGGCGACGACAGCGCGGTGGCGGCCGACGAAACGCTGGAGGCGATAGACGCGGGAGCCGCCGCGCGCCCGCACCGGATAGCCGCCGAGGTAGGCGCGGACGTCGCCGGCGAGATCGTCGGCGCTGCGGTAGCGCTGATACGGATCGCGCGACAGCGCCTTGAGCATGATCGCGTCGAGATCGCCTTCGAGATCTCGCGGCAGCAACCCGGGCGCCACGCCGCGGGCGTTGACGGCAGCGGCGCCGAGCGGGCCGAGATACTCGGCCATCGCCGCGCTCGGCCGCAGCACGTCCGCCGACCCCGCCTTCGTCGTCACGTCGGTCGCCACCGACGTCGGACGCCGGCCGACCAGCAGCTCGTGCAGGATGACGCCGAGCGAGTAGATGTCCATGCCGGTGTGCGCCGATTCGCCTTCCATCTGCTCGGGGCTCGCGTAGGCAGGCGTGGCGCGCCGGTGCATCGGACTGGTAGGATCGCTCGCCTCACGGCCGGCGGGGGTGACGAGCTTCGCGATGCCGAAGTCCAGCAGCTTCGGCGTGCCGTTCGAGTCGACCAGGATGTTCTGCGGCTTCAGATCGCGATGCACGATCAGCTTGCGGTGCGCCTCGGCGACCGCTTCGGCGACGCGGCCGAAGAGCTCCAGGCGCGCGCGAAGCGGCAGCGACTCCGTCGCGCAGTGCTCGGTGATCGGCGTGCCGTCGACGTACTCCATCACCAGGTACAGCAAGCCATCCGAAGCCCGGCCGGCGTCGAGCAGTTGCGCAATGCTCGGATGACGCAGGGATCCCAGCAGACGACGCTCCTCTTCGAAGCGGCCGATCGAAATCTCGTCCACGGTGTCCGGTTCGATCACCTTGACGGCCACGTCGCGATCGAACGCGCCATCGGCGCGGCGCGCCAGATACACGCGGCCCATGCCGCCGCGGCCGATGAGCCGCTGAATCTGATACGGACCGACCGGCTTGCCGATGAGCGGGTCCTTGCTGAGGCCGGCGTCGGGCTCCTCGACGCTGCGATAGAGGCGGATCAGTTCCAGGACTTCCTTGAAGAGCGCCTCGTCGTCGCCGCACGCCTGCTCGAGATACGCGGTACGGTCGACGGCGGGCCGCGCCACGGCGGCGTGGAAGAGGTCGCGAACGCGGCTGGGGAGGTCGTGCTTCACGAGAAACCGACCACTTGTATTAGTGAGACGCGTAATGTATCACTTCGGCCGGTCATGACGCGCTCTGACGAAGTCACGCGCCTGCTCGCCCGCTGGCGGCAAGGCGACGCCAGCGCCGGCGACGACGTCGTCCAGGCGACCTATCAGGAACTGCGGCGGATCGCGCGCGGGATGATGCGCGGCGAACGGCCCCAGCACACCCTGCAGCCCACCGCCCTCGTCCACGAGGCCTACCTGCGGCTCTTCCAGGATCAACCGGCAACGCTCGCGTCGCGGACGGCGTTCCTGAAGCTGATGGCGTCGCAGATGAAGCGCCAGCTGATCGATCACGCGCGCCGCCGGAACGCGGACAAGCGCGGCGGCGGCCAGGCGCACGCCAACGTCGACGACGTCGACCTGCCGGCGGCCCTCGACGACGAATCGCCGGAACAGTTCCTCCAACGTCTCGACCAGGCGCTCGATCAGCTCGCCGCCGAGCATCCCCGCGTCGCGACGATCATCCGCCTCCGCTTCCTCGAGGATCGCTCCATCGAAGACACCGCGAAGGAGCTCGGGATGAGCGCCGGCACGGTCAAGC